>NZ_JAWJBT010000012.1:0-136157 GCF_046536035.1 Halomonas sp. SIMBA_159
ACGGGGACGGCTCATGGATCCTCCTAGATACCTTTAGTATAAGGCCTGGAGGTGTCTACGAAACCCAGGGCGATTCATCCTATACCAATTTTAAAAAATGACTTTCATAGTGAATGGGTAGATATTCTTGAAGTTTTATCGACTTATGTATTGCGTCGAAGCGATATCATCTCCCCAGGCAGAAATAAATCACCTATTTCTGCTTATCTTGATGGCGAACTATATAGGAGGGGCTGGGAAGAACGAAAATTCAATGTCAATATAGATGTTGACAATAACAGCATGAACACACCAACACATAAAATTGACTGTTACAAAAACCGAATAGGCTTGGAAATTGAATGGAATAACAAAGATCCATTCTATGACCGCGACCTAAATAACTTTAGGCTTCTCCATCAATTGAATATAATTTCTGTTGGAGTCATTGTTACCAGAGCCTCCTCACTACAAGCAATATTTAATCAGTTAGGAAAAGGACCTTCTTACGGCAATTCGACTACCCATATGGATAAATTAATACCAAGAATTCTTGGTGGTGGAGCTGGTGGTTGTCCAGTATTAGCCATAGGAATTTCGGATAGGATGTATAACGAAAACTCTTAATACCAGTAGAGCCATCTTGATGGCTCTACTCTATTTAATTTCAGAAATGCTTGTTTTTCAACTTATCAAGCTTAAATTCACGTGCCCTAGGAAGATTCATTAGAAAAACTGGCTCTTCTCTCCATTGTTCCGCTCCAATTTTATGAGGAACAAGGCTTAAACTAGGGATAAGTTTTTTCCATTGGACGCACACTGCGCTATCACTCACATCGGTGACAATACCGGCTGCTTTTACAGTTGCTGATCTATCATTTAAATTGAAGTTAGCTAATATTATGAAGGCACCTAGAGACATGTCAGATACAACTTTCTCTACGGTGTTATATTTACCGGCAGCATTTGCATTTAACTCTGGAAACACCAGCTTCCCCGAATCTATAATTTCTTTGAGTGCGTCGGCGTTATACTGAAATCTCCAATACTGACTACTCATCATCATCTCCAAAAAAAAGGGAAGCATTATACAGCCCCCCTCCTATTTGTCAACAATGGCTTGCTGCTGTATTTTTCAGTCTCGCAAATTAAAAGATCGTTAACTTTAAGTTAAAAATGACTCATAAATAGAGGTTTTGCACATAATTAACTTAAAAATTGTGTAAAGCGCACAGTGATTAAATTACATCTTCTTCGGCGACCCACTCGCCATCAATCATCAGCTCGCTAGAGACGATCTCGCCCCCTTGCGTCATAACCACCCGCTTGTCCGCAAAATCCCAATTAGACCCGCCTGGACCATACGCCTCCCCCATTATCAGAAGGTTGTTGTAGTCCGTCAGCTCTATGCTGGTAACGTCCAAGAACGGAATCTGCATAGGGGGTCTTGTCAGGTCAACGTAGAACAGCTCTGCCACGCCAGCTCCCACGAAACTTACCTGCCATGTGACGCTACGACCACCATCACAACCCAGGCTGCTATGCCAGGCCACTGCATACTCTGTCTCATATGAGCCGATCACCTCTTCATCCAAAGGCTCTTGAACTCGCACCGCTTTGAATTCTTCTGGCCCCATTGAATCGTTGCAGACCGCAGCCTCGGCCACGTCATACATTTTTTGCACCGCGTCCTGCTCAGTCATTGCCCAAGCGTTTTGAGATAGGCAGCCAGTTAGAACGGCGGCAGAGATAAACGAACCTAGTGTCATGTTTTTAAACATTATATTCCCTGTTATTTAAACTCACAGTTTTAATTTTGAAGATAGCGCTACCTAGTTATAACTAACCAGATGCCACACGGCAACCGCAGGAGACTATTGCCCTTCTCCCCTTATACCGGCTAAGATAGTAAGTCATCGCTTACTTACAAGGCTTTCACCATGTCGATCTTCTCTGCCAAACCCGAATCCTGCGACCACATCGCTGACAATGCCCTTATTCAGTCAGAGCGCGCCCTACACGGCTTAATCGATGCCCTGGCAAAGTCAGAGAGCGTCGTCGACCAAATCGACGCTCAAATCGACTCTCTAATGGCACGCAAAGCCATGATCTTGAAGCGTAACGAACGTATTGAGTCTGTGATCGATGCGATGTCGGAGGCGCTGCACCCTGTCGACCCTAACGAACTCTTGACCAATGCGTAACCTGATTGGTCGCGACCCAGAGCTGTTCATCGCACAGAACCCGCGCTGCGTGGTTTTGTTGCGCGCTCCCTGGTGTGGTCGCCCGTGTGAATCAATGGTTCCCGTCCTTCAGGAGATCGGCTCTGAGAACCCCAGCGTGGCTTTTGGCTATTTAGACGTCGAGGGCTGCCAAGACTTTGTGTCAAAGCATCAGGTCGTCGCTCTGCCAACCGTTCTTGGTTTCGTCGAAGGTCATTTAAAGGGCGTTTCTGCTATTACGCGTGAGAAGAGTGAAATCTTGGTTGCGCTTAAAGAGGTGTTAGATCATGTGTAAGTGGTTCGTTTTGCCATTGCGAGTTGTCATCTTTCTCGCTGGTGTCGCTGGCATCATTGCTTCAATGACCTCGATGCTTTGGGGATTAGCGTTTGTTACTGCCCGGAGTTTCGGTTTAGAGGTGGTAAGTTGGTTCTGGGTATTTGCAGGGCCGGTAGTCGTCGTGTTCGCCGCTTTTGCATTGGCGATTATAGGCTACGTGCTGGTTTATTTGAGTCACGAGTTGTCGCCATGAAAATCTCAATACTGGCTATTGTGATAGCATCGTTGACATTTGGCGGAGACAAAATTCAAACGCAACAATTCGCAGAGCCAATGGTAGATATTGAAGTAATACCGATCACCAGCACCGCTTATCGAGCATGACAAATAGGGCGCTACAAAAGCGCCCTTTTATTTAGGCGCGATTTATTTTTTTAAAAGAGCAAGGATTTCCTTAACCCGTTCTGGGCTGAGCGGTTGAGTAACCGACTCTTCTTTTGCAGGTTTGTTTTGTTTGTTATCAATATAGGGTTTCAGTAGACTGACTGCTTGCTCGTAATTTAAAGCCAAAAGAAAACACTCAAGTATTTCACTGTTAGTGAGTCCAGTTTTGGCTGCTATAAATCGCAAATGCCTATGAGCTTCCGAATTAAGGGCAATGTTTGCGGTTACAGTATCTTTTTTACTCATTAAATTTGCTCTCATGCCGCAGCAACACCCAGCTTATAAAACTCAAAGTCGGCTGGACTATAAATGATATTCTCAGAAAATCCAGGCGTGTTTTGAACTATTGCCAATCTTTCAATTGAGTGTTTGCGGAGGTGATTATTGGCCGTATCGATAAAGTCCACGACGAACGCTACGTTTGGCCCATTTTTCTTCGCTCTTAACCCTCGTCCAATTCTCTGTCTTAATGCAACCTCTGCTTTTCCTCCCCCTGCAAGTATCACACAACCCACAGCAGGAACATCGACACCTACATCCATTATGGTAGAACCAATCAGCGCTTGAATCTTCCCATCCCGAAGATTATTTAACGCCTGCTGTCGAGTATCGCGCTTTGATTCGCCAAATACAAAGCTAGATCGAACCCCAGCTTCTTTCAGACGCTTCTCCAGCAAACGCCCGTGATTCTTTTGCAGCACCAGGATCATCACAGGTAATCCCATGCTAGCTGCACGCACCGCTTCATCGACAATCGCACGGTTGCGTTGTTCATTGTAAATGACACCGAGCTTATACGCTCGCTGCCAACCTGTCCCTCTTCCGAGTCGAGTGCTTCCGATGGTTAGCTCTTTCATATCGTCGATACCGGCTCGGTCGGGAGAATACCCAACGTTGTGGTATCGAAAATAGGGTCTTGCCAACACACCACGATCAATGAGCATCTTTTCAGATACCTTGATCAGCACCGGCCCCGTGCAGGCCAACAAGCGCATATTGGACTCTTGGTCGTCTCGCATAAAGGGGGTAGCTGTCAACGCCATGCGATAACGAGCGTTTTTGCACACATCGAGGATTCGGTAATAGCTATCACCGCCGACCTCGTGGGCCTCCTCAAGCACCACAAATTCGACCAATGCCAGGTATTTCAGCGTTTGTTCGCGGATACGAGCTTGCTTAGCCTGTTCAGCCTTCGATTTTGAACGATCCGGCTCTTTCAAACGCATGGCCAGCGTTTGAACCATGCCTACTGTGACTGACTTGCGAGGGTTCCACTCGCCATCACCAATCACACCCACTTGACGGCCTTTCCAGTAGTGATCGCCGTTGTCGGCTTGATACTTCATCGCCGCTTCAAAGGCGCGCTTCATCTGATACATCAGAACGCCACGAGTGGTCAGAAAAAGCGTGGGTCGACGGATGCGTGAAACGGCAATGTTACAACACCGACTTTTTCCTCCACCTGTTGCGATCTGAAAAATGCCCTGACCTTCGCGAATAAGCGCATTGACGCACTTGAGCTGGTAGTCATATTCAGGCGTGTAGCCAAAGGGGTCGATTGCTGGCATAACCGGCCCCAGAGGTTCTGGTAATGGCTTTTGAATCAACTGAACGTTATAGCCCTTCTTTGAAAGCTCGGTCATTACCGGCTTCGTAAATCCAGCAGGGAATTTTCCTGTGGCCCATTCAAAAAACGTGCTCGTTCCATCCCATGCGCCACTCTTGGCGGAATCGCTGAACTCTGCGCCCGCCACCTGATACGACAGGAGTGATTGCACAATGCCTTTGATGGTGGCGTCGGCATCCACTACCTGAGCCATCCGAGCGTTTCTGGCAATCCTTACGACTGAAGTCATTCCGCTGGTCTCCTGCGGTATTTTGCCTTATATTTTAAGTAAGTAACCGCTTACTTATCTAGCAGGCCAAAAGAGTCGTGACAAGTCACGATTACTAACGATGGATATTAGCACAAAATGTCAAAACTAACGAAAGTTGATCCGCGTTTGTTACGGCGAAACCCCTGGAATACCAACAAGGTGTCTGCCGAGAACGAGGAGAAGCTGCGAACCAGCATTCGCCGTAATGGGTTGATTGGCGTCATCGTAGCTCGCGAGCTTGACGATGGCTCCTTGGAAATCATCGGTGGCGAGCATCGCGCTCAAATTGCCATTGAAGAGGGTCTTCATGAGGTAGACGTTCAGAACGTTGGTTACATCGGTGATGAGCGAGCTAAAGAGCTAATGCTGCTCGATAACGGCCGCTACGGCCAAGACGACGCTTTTGAATTGGCGGCTCTGTTAGACGAGCTGTCTCAGGACGCCGATCTTGCCTCTTTCATGCCCTACTCTAGCGAGGACATGGATAAGCTGCTGACTACCGCCAACATCGACCTGGATGCCCTTGAGGATGAGTTGAACGACGACCTGGATGACATCGAGGTCACAAAGGAAAAGCGCGAAACGCCCATTCAGACCCATCAGATCCTTCGCTTCAAAGTGGCGATGGATGATGTTGAGCGCGTGCAGCGAGTCATCAATCGCATCAAAGCCGAGCAAGGTTTTGAAGATGCTGACTCCCTGACCAGTGCCGGTGACGCCTTGGTATTCCTGGCGGGAGAGTTTGACGATGAGTGAGCGTGTCGAGCAGAAAATGGTCTTCATGAATCCGAAAGACCTGATTCCCTACGATAAGAACGTCAAAAAGCACCCGCAGAGCCACATCAACGTGCTTAAAGCGCTCATGACCAAGTATGGCTTCTCTACCGGCAACGCCATTCAGGTAGATCGCAACTTGGTGATCATCGCGGGTCATGGTCGACGCGAGGCTGCCATGCAACTGGGGCTTGAGCGAGTTCCGGTGATTGTGCGTGGCGACCTCACGGATGATGAGGTGAAGCGCTGGCGTATCGAGGAAAACAAGTCTGTTGGCCTCGACTACGACGTGGTGATGATGAAAGAGGAAATTGCCGAGCTTCTTGAAGGCAACGATGACCCTCTTCTTGGCTTTGACGACAAGGAGTGGTCGGTTTTGACCGACGATCTCACCGCTGGTTTTGATACGGAAACCATCATTAGTGATCTCGAAGAGGAAATGGCCGCTTCTCAGCGTCAACACGACGAAACCATTCGTGAAGCAAAGACCACCGATGTCGCTGTCACTGACTTACTAGGGTTCAAACGTGTCCCTGCCGATCAGCAGCGCAAGTTTGCCAACTTCATGGCGGAAGTGGAGTTTCGTGCCAAAAAATCTGGTCTCGATGCCTTTTTGGAGCTGATTGACCGCTGCGACCTGGATTTAGCTATGCCCGAAAGAGGAAGTAAGCGATGAGTGTTCTTTGTGAGGTCATCAACGTCGATAAGCGATTTAGCTCTCGCGTCATGCAGACCGAGCGCGTTCTGGAGGTGGCAGAGGCTTTTGGCTTGGGCTTAGAAGAGCGCGACTTCGTTATTTACGACAACCTCCCGATCACTGTCGAAATGGGCGATGTGGTGTATATCAACGGTCAGTCAGGTTCCGGCAAGTCACTGGTGCTTCGTGAGCTGGCCGCCGAGCTGCGGAATCGCGGTCATCGTGTTGCCAACATCGACGAGATTGAGCTGCTGGATAAGCCGCTGGTGGATCAGATTGGCGAAACCACCAATGACGCCATTCGTTTGCTCTCACTGGCCGGTCTGAACGATGCCTATCTGTTAGTGCGAACGCCTGATCAGTTGTCCGACGGTCAAAAGTATCGCTTCAAATTGGCGAAGGTCATTGAGTCCAACGCCGACGTTTGGGTGGCCGATGAGTTTTGCGCCGTCCTTGATCGTGAAACTGCCAAGGTGGTGTCGTTCAACGTCCAGCGCACCGCTCGGAAAGTAGGTGCTACGGTCATCGTGGCCACCACTCACACAGATCTTGTAAGCGACTTAAAGCCCAGCCTGATCATCGAGAAGCACTACAAGGCCAAGGTGTCCGTTGAGAGGTCTGAGGCATGAAAAAGCTATTGACCGCCAGTGAGCGCCGACGCATTCAGCGCGTGGGTGCCCATATCGCTCGTATTGAACCGTATGGTTCTGAGGTGGTGATTTTCACTAGCCTGACCAACCTTCCTAACGACCTGAGTTTCGTCTTCCCCAATGGCCCTGGCATTGGGCAAAGCGAGATCGGCGACAGCATTTATGGGATGTCGTTTTTCGCCACCACAGAGCAAGGGCAGTTGTCGTGCATTGCCTTTAATGCCGACAAGTATCGCGAGGAGACCATTTGGCATGAGGCTCTGCACACTACGGTCGACGTCCTGAACGCTCATGGGGTGTTGTTTACCCCTGACAATCATGAGCCTTTTGCCTACACGCAGGGCTATTTGGTCAGTCAGATTCGCAGCAAGGTCTATGGTCTGCCGGAGTTTGGGTATGACGACTGATACACACGTCTACCGCCCCGCTAAAGGCGAGTATCCGGCTCATTTCTCCCTTCTGGAGCGAATGATGGTGGAGCCTGGGGATCGAGAAGACTGGCTCTCGCTTCATGATCTTCACTACAAGACCGAATCCGACTCGTTTGGCCAGAAATACTATCGGTGCACGATGGATGGGAAGTTGATTGGCGTGGTTGTGACGGCCTACCCAAAGCTGTTGCTTGAGCCGCGTCACCGAATGTTCCCGAAAATCAAACCCACAGGCGGAACGAAGCTGACGAATACGGCGCGTGGCAAGTTCGTCAATGACCTGTTCGCCATCGTGAATCGCTCGGTGGTGGACACGCTCTACCGTGGCGTCGGTGTTAGCTACCGGATGATCAATCTGGCGGCTCGACTTCATCCGCGTCAGGTCATGGAAATTCAGTCGGCCATGTCCAAGTTCAGCCCGTTCGCCATGAAAGCAGGGTTTCAGTTCGCCAAGCCCGTGCAGAACAAGAACTACGGCAAAGGCGTTCAAGTAATGAGTCGCTACCTGGACTCGCACCCTTATGACACCGAAGGGCTGATCGCAGAGATAGAGGCAATGTCGCCGGCTTTTCGCCACAAAGCTATGCGCGAGCTGACCGCGTTTTACTACGCCTGCTCATCGCTTGAGAAGACCGGTCGCAACCTTGGGCGAAGCCTGGACGACCTGAATTACGGCCCACGCGAGCTGATCGCAAAGATACAGGGCTTGATCTTCACCAGCCCTCTCTATGGTGCCTACAAAAACCCCGACTATGGCCGCGATTTACCTCAACGACTGCCGCTGATCGCCTTTGATCTTCAGGCACCTTCTGAACCACTAAACCTTGACCGATTGGCACAGATAACCGGAGTCAGTTATTCAAAATGAGCCTCTATCGATTAACCGAGAAGCAAATTCAAATCCTGTCCGTGATCCACCAACACCGAATGGATCAGGATGAGGCTGTTGATATGGACCAACTTCTTGCCGAACTGCCCTACACGACCTCGAAAGAGTCGATGCAATTCAGTCTGCGAGCGCTCATCAAGAAGGGGTTTATCAAGAAAAACGATCAATGGGCCGTGCGTCGCGGGCGCGCCCGCCGCACGTATGATCTGACGGAATTCGGAAAAACCATGCTCCGACTGTGAGGCAGAGTTTTTGTATTGAATGCCTCACTCCATCTATATAAAACCCCTATTCCGAAGGACTTGTATTACTTGTAAGTAAAAACAGACAGAGAAAGCCGCGTTGCAATAGCTCAAAGGAGTGAGCCTACCTCTGCGCGACGCGGCCACGCCATCGATCCCCCACAATCAACATTCTTCGCTGCTCTGCTCGGACTAATAACGCTGTCTGAGCGCTTTCGCGTGCGACGTATCCGCTGATACGTCCAAACGCTTAAAAGCGCTGAGAACGCAAAACTGAGCGATCTGGAGCGCTTCTTACGAATGAGCGAAGCAAAAAAACGATTGAGTCCTGCACAGTGGGCAGAAGCGCGTGCTATGTGGGCCTCTGGCGAATTTAATCTCGACCAAATCTCGGAGAAATACGGTGTTACCCGCGAAACGCTATCACGCCGTTTCAACAAAGATGGCGTGAAAAAGGGCGAGGCGGCCATCGACAAGAAGATCGAAGCCGAAATCATCGATAAGGCCGTCAAGAACGTCGACAAGTGGACAGAGCGTGGTGAGCAAGCCCGCGAAAGCCATTTCAAAGCTCTCGACATGCTTCACAAAATGACCGTGAAGACCCTCGTCGATGCTCAACGAGGCAAGGGCTTATTTACCGCGCAGCCTGATCTCAAAGCTCTACAAATGGGCGCAACCACGTTGGGGCTGATTCGCCAGCATCAGTGGGCGGTCATTGGTCTTGATAAAGATCTCGGCGAGGAAGACGACATCCCGGAACTGCTCGTCCGCAGCCTCACGCCTGACGAAGTGCAGCGTATTCGATCCATGCAGGGCCAATTACCGGAAGACGACATCGAGATTGGCGATGCAATGCCCTATTTGGAAGGGGATCTGCTCGAAGAGCTTGAAAATGACCTCGTGATTGAGGGGGATAACGACTAATGGCCGCCATTGTCGATGTCTCTCTGCATGACAAACAGATGGAGGTTTATGCGTCTCGCCACCGATTTAAAGTCGTGGTGGCTGGTCGACGTTGGGGAAAAACCGCCCTCTCCAAAGCGATGATCATGCGGGCAGCCAAATATCCGAAGGCTCGGATTTGGTATATCGCACCCACCTTCCGCATGGCCAAGCAGATCATGTGGGACGAGATGCTTGAGATGGTGCCTAAGCGCTGGATCAAGAAGATCAACCACTCCTCGCTGACCATTACGCTTCGCAACAAAACCGAGATCGCGCTGAAAGGTGCCGACCGTCCTGACACACTTCGAGGCGTGGCGCTGAACTTCGTTGTGCTTGACGAGTTTCAGGATATGAAGGCGGATGTATGGGTGAAGGTTATTCGCCCAACGCTATCGTCAACGGGTGGCGGTGCCATGATCATCGGCACGCCCAAGAGCTTCAACTACCTCTACGAACTCTGGAAGATCGGCCAGCGACCCGAAATGCAGCTTCAGGGCCAATGGAAGTCTTGGCAGTATGAAACAGCCACCTCGCCGTTCATACCCACCGAAGAGATTGAAGCGGCGCGGGCCGATATGGATCCAAAGTCTTTTGAGCAGGAATACCTCGCCTCATTTTCGACCATGAGCGGCCGCGTCTACTATCCGTTTGATCGCAACCGCCACGTCGGTCGGTATCCGTTCAATCCAGCATTGCCCATTTGGGTAGGCCAGGACTTCAACATCGACCCTATGTCATCGGTCATCATGCAACCGCAGCCCAACGGCGACGTTTGGATTGTTGACGAGATTATCCTGCCCTCCTCCAACACCTCCGAGGTCTGCGACGCCATCGAGCGTAAGTTTTGGCGTTGGCAAGAGAAGGTAACGGTATATCCCGACCCTGCCGGTGGTCAGCGACAACACGCTAGGGGCGAAACGGACATCGACATCTTTAGGGATCGGGGCTTCAAGCGGATCAAGTTTAAGCGCAAACACCCGCCCATTTCAGACAGGGTGAATGCGGTGAACTCGATGCTAATGTCGGCCTCCGGCCAAATTCGGCTCTACGTCAACGAAACGTGTCGAGAAACCATTGCGGCCTTTGAGCAGACGCTTTACAAGCCAGGTGGGAGAGACATCGATAAGGCGGCGGGAGTTGAGCACCCTGCTGACGCGTTGGGCTACTGTCTTGAAATCGAACGACCTCTGCGCAAACGCAACATCATGGGCGCTTCTATTTGATCTAAAAAGTAAGTAAGTGTTTACTTATTATTGGGCTTATGCTTGAATTGCCAACTAGGGCTTAAAGGTGAAAGGTATGGATTTAACAGGCGTTATCAAGCGGCGTCATCCTGAATATGAAGACACCCTTGCACACTGGGAATTCTTAGAGGCGACCTATAACGGTGGCCGTAAATGGTTTGCGAAAAACATCTTCGCCTATCACAAAGAAGGCAAGAAGGAATTTAAAGACCGCCTTTCCCGTGCTTATCGGTTTAACCACACTCGCGAGATCGTCAACCTCGTCAACAAGTATGTCTTCCGTGGCGAAGTGAAACGCCAGGATGACCCCACCCCGGCACTCGGTGAGTTCTGGAAGCGGGCCACGCGTGACGGGCGGACGATTCAGCAGTTTATGCGTCAAGCCGATGTGAAAGCCTCTACGTTTGGTCGCATTTGGATCGTAGTTGATAGCAGCCTGGAGGATGGAGAGGCGATCTCGGTCGCTGACCAGAAGACCGGCGGCTCACAAATTTACGCTTACATCGTTCCACCCACCCACATGCTCGACATGGGCTTTGGTGAAGATGGAGAGCTGCTTTGGGCGTTGATTTACGAGCCTGTTCGTGACGACGACGACCCTTTTACCTCTACGGGTTGCATCAAGAAACGCTGGCGTATCTGGACTCGCGATAAGTGGTATCTGATCTGCGAGAAAGGATCCGGCACGTCGATGGCTTGTGAGGTTGAAAAAGAAGGCATTAATAGCCTGGGTGTTGTTCCGATTGTGGCTTTAGATGCTCTGGGCAACCACGAGTCGCAATACACCTCCCCTGCTCTTATCAACGACGTAGCGTATCTGGATCGTGCGGTAGCCAACTATCTCTCGAACCTGGACGCCATTATCCAAGACCAGACTTTTTCGCAGCTCGCCATTCCCGCTCAAAACCTGATGCCTGGGGATGACGACTACAAAAAGATGCTGGAAATGGGCACCAAGCGAGTGTTCGTTTATGACGGTGAAGGTGGCAGGGGGCCTTTTTATCTGTCACCGGACGTCAAGCAAGCCAACCTTATCCTCCAAGTGATCGGCAAGATTATCAATGAGATCTATCACTCGGTAGGTGTCGCTGGCGAACGAACCAAAGAAGACAACAGCAAAGGGATCGATAACAGCTCAGGCGTGGCAAAAGCCTACGACTTTGAGCGCGTCAACTCCTTGCTGTCTGCCAAATCACGTTCTCTTGAGCAAGCCGAGAACGAGATTGCACGTCTGGTCTTGCTTTACGCAGGCGAAGAAAAGGAAGTAAGCGATGACTTCAAATACGTCACTTACGCCGAAAGCTATGACGTTCGTGGTCTGATGGATGAGTTTTCGGTGTGTGAGCGACTTGCTCTGATCGATGCACCGAAGACGGTAATGCGTCAGCAAATGCGAACTCTGGTCGATAAGCTCTTCCCTCATTTGAAGAAAGACCTTCGTGAAGCGATTGAAAGCGAACTGAAAACCTACGGTGAGACAGAAGAGCCTCGACTGCCCACCGCATCGTTTCCATCCGTGGAAACAAACAACCCAAAGTGGGTAGCCCAGTGATCGGCGAACCACGCCCCGATAGACCAAGAGATAGGTCGTAAAGGAGAAAGCAATGCCCTGGTATCTGAAGTTATTAGCTGATGCACGAATCATGGACGCCGCTGGTGATGAAGGCGGTGAAGCAGGCGGCGGTGCTGCCTCTGGTGAAGGTGCTCCTGGCGGTGAAGATCCTGCCAATGAAGGTGGTGAAGCTCCTGCCAATGAAGGCGGTGAAGCTCCTGCCAATGAAGGCGGTGAGAAGCTATCTGATCGTGAAGCGAAGCTGTTGAAAGAAACCATGCAGCGCAAAGAGCGCATTCGCGAGTTAGAAGCGCAAGTCCAGGCGTTCGGTGATGTGACGCCAGACCAGATCAAATCGCTGCTTGAAGCCGAAGCTGCTCGTAAGGCTGAAGAGGCCAACCGCGAGAAGGCGGATCTTGAGGCTCGCGGCGAATTTGATCGACTCAAAGAGATGATGGTGAGCGAGCATCAATTAACGCTCAGCGCCAAGGATCAAGAGCTAAATGAGTTGCGTGAGATTAACGCCTCTCTGGTCAAAAATCTTGAAGAAATGACCGTAGGTGCTGACTTCGGCAACTCCAAATTTATCGCCGATGAGCTGCTGCTGACACCCTCCAAAGCGCGAGTGGTATATGGCCAGCACTTCGACGTGAAAGACGGAAAGGTCGTGGGTTACGACAAGCCAGCAGGCGCTAAAGATCGCACCGTTTTAGTAGGTGGCGACGGTAAGCCTCTTAGCTTCGACGACGCTCTGCGCAAAATCGTAGCGG
Organism: Halomonas sp. SIMBA_159; assembly: GCF_046536035.1. Lineage (NCBI taxonomy): Bacteria > Pseudomonadati > Pseudomonadota > Gammaproteobacteria > Oceanospirillales > Halomonadaceae > Halomonas > Halomonas sp. SIMBA_159. The sequence continues at coordinate 12,994 of NZ_JAWJBT010000012.1, forward strand.
CCGACCCTGACCGAGATTCGCTGATCCGAGCAAAGGCTAAGCCTGGAGCCGGTTCTGCACAACCCGAAGCTGGGGCACCCGAGAAACCTGTCGCCGCAGGCGTAGGACGTATCTCTGTGGGCCTCGCCTCTCTAAGTAGTGATTAACTGAAACGAGGTAATTGATATGCCTTTGCTGGTCGAAGAAGCTGCCAAACTGTCCAATACAGACTTGCAGCGCGGTATCATTGAAGAAATTATCGACAAAGAAGACCTGCTTGCAGTGCTGCCTTTCGTGCGCTCTGAAGGCAAGTCTTACGACTACAACCGCGAAAAGACTCTGAGTGAAGCGGAGTTTTTGAGTCCTTACGACCCCGTGCCTGAAGGCGCTGCGACGTTTGAAGAGGTCAACACCAAGCTGCGCATCCTGGCGGGCGACGTGGACATCGACAAATTCACCGCAGAAACACAATCTGATCTTAACGACCAGATTGCTATTCAAGTGCAAGGTAAGGCGAAGGCTATCACTCGCAAGTTCCGCCGCTCTCTGGCCCAAGGCGACTCCAGCGTGAACCCGAAAGAGTTTGACGGTGTTCTGCGTCTGGTATCACCGACTCAGAAAATCGACGGCCTTGAGACAGCACTGTCCTTCACCATGCTCGATGAGCTGCTGGATGCGGTGCCGAACGGCGCTGATGCCATCTTCATGACCTCTGCGCATATTCGTGCGCTGCGCGCCCTTCTGCGTGCAACCGGTGGTCTGGAGCCTGCTCACGTCATGATGCCGAACTTCGGTCGTCCGATGCTGACCCACAACGGCGTTCCGGTTCTGGTCAACGACTTCATGCCGATTGCTGATAATGCCGGTGTGAAATCTTCCAGCATCGTGGCTGCTCGTCTTAACGAGACCGATGGTCTGCACGGTATTTTCGGCGGTGCATCTGCTGGTATCCGTATGGAGCAGATTGGCACTATTCAGAACAAAGACGCTATCCGCTACCGCGTGAAGTGGTATGTCGGTCTGGCTCTGAAGTCCACCAAGTCCCTGGCAACACTGGACAAGGTAAAAGTCGGTTAATTTCGGCTTAAACAGTAAGTAACAGCTTACTTATAGGGGAGACGGGGCAACTCGCTCCCCTTTTGTCTTAGGAGGCAGATATGAAAGTCCGAATCGTAGAACCCGTATTGAGCGGCTATACCGGCACGCTCTATCAAATCACCTTCACAGATGGCGTGAGTGATCGCGAGCTAACCCCCCAGGAAGTGTCAATGGTGGGGGCGGCCATGCGGATTCAATCACTGGAGGGTCAGCAAGTGGGCGCGGGAGTAGAGCAGTTGGCCGCGAAAGGCATGACGGTCGCGTCGGCTGACAAGATCAACAGCGACAAAACCGATCAAATCAATCAGCAGCACGCCAAAGAGTCGATCAGCAAGGTGGCCGACGTGGCCGTTGAGCTTCGCGATGCCCTGGTGGCGGTTGCAGAGTCGACCCCAACGAAGCGCTATACCCGCGAAGAGCTTGAAGCAGTGGCCGATAAGTCTGGAGAAGACGGCGGCATTTCCGGCCTTCGTGCTATCGGTTCAAAGCTGGGCGTTAAGGGTCGCTCTATCAATGAGTTGATCCGCGAAATTCTGGTGGCTCAGGGGGAGTAAGCGATGAAGATCGTTGACGCTGGCGAGTCGTTCTCCATCTCTATCGACATCTCTGCGGTCGCACACCCGACCAGTGCAACGTATGAAATCGCCGACCAGACCGGTGTCGTCAGACTTTCAGAAACAGAATTGGTGGTCTATGGGGATGATGAGCGGCTAGACATCCCCATCACCTCTGAGCTGACTACGCTCGACGAGTCGGAACGTCGACGGGTATTGGTCGTAACGCTCAAAGTGAATGGGAAAGACGACCAGTTCATCAAATTCAGCGAGTCGCTGCTGGTTCAAGATCTGGACAAGCTGGACATTCCGCGTGAGTCATTCCAGACGGTGAATCAAGCCAATATGTTGGCGATGGATGTGTATCGCATCGACAACTGGCTTTCATCGTCGGATGAAGATCGTCGTAAAGCGCTGATTGAAGCGGCTCACCGCATCAAGACTCTTCGCTTCGACATCACAGACTCGCTAGGCGAAGATCATGTGACCTTTGAGGGTATCCAGGCAGGATTCGCTTTTGAGGTAATGAGTCGCGAGACCTTTGACACCCTACCAAAGCCATTTATCGATGACCTTCTGATTGCGCAAATCATCGAGGCCGATGAAATTCTTGGTTACGGTGCCACTGCCGAAAGCAAACGTCACTCTGGCGTTCTCTCAGATACCGTTGGTGAAACCTCGCAGATGTTCCGAACCGGCAAGCCGATTCACACAGGTGTGTGTATGCGGGCTTTCCGATACCTCACTCGCTGGACAACAAGCCGCTGGAGGATTGGTCGTGGATGACTTCTCCTACCTCGATCAGTTAGCAAACAGCGCCATTGAGGTTGAGCGCAACTTCATGAACGCGCTGATTGGTTCCAAGGACGGAGCCATATCACAAGCCAGGTCTTCTCGGATTGCCATTGGCCAAATGACCGGCGTCTCTGATACCGGCTTTTTAACGGCGTTGAGGCTTAGAAATGATGAGCTTCTTGGTATCTGCGACAGCATGATCTCTCAGTCCCTTTCGCAAGCCTCCAAAATATCCAATCAAGACGTCACGATGGAAGCTAACGACATCGCCCTTCACCACCGGTCGTTCGTTTATGAGCGTCTTGTTAGTGATGGAGAGCGAAAAGTTGCCCAGCTTCAGCTCGACATGAAGCGTATCGCTATCATCGCTCGCTCAATGCGTGACGATAACGATTGGGATACGTCAGCATCGCTTCTACGCTCACGCGAGAGCGTCGAAAAGAGAAAACAGCTATCGACGGATGCAAACGGAAAATCGCAGCTTACAGAGCGTTTTACGAAGCTCCTGATGCGTGGACTTGGGGTCTTGTGTCTTGCGGATGCTGTCATGGCAATGTCGCCAACGGACAGCTTTGAAGTGGTGGGTTTTGAGGGTGAGGTTCTAACGACCATTGAGCGCGGAGAGTATGAGTCGGTGCGAGATTCACTCTTTCACCCTCAATGTCGCCGTTACTTACGCCCGCTTAGTAAGTAAGTGCTTACTTTTATTCGCAACAAAGGTAGAATAAATCATGTTCCGACCGAACACATTTTGCTTTGTGAGTCAGCGCAAAGGCTTTGATGACTGGGGTCGAGAGACGTATGGGCCAAGCCTGCGAGTCCCCTGCTCTCTTGTGCGGCTGAAGATGACCAAAGAGTCGACGTCGGTGCGCGCTGACAGCTCAGCATCACGAGGTCGCGGCCAGGAAGTCAGTTCTGAATCCATCGTCTTGCTTCCACCAAGACTAAACATTCAGATCGGTGATCGCCTGGAAATACTGGGCTTTCAGCTTGAGGTGTCTTCATTGACACCGCGTTTGGACATCATGGGTCGCCATGATCATAACGAGGTGGGCTTGAAGGTATGGGTCTCAAAATCGTCGGTGTAAAAAGCACCCAATTTCGCCTGAACAACGTCGTCCAGAAGACAAACCGAGCCGTTTACTCCTTGCTTGAGCAGGCGGCAAAAGAAGCTAAGCGGAGGGCGGAGCTTCAAGCACACTTAGATACGGGTGCTTTAGAAAAAGCCTTTCGCATTAGGCGGCTGTCTCGGGCGGGTGCAGGTGGCAGAACGGTATTTGAGGTGTTCGTAGACTCCAATGCTCGTCGCAATCAGCGCACTCGCAACGGCATACGTAGGCAGCGTGTTATCACCTACGCGAAAAGGCTGGAGTCCGGCGAATTTAAAGGGTTGGGCCGCAAATCGAGGGAGAAGGATCAAAGGGTTAGAAATACCGACCCTAATCTTTCAGTGGGAAGTGGATTTATGGCCCGCTCAATGAACTACGTAGAGGCGGTATATCGACGCCGGATTGAACGGGCGGTCAGTCAGATAATGAATCGGGGCTAACGGAGGCTCTTATGATTGAAAGAGCGATTGTTCAGGGGTTGAAAGATAGCCGCGTAGGCTTTGAAAAAACCCCCGTTTTTTTCAATTTCATGCCGGAAACAGTCAACTTCGCCATCATGGTTGACACCCCCATTCCTGGCTTTGAGATCGACCCTGAGCTTCCTGGTTATTACAACGACATCATTGAAATTGTCGTCCGGCATAGCGACCCAGAAGCGGGTTTCGCGTTGTGCCAGAAGGCAATGAAGGTTTTGAATGTGACGAATCAGCGGTTTGGTGATTATCACTTCAATCACGTCAGGCCAATCAGCGAACCCACCACTTACCCCATCTCCAATGGAGGTCTGTTTGAGTTCGCTTTTCGCCTTGAATTTAGCTGTTACCGACTAGAGCAATAGGAGACTTATATGAGTCGCGAAAACATCAAATTGGGTGCGTGCAACGTCAACTTCAAAGGCACCGAGCTTGGCTTGACCAAAGGTGGCGTTGAAGTTTCTGTCGAGACCACCACCTACCCTATCACCGTCGATCAGCACGGCGAGACGGCGGTAGACGAGTTTATCACCAAGCGTCAGTTCAAGATCACTGTGCCTATGGCTGAAACCACTCTGGCCTTGCTTGGCTTGGTGCTGCCTGGATCTCAAGTGACTGCCGGTCAGCTTGTCGTCAATAACGCCGTTGGCGTTTCTCTGATCGACGGTGCTGGCCTGTTAAAACTTGTTCCGGTATCAGGTGGAAACGCCGACGAGCCGGTGGAGTTCGTGAAAGCCAACACTGCCGGTAACTTCAGCTTCGCTTACCGTCACAACCAAGAGCGAATCTACAACATCGAATTTACGGCCTACCCCGACGACACGGGTGTTCTGGCCAAATTTGGCAAAGCCACACCTTAATTTAACGCTAGAAAGTAAGTCACTACTTACTTATTATAAGGGGCTTACATAGCCCCTTTTTTTGACAACTAACCGAGGTAACGACTGTGGCTGAAATTTTAAACCTGGATGAGCTAAGCAATGTGGTGAAGCAGTTTCAGTTTAAGGGACAGATTCACGACATTTGCGAAATTTCGCTTGGCGACTTTATCACCATGACTTCTGAACAGAAGGCTATGGAGAAGAAGTTGGAAAAAGGCGGCATCACTCAAGAAGAGCTGGTTCTCAATTACCGCAAAAATATCTTGCGCGTGATCCCCACCATGACCGACGAAACCCTCGATCTGATGACCGTTCGTCAGCTCAAAACGCTGCTCGACTTCATCAACACTGCCGCGATTGATCAGCAGGTTGTAGAGGAACACGCAAAAAAGTAGCGCGGGCAGAACAGGACGATGAAGCGCCGAGGATTGAGGCCATCGACCTCGGCTTTTTTATATCCCGCGTCATGCGGTTTTACTCAATTAGCCATCGAGACGTTCTGAAACTGCCCCTGACATCGTTTTGGATGCTCGACCGAAATATCTCCCGAATTCGCGCTGACGAAGAACAGCGCCACGCCCGTCTGCTGCTCGTCACCCAGTCCGGTGATCAAGAAACGATCAACGGCTATTTCCGTGAGCTTGAGGCTGAAATCGATAAGCCCATCCGCCAAGAGGCTCGCATGGAAAAGGGTGCCATTGATCGCCTAAAGGCACATTTGGGAGTAATTGAATGAACAAGCAAGGCGATGACTTGGTTGTCGTTCTGTCACTTGACGGGAACGACTTCGAGGTTGGCATTCGTGGCGCTGGTCGACTGCTCAGTCAATTTGAAAATAGAGCCGTCAGCAGCGCCGCTCAAGTCAAAAAGCTCGATGCCTCTGTTGAGGGTCTAGCGGCTAAAACTCGCGATTTAACCATCATTTTAGCTACTGCCGAGCAGGCGCTTGGCACGATCTTCCGTGCAACGTTCGGATGGCAGATGGCCATCATGAATGCTGCCGGTGAGATCGAGAAACTTACCGTCATGATGCGCGGCATGTCGTCAGAATCGGACATGGCCAAGCGCAACATGGACGCTTTAGCCGATACCAAGTTCGTGACTGACTTCGCGCAAAACGCACCGTTTACGATGGAGTCGATCACCGATGCGTTCATCAAATTCCGAACCGTTGGCCTGGAGCCTACCGATGGAAGCATGAAGGCGCTGACGGATGCGGTAGCAACGTTTGGTGGCAACGGTGACATTCTCCACCGCGCCTCTATCGCCATTCAGCAGATGGTCGGTAAAGGCGTTATCTCGATGGAAGAGCTTCGTCAACAGCTCGGTGAGGCGGTTCCCAGCGCGATGGCTATCATGGCTCGCTCGATGGGCCTCTCTATGTCAGAGCTGGTCGTGAAGATCGAAAGCGGCACGGTTGAATCGCGCACTGCATTGAACAAGATGCTATCTGAGATGGCACTGACCTTTGATGGTGCCGGTGTTCGGATGATGACCACTTGGCAAGGCGTTCTTCAATCCATGAACACTCGCTGGAAGCTGTTCTTGAAGGATGTCGCCGGTTCTGCTGAAGATTCCGACAGCTACTTCTCGACCGTCAAGGATATGGCTGACCGAATGTCCCAATGGCTGACCTCTTCTGAGGCAAAGCTGTTCGCTCAAGAGCTGTCTGAGGCCATGAAAGAGTTGGCGTTTTGGATGGAGAAGGGTCTGGTTTTCATTTACGAGAACCGTGACGCTATTCAATCGCTGTTGAAGGTGTTTGCTACATGGTATGTGGTTAGTCGCGCCACTCAAATCACGCACTCGCTTATTACTGCCATGATGAGTCTCAACACTCAGACCGGCATGTTAGGCACATCTCTTCAAAACTATCGACGTCACATGGATGCGGCCAGAGCGACAGCGGTAACCACTGCAAACGCCGTGGATGCCGCCAGCTCCTCTTCTCAGCGAGCAAGCATTGCCTTTGGCGGCCTCGCTGGATCTGTAGGTCGCGTGGGAATGGCATTTGCCTCTATGGCAGGGCCAGCGTTTGCAGCAGTCTCCATTCTTTACACCGCTTATCAAGCCATCAAAGAGCTAACCGGCGGCGTTGACGAGGCGACACGAACCATTCTGGAAAGTCGCGGGCTATTGGCCACAACCGAAAACGTCGATCAGATCAGAGAGCGCTTTCAGGAAAAAACAGCCGAACTAGAACGCGAGGAAGCGTGGCTTGCGCAATTCCAGAGCCGAGCTGCCAATCCGCGACTGAGCCAATATGAACGTGGCCAAGCCCAATCACTTGTCGACACCACGACGATTCAGATTGAGCGTCTGCGAGCCGAAGCTGATGAGGCTCAGAGAGCCTTAGAGGTGGGCGAGCAAGGTCTTCACTATCTAAACGTAGAGCGCTCCAAAGCCTCTGTCGAGCGGATGCTACAGCATCAAATCGACCCTCTTCGTGCCGCCTTCCGAGAGCAGCGTGAAGAGCATTCGCGCATGTTGACAGAGGCTCGTGGCAATCAAGAGCGGGTCGAAGAAGTTAATCGCCTCGCCATTCAGTCGGCACAAGACCTGCTGGACGGTCAGTTGCAGGTGATCTCAAGTAACTTGGCAGCCGAGCAGGCGGTGCTTGACCGCTACAAAGACTCTTCTGGCGCTCTAAGTGAAACCGCCCAGGCCGAAGTTGCTCGCGCAGAAGCAGCCATCGCCGCTTTGCGCGAGAATGAAATTACCTTCCGCGAGCAGCACCGAAACTTTGTTGAGTCGTATGAGCAGGCCAACCAATACGTTGAGAAGCCTTCAACTGCAAAGCCGAAAACCCCTCAGTTCATCAAAGACTCCGAGCGTGCGCTGGCCAGTATGGGCACGTTGGCGAATGGCTTTGCTATCCGGCTTGCGCAGGTAAGAGGCACTGCCGAGGAGATCAACCCGCACCTTGAGGGATTAAACGAGCGCATTAGTCAGCTTGCCGAGTCGATCACCGACAAAGACCGAACCATGTTCGATCAGTTGTCGGCCCAAGCGCGTGACTTCGCAGAAGAGCTTTACAACATCGAGCGGCTAAAGAAAGCCGAAACCGATGGCCAAAAAGCCTACATGCAGTTGCTCGGTAAAACCGCTGGCTTCATGGAGGACACCGAAGAGGGTCGTCTGATGCGTTTGCGCTTGCAGACCCTTGAGCTAAACGAGCAGGTGAAGGAATACGAAGAGCTGCTGGAGAAAATGCGTGAGGCTGGCGTCGACACCTCGCAAATCGCTCAATTCTCAGATGCCCTCCGCCAGTATCAAGCCGAAGCTCTCCGCGACATCGAGAAGAACGCCGAGTCTAGCTGGGAAAAAATGCTCCGTGAAATGAACGACTTCAAGATGGACTGGGCGAACCTCTGGAAAGAGACCGCTGACCTGGCTATCGATGAGATGGTTCGTTTTGTGAAAGAAGGCAAGTTCAGCTTCTCGGGCCTTATCGACCATGTGCTTGAGCAGATGCTTCGGGTTCAGTTGCAAAAATCGATGATCACTCCGATGACGAATGCGCTGGATGGCATTGTTGGTGGCCTTCTAAAAGGCGCTACGGGGTCTGCTATCGCTGGCGGCTTCGCTACCCAGGTCAACACCTCCCCTGCTATCGCTGGCGGCTTCATGGGGCAAATTGGGGGCATTACGGCGAGCGCTAACGGCAACATCATGACTGACATGGGGCCTCTGCCACTTCAGCGTTATGCCAACGGCGGCATCGCGCACAAACCCCAAGTGTCGATCTTTGGAGAAGGTGCCCACCGAGAAGCCTACGTCCCTCTCCCAGATGGCCGCACGATTCCGGTCACGATGAAAGGCGGCACAAGCCCCAATGTTCAATTCAATCTCATTAACCAGTCGGGTCAAGAAGTTGAGGCCGAGAAGATGGGCGGCCGGTTCGACGGTGATACCTATGTTCTGGACGTTGTGCTGAAGGCGATCAGTCGCCCCGGCAACTTCCGCGATTCTATGAAGGGGGCAATGCGGTAATGAGCAGCTATCCAATCATGCCTAATTTCGGTGCGACGGCAGATAAAACCAAGGAGGATTCGTCTCGATTCAAACAGACCTCCCTGGACAACGCCGTTCGTGATGTCACCGAAGGCGGCTACAGCATCAATCGAGCCAGATACAAGCAGCCGCGAAAGCGGCTGTTCGAGACCGGCTTCACCAATCTGAAAGATAGCGAGAAGAAGCAGCTTGAGAATTTCGAGGTGTCCGTCAACGGCACCATTGAGCCTTTCTATTGGCGGAACCCGCAAACGAAAGAGCTGATCCTGGTTCAGCTTCAAGGGCCACTAACGTTCACCTATTCGGGATCCGGCAACAACAAGCGCTGGAACGTCCAAGACATTAAGTTGAGAGAAGTCTGATATGCCACGTCATCACTCTGTCGCCACTGTAATTGATAAAAACCGGATCGCCTCTTCGGAGGCGTTCATTCCCATGTTGGTCATCGATGTGATCGATCACGCGACCGGCAATTTGGTCGAGAAAATCCGCTTGTGTCGCAACGGAAATAGCGACATCGAATATCAGGGTAACGTTTACGCCTCCACCGAGTTTGACCTTAATCACTCTGCCGAGATCGACTCACCCTCTGAGGTGTCACTGTCGTTTTTCGACCGAACCGGTGTCGTGGTTCGCTATATGGAGAATTATCGGGGCGGCGTGGGCTTTAAGGTCGAGATGTTCTTTTTGAATACCGGCAACATGAGTCAGCCGCCAGAGTTCAAAGAGACGTATGCCGTCAAAAAGGCATCTGCTAACAGCCAGGATTACACCCTGTCGTTTGTCCTTGGAATGGAAAACCCGCTCTCTCTTCGCCTACCGCGCAGAATGCAGCGCAGAGACCGTTGCCAGTGGCAATACAAGGGGCCTGAGTGCAAATACACCGGTGGTTTAAAGAGCTGCGATTACAGTCTTCAAGGCCCCAATGGATGCTCTGCTCACAACAACGAAGAGAATTATGGCGGCTTCCCAGGTATTAACGCTGGGTGATATGATAAGTAAGTGATTACTTACTATGCCTTGCGCTCAATGCGAGGTCTTTTTTTGAGCAAAAGAGGAAGTAAATGGTTACTTACTGCGATCTGTTGGCGGCCAAGTTTCGCATTAACGGTAGAGGCGAAGACGGCACCTATGACTGCTACGGACTCTGCATGGAGGTCTCTAGGCGTCTTGGCAAAGAGCTTCCAGAGATTCACACGCCAGACAAGCACGTTGGCATGGACAGGCTGCTTATTCGTGAAACCGAGTCGGGCATTAGATGGCGTCCTGTCGCCCCAGAAGAAGGCGAATGGGGCGCTATTGAAGGCTCTGATCGACTTGGAAACACCCTCCTCTACGGCGTCAAAAGGGGCGCTATCGCCTACTTCCGTGTCGATGGTGTCCTGGCTCACGTTGGCATCGTAATCGCCCCAGATCGCTTCATTCACGCATGGGAGAAGGCTGGGGGCGTCTGCACTGAGCGGCTTTCAGCATGGAAACCTCGTTTGGTAGGACTCTATGAACACAGAACTGATAGCCGTTGATCAGGTGGGCGAAGATTTCGTCAATCTGGTCGTCGTTTATAACTGCTTCAACATGCAGGATCGGGAGCTATCCAAGCTCATTCACGACCCTCGCAAATCCCTAGCCGACTACATGACAGGGCTGCCTGAGCCTGAGAAATGGTCGGTGTCGGTCAACGGTGAGCTGTTTGATGTCGGTGCATGGGCCGCTGTGTATCCCGCAAAAGACGACTTCATCACCGTCATGCCAATCCCTCATGGTGGCAATAAGGGCAAAAGCGTTCTGCGAATCGCCGCTATGGTGGCAATAGCGGTCGCGGCCCCTTACATGGTGCCAGCCACCTGGGGAACCGTCGCTACTTCCGCAGCCATTGCCGGTATCAACATGGCGGGTGCGATGGTGGTCAACGCCCTTCTGCCGATGCCTACCCCCTCCACCCCTGGCTATGGTGATACCAGCGAATCCTCTACTTACGGTGTTGATGGGGCTAAAAATACCAGCACGGAGCAAACCTCCGTTCCGCTGATCTACGGCGAATACCGCTACGCCGGAAACATGGTCAACGTTAAGACCGAAAACGTCGACGATACCCAGATTATCACCTCTCAGATGGTGGTCTCTGAGGGGCCTATCGAGAGCATTGGTGATTTTCAGGTTCAGGATCAGCCGATTGCCAACTACGAAGACGTCGAAACCATCACGCGTCTTGGTGTGGACAATCAGGACATTTCTAGCTGGTTCGCATCCTCCACTCGGATGGTCAATAAGTCTGTCACCCTGACCACCAGTCATACCACTCATTTAACAACCGATGTGGTTGACGGTTTTCGGGTCGATCTTCTTTTCCCTAGCGGTCTTAGTGAAATCAACAAGAGCGATGGCAAGCGGCTAAATCGCACGGTGAGCTTCGCGATTGAATACAACCGCCAGGGAACCTCGACCTGGACCAGCATTTCGCCAAAGCAATATCGACCGCTCAGTGACGCATCTATTCTCGCTAGTGCCGACAAACTCCGCGTTGAGTATCAGCAGCGCCTCACGGGAACAGGCAGTCAGTCAGTCACCGGCAACCTATTCGTTCGTGTGGGTTCTGGTGCCTGGGTTCTCAAGCAAACCAAGACACACACCGTCTCCCTTTCGAGTGGCAGCGGCTTCTTGTCGGGTGCATTCAACGTCGATCTTGACGACATGGGTAGCGGCGCTAAAAGCTACAAGGTCGAATGGACTGGCGCGTCACCCGCCATCACCGCTTCCTCTCGCTACGCCATTGAGCCGACGGTGACGGCCAAAACGGGTCAGCCGCTTCGCCGGTCTTTCGACTCCCCTGTTCTCGCTCAGGGCATCTACAACATTCGGATTCGCCGTCTTAATGATGAGTCTACAAGCGACCTGATCACAGATCGCGTGACGCTCACCGATGTTGCGGAAATCATCAATGAGCGCGTTCGGTATAACCACACGGCCTTCTATGGTGTTCGCATCCGTCTTTCTGACCAGCTCAACGGGATGCCTCGCATTACCGCTTTGGTCAAAGGCATTAAGGTCAAGCACTACGATTATTCAGGCCGAGTAACCAAAACCGCGTGGTCGAACAACCCTGCCTGGATCGCGCTCGACATGCTGACCAACCGCCGTTATGGCGCTGGCCTGCCCCTATCCCGTATCGATATTCGCATGTTCGTTGAATGGGCGGAGTTCTGCGCTCAGCAGCAACTCACCTTCAACGGCGTCTTTGACGCTATGAGTAACATTTGGGACGCCTGTCAGGTCGTTCTTCGTGTTGGTCGCGCACGCTTTGTTTCCGTGGGTAACGTTTATAGCCTCGCCATCTATCGAGCCTCCGAGCCGGTCATGATGTTTGGCTCAGGAAACATTATCGAAGGTAGCCTGCAACTTAGCTGGCAGAGTCTCGAAGATCGAGCCAACGAGTTTGAGGTCGAGTATTTCGACCGAGAAAACGGCAACAAGCCCGCCATCGTTCGAGTGGTAAATGAGAAGGCGTTAGATCGAGGAGAGCCGCAGCGCATTTCCACACTGCGCATGGTCGGCATCGACAATCAGGCTCAGGCGCTCAAAGAAGCTCACTTCCAAAAGGCACTCAACGAACACCTGATCATGACCGGTCAGTTTGAGGCAACGGTCGAGTCGATGGCTTGCGGTGTGGGTGATGTGGTGCTCCTTCAGCATGACATGCCTGATTGGGGCGAATCCGGTCGCGTAAAACCAGGATCGACTCGCAGTCTGATTAACGTTGATCGTCCGCTGTCACTTGCAGCAGCGCCGGTCAATATGTCGTTTCTGATTTTGCACCCTGCGGTGATTCGAGGCACGGGCGTCATCAGTAACATCAACACCACCAACAAGATTATTTACCTCACTGGACTTTCGACCTCGATTCGGGGCAAGCGCATCAGGATCGGCTCTAAAGACCTGCTGGTCTTATCGATGTCTGCATCGGGTGGTTATCTTGAAGTGGTCTTGGAGAGCGTTTCTGGCCTGTCAGTGGGCAATTCGGTGGAGCTGTGGGATACCGACGTCATCGAGACGCGTGCTATCCAAGCCTACGATGCCGCTGAGCAGCAGGTTCGACTCTCAGGCCCGTTATCCGTCGACCCGCAAGACTTCGCTAATTATATGGTTGGCAAGTCAAACACGGCCGCCAAGCCAGTTTCTATCACAGGAATCTCCGGCAATGGCGAATATAAGCGGATGATCAAATTCATCGAATACAACGCCACTGTATTTGATCCTGAAAATGCGCAGCCTACCCCGATTTACAGCCGACCCATCACTGCCGTTCAGCACGTTCGCGACCTTCGTGTTTTAGAAGAAGTGACCATGCGCACTGGCTCACTCACCTCTGATCTGGTGGTGTCTTGGTCGAAGCCTTCGGATGGCAACTACGCGGGCGCTCAGGTGTATATGTCGCGTAACGGCGGCCCACTGCTACGTCATGGCACAGCAGCAGCAGGAGCGACTGTCTATCACACGACAGGCGTGTTCGGCGAGACGATGGTCTTCAAGGTAGTGGCCTACGATGGTGCTGGCCGTGTAGCAGACTTTGATACCGCGCCAATCTTTGAATACAGCGTGGTGAAGTCGAGCGACCTGCCTACTGTGGTTCAAAACTTCCGCGCAACGCTCGGCATGGATGGCGTTGAGCTGATGTGGGACTTGATCGACGACCCGGACGTGGTGAGTTACGAGATCCGTGAAGGAGCGAGTTGGGCAGCGGGTAAGACGTTGGTCAAAAAGGTCGCCAGCAACCGCTTCTTCTCCACCGACAAAAACCACTCTTACATCTACTGGATTAAAGCCACCGATGTTACGGGCAAGCAGTCGCCAGCAGCGTCAATGGCCACCGTCGTTGACCTTCTAAAGCCTGCAATGCCCACCAGCGTCGACATCGAGGCAACCAGCTTTGCCATCAAGCTGATGCCCAATGGCTTATCTCCAGGCGCTTTGTGGGAGTTCCGTCGATCTAACGTGGCCCTGGCCACCAACATGATTGAGTCGAACGCCGTCAAAGTGGGACAAAGCACGGTATTGGTAGACACCGGCTTAAAGCACGGCACCAAGTATTACTACTACATTCGCGGCGTGAATGCCTTTGCCGTGGGCGACTGGTATCCCGTCCAGGCCACCACCAAAACGGACATCCCTGAGATTCTGGATGCTCTGGCAGGTCAAGTGCGTGAGTCGCATCTTTGGGGTGAGCTGAACAAGCGCATCGATCTCATCGACGGGCCATCCACACTCGCGGGATCCGTTGCAAAAAGAATTGAGACAGAGGCGAATGCGCGGATAGCGGCTATCACTAAAGAGCAAGGTGATCGCGCAGCAGCGATTTCCACCGAGACACAAGCTCGGAAAGACGCCGACAGCGCCTTGTCCTCCACCATCACATCTCTGACCAGCGTCGTAAACAACAACGCATCGCTCATACTCAACGAGCAAACTGCAAGAGCAAATGCCGACAGCGCCTTATCTACTCGCGTGGATGCGGTGTTGGCCAAAGCCAATACTAATGCCGCGTCGATAGTAACCGAGTCACAGGCGCGTGCAGATGCCGATTCAGCGCTGACTACTCAAGTGAATAGCGTATTGGCTAAGGCGAATGCAAATGCTGCCGCCATCACCAGCGAAGCGACCGCCCGTGCAAATGCCGATAGCGCTTTGTCATCCACGATCAACACGGTATCAGCTAAAGCCAATAGCAACGCTTCTGCCATTTCCACTGAAACGAGTGCTCGAATCTCTGCCGACAACGCTTTGTCGTCTCAGATCACCACTGCCCAATCGACTCTGAACGGTCAGATTTCAAGCGTTCAGCAAACCTTATCGACGTCGATTGCCAACGTCGATAAGCGTGTCGATGGCATGGCGGATACAACCAACCTCATTACCAACGGATCGTTCTATACCGGCGATACAAATGGGTGGACCAGCGTCAGCTCAGCTACTTCTATCATTCCAGGTAATGATCGGGGCGGCTCAATTGCGGCTAAGTTCGTCATGCAGTTCCCCGACGATCAAGGCAGCTACTCGCCTCGATCAACTAGCGTTCCCGTGCGAGCAGACGAGAAGTTTGGTGTTTCTTTCGACATGGCGCATGGAAATAGCGGCGCGGCAAACCGTATGCGCGCCTTCGTTCAATGGATTGATGCCAAAGGATCCACGGTAACCACCCACTACGGCATCACTCAAAACGCAACCTTCGCTTGGGTTCGATATGGGCCTCATGTCTTTACCGCACCGGCTAATGCCACTGAAGCTCGATTTGGCGTTCAACGACTGAGCGGCAACGATGGTGTTGGCTTCGTCACGAACGTTGTGGCCAATCGCGTGGATGCTGTATTAGGGGCGCAATACACCCTGAAGCTCGACGTAAATGGCTTTGTCAGTGGTTTTGGTGCCTACAACGACGGCACGACGTCAGACTTCGGCGTCATCGCCAATCGGTTCTTTGTGGCCGCCCCTGGCAGCACCTCTGGCGCAATGCCCTTTCTGGTGTCAGGCAATTCGGTCTACATGAACGAAGCCATGATTCAGACCTTGACGATTGGCAAGCTGCGCACGTCTACGGGCGGTGTTGTGGTTGAAAACAATCGTATCAAGGCGGATTACATCGACGCAGCCAACCTCGATGTTCGCTCATCAGCACGATTCACGGGAGATGTTCAAAGCACCAACTACTCAGCCGGATCCGCAGGGTGGCGCATTCGCCAGAACGGCACTGCTGAGTTTAACCAGGGCGTTTTCAACGCCTCTCTTCTCGTGGGTGATCTGAGCGATAACGTCACGATTGCCGGTGTTGATTCGCTTGGCCTGATTCGTCAGCGTGCTTATGCGGGTTCGCTGTCCAAGGATCGGGTGGACAACTGGACGCGGCCAGGGTCAACGCTGATAAACGGCAACTCGATTTTCACTGGTGATGCTTACGTCGACACGCTTCAGATCAAAGGGCGTGCGGTAACCATCCCCTTCTATATGTCCGCTGGCTATTCAAGCACCAACATGAGACTCCATAATGGCGATGACAGAGCAGATTGGCACACCTTCACATCATTCTTTGTTGAGGCTGGAGCAACAGGCGGGCCAGCTAACATCTTCATGGAGTTTTCGTTATTCATACGCAGATATGACCGAAGCGGCGATACAAAACTGGTTCAGGTTGAGAATGCTGATTTTCGCATTATCAATAGAAACACGGGGGGTGTTATTTGGTCGGGTAGCGCTGCTGAAAGAAGCGACACCTTAATTCGTCATGACACTCAAGGGGTGTTAATGCGAAACGTCAGCGTCCCTGCTGGCGGTCTTTGGCTAGATGTTCAATATCACGTCACTTACGCATGGAAATACGAAAGCCAGAGTTGGAACTACAGTGCCAACGAGGCTTACGCATCACCTCTTCGTATTTCCACTATGGTATCGCAGAGGTAATTTATGAAGTGGTTCATTGGGTATAAAACCGACGGTGAGATACTTGGCACAGTTACCGCCAGCACACCGGAAATTGCTCGGTATATGTTTGAGCAAGTATTAGAGGTTGAAGGGCCGGTGCCCGAAGAGCTGTTCTTCGTTCGGTTTGAAGACTCAATCCCTGTGATTCTAGAAAAGGGGGTTTTAGAGACCCCCTATCAGGTGAGCGGCTTGAGTTTAAGTATCGACCCTCTTCCTATTGGAACGATCATTGAAGTCGGCGGATACAGCTTACAAACAGATAGCGAACCAACCCAAATCGACTTTGATGAGCCAGGAGAATACTCGGTCGAGATTAACCCTCCCCCTGAGTTCAAACGCGTGATATTGGAGGTGAAAGTTGGCTAAGTTGGCGATCAATAAGCACAAGACCAGAGCGGATGCTGAAGTGAGTTATCTGCAAAAGGTCGATGATATTTGCGAGGCCATGCGCATGAAGCTAATGACCCCAGGAACCGGTCAGTCGATGGTCTACGAGATTAAATATCAAGAGGCATTACTGGGCAGCGGCCCTTATATTGAGGCGGAAGCAGAGGCTCTTGGCGTCCCTATTCAAGCTGTCATCGATACCGTCATCGCAGCTAGGCGATCTGTAGATCAAAAGTTATGTCTCTTAGAGGGGAAAAGAATCAAAACTAAGCGCCTGATCAGAGAGGCTTCTAGTGCGGCGGAAATGCACTCGATTATTGCCAGCGCGAATCTTTCTTTCGATATAGATTGACTTGGCCAAAATAGTAAGTAATCGCTTACTTACATGCTATGATTGCCCTCGTAGACAACTACCCTACGAGGGCTTTTTCGTGAATGACGAAATCAATGACATTGCCGCTTCGGCGACGTCGATCAATTGGGAGGATCGGCTGCTCTGGATTGTGGTGGGATTCGTCCTGCTGGGGCATTTAGCGCGCAATCTGGTCGCTGATGAACCCTTCAATATGAAGAAGTTCTTGGGCGAAATGATCCTGTCTGGGCTTGGCGCAGTGGCCATCTACTCGATGGGGCTTCTCCAGGGTCTATCTGAGATTGAGATCGTGCTGGTGGGTGTTTTTGCCAGCTTGGGTGGCATTCGCGCTCTTGAATGGGTCGCGAAAATCTACAAAACCGTCAAGCAGATCAAATAACAGGAGGCACAAATGGAGCATTTTGCACCTAACTTCCCCCGTCGTGAGTTTGAGGCGTCACAGACAGCCGTCCGCCGTGACATCGACAATACCATCCCCCAGGAGCTACTACCGAACACCATTCGGCTGTCCTGGTGGCTTCAAGAGCTACGCAACAAGATCAACCGCATTCATCGCACCGACGGCAAGGCGCGTGAATTGCCTATCATCGTAACGTCCGGCTATCGCTGTCCTGATTTAAACAAGGCCATTGGCGGCTCCACCAGCTCTCAGCACATGAAGGCTCAGGCAGTCGACTTCGGCGTTCCTGGTATGACGCCTCGTGAGCTGGTTGACTTTATCGTTAAACATCACCCTGGCTACGACCAGATGATCGAAGAGTTCGGTCGCTGGGTGCATGTCAGTGTGGTTGCGGACAGTCCTCGTGGCGAAGTCCTCGTGGCTCGAAAGTCTGGCGGAAAAACCAGCTACTCCCCTTTGAAACAAAATAGTAAGTAACAACTTACTTAGGAGGCTCAATGTCAGCGGGCGTTTACACCATTGTTTGTGAAAAGGGTTCCAGCTTTCGCATGGACATCACATACACCAACAACGACGGGACGCCTGTTCATCTAGGCGGGTTTAAGGCTCGCATGGATGTTCGGCGATCACGAACCACCGACAGTCGCCTTATCACTCGACTAGAGACGGATAACGGCCACATTCAGATGCCCTCCCCTGAGACGGGCGAAATCATCCTGGCCATGCCCAGCATCGAAACCCTGGATCTTCCTGAAGGGGAGTTCTTCTACGACCTGCTGATTTGGCAAGACATCATCCAGCCCGACTTTAGCGTCAACCGAGAGGTGGTTCGGGTGGTTGAGGGCAACTTCGTCATTCGCAGCGGGGTAACTCAGCTATGAGCGACGTAAAGATCAAAGTCACGGTGCAGAGCGACAACAAGGTCGTTCAGGTCGACGCCAGTCGAGTGAAGGTTGCATCGGTAGGCACTCAGGGCGTTCCAGGCCCACACATAATTTCTGGCGCAGTAGACACCGACCTCGACTCTCGTCAGGAAGGGTCGGTGATGGCGTTCAGCGAGTCTTCTCAAAAGTGGGAATCCACCAACGAATTACGAAACATCAAAATCAATTGCGGGAGCTTTTAACGCATGAGCAACATCATTCAGATCAAACGGTCGCACACGACCAATGCACCGGCCAATCTCGCTGATGGCGAGCTGGCTCATTCTCATTTGTCCCGAGTGCTGTATATCGGGGATGGCGATAGTGTCCGCGCTATCGGCGGCGAAGGTGCTTTTATCCGCAAAGGCGGCGACACCATCACGGGCGACTTGGTAATCCAAGGAAACCTGATTGTTCGCGGTGCACAGTCAACCATCGAGTCGAACACCGTCGCCATCGGTGACGCCATTCTTGAACTGAACCAGGATATGCCCGTTGACGGCATCGCCTCTGAGAACTCCGGCTTCCAGGTAAATCGTGGTGCCGAAGCTCCGGTCGCTTGGTTGTGGGATGAGGCTAACGACGTCTTTACCGGCAAAGTAGGCGCGGCACCGGCCTCTATTGCTGGTATGAAAGACATCGCGCTGTCCGGCACTCTGTCGGCCTTCGATGCGGCGCTAGATACCACGCTAAATGTCGGCACTGACCTAACAGTGGGTGGAAACTCCGTCGTGTCTGGCACTGGTCGATACAACGGCCGACTCACCACGGCAGCCGGTATCACCAACACCGGATCCGCCAGCTTCAACGGCACCTTTACTCAGACAGGCGGCAACTTCTCTACACGCGGTCTTTCTGATGCAGCCACTACGCGGAAACTGGAAATCGACAACCTTAAAACGTCGATTCTGAATGCCGTGGAGCTACAAAGCACTCTCAAGGTAACTGACAACTTTACCTTCCTGGCAGGCGGTAGTGTTGCGGGCGTCGCCACATTTGCTTCGTTTGTCGACGTGATGAACCTGCGCCTTGACGGCAATACGCTTCGCTCTATCAACACCAACGGCAACATCGAGATTCTGACCGATGGCACCGGAAACGTCGTCATCGACCGTCTGGATGCAAACGGCGGAAACATTGACGGAACCGTTATCGGTTCGGCCGCTCCTGCGAACATCACCGGCACACGGATTACCGCAACTGACATTTTTAACACTCGCGGTATTACCGACAACGCCACCTCCAAGCGACTCACGATCAGCAACACGCTGACCAGCATCAGCAATGCCCTCTCTGTAACCGGCGCTCTGACTCTAAGCGACGCTCTTAGTGTCACCAAAGACTCCGTGCTGGGCCAAAACCTTAGCGTCGGCGCTGCCCTGACCGTAGGGGCTGCATCCACCCTGACGGGGCGTGTGCAGTTGGGCGAGAACTTGGTCGGCGCAGGAACCTCTTCCAGCGCAATCGAAGGTTTCACCATCGACGGCGGCACTTTCTAAACAGAACCGGAGATATAGGGGCTTCGGCCCCTTTTTTGAATAAGGGTTGCCAATGAATAAAGTCATCATCAAACACTCCACCGTTCCAGGGAAAATACCTACGGCTGCCGACCTGGCATTCGGTGAAATCGCTCTTAACATTGCCGATGGCCGCATGTATGCCAAGCGCTCAGATGGTGTCGTTGAGCCTCTAGCCCAGTCGGTAGACCTGAAGAGCTTCGGAACGATCTCAGCAGACGTCGGCTCAATGAGCGCAACCGGCCCTTCTCAGACGTTTTCTGTAAAGGGTGGAAGTGGCATTCGAGTCACAGCATTAAGCGGCACACGAGAGCTGGTTGTGGCGCTAAACAACGCAGATGCAGCAACACTTGGCGGTCAAGCGTCAAGCTACTTCTCGCCCGCTACTCACCTTCACGATGACCGCTACCTCAAGCTCCAGGCTCAAGGCGGTGATTACTACACGAAGGCTCAGGTGGATGGAAATATCACTGCGGCTATCGACGCACTGATTGGCGGCGCGGGATCAGCCTATGACACCCTGAAGGAGCTAGAGACTGCTCTTAATGACAGTGATAGCGCTATCGCCTCCATCAACGCAACGCTGGCGACCAAGCTGAACGCCTCCAGTTACACCGCTGCCGATGTCCTAGCGAAGTTGAAAACGGTTGATGGTGCATCATCTGGCTTAGATGCCGATTTGCTCGATGGTCAGCAGGCAAGCTACTACCTAAGCGCATCCAACCTAAATGCAGGCACAGTGCCGGTGGCACGTTTGTCTGGCATCTATGACATCGGCATTTCAGGAAATGCAGCGACAGCCTCAAAGCTGGCAGCGCCCTACTCTCTAAGCCTCTCTGGTCACGCATCCGGCACGGTGAGCATGGATGGCAGCGCGAATGCCACACTCACAGTGACCGTGGCCAATGACAGCCACACTCATGATGCTCGCTACTACGAAAAGAGCCTGTCTGATGCAAGATATATGGCGCTATCAGGCAATCAAACTATTACCGGCACGAAAACCTACACCGACTCCGTTGAAATAGCGAGTTCAGGAGCTTTGCCAAAGCTCACTATTCGCCGAACCGATATTGCGGATAATTCAACTCTAAAGTTTCAGACGACAAGCGCCAATGATGCGGTTATTGGCCAAGGAGATGCTGGCTTTTTTGCGATTGGCTCTGGTTCAGACGTCCGTTACGCGTATTCAGGGGTCTTTGCGGTTAATGCTCTTACCGGTGATGTTAAGTGGAAAGGTAATGCCGCTGGAAGTGGATCAGGGTTGTCAAATTTAAACGCTAGCAGTTTATCGTTTGGAACAGTCCCTATCGCAAGAATTAGCTCTACCAGTGCTCGTAATAGTGCTAGCGAAACCACTCTTCTTCATGCAAAAGCGATGAATGACCATGTTTTGAGTGGTGATCACGATAGTCGCTACGTTAATAAAGCGGGCGATGTAATTACAGGTAAGCTAATGCTTGCGGGTGATGGCCATCATTTAGGTCAGAACGCCAGTATAGCTTTGGCGCTTGGTGATGCGGATACAGGTCTCAAGTGGGTAAGTGACGGTGTTTTTGAGCTGCACGCAAACGCTCAAGCGGTAGCAAACATTACCCGAGATGCGTTTTCGTTAAACAAGCCTTTGAACTTACTGACCAACACGTCTCTTGAAGGGACGATCAATGGTCTAAAAGTCACAAATGGAGCAAACGGCTTCCTTGAAATCGGCAACCGAAATGCCAGCTTTACTCATTACGGAAGCTCAACCGGTAAACACTATTTTTATGGCACCGTAGAAAGTCAAAGCGGCTTCATTGGAAGTGGAGCAGCTCTAACTTCGTTAAATGCCAACAACCTCGCCTCCGGCACGATTCCTGATGCACGTATTTCCGGCTCTTACACTGGGATGTCAAACCTGACAGGCTCGGGTAACGTCGACTTCGCCCGCTTCCTGGGTAACGCCTCTGATACCATCACAGCGCCCTCCTTTAGCTGGACAGGTGACACCAACACAGGTCTTTATCGCCCCGCTGCGGATACCATCGGGGTATCAGTGGCGGGTGTAGAGCGAGCGCGCTTTAGCAGCGCGGGCATTAGCGGTGTGGGCACTGGACTGACCTCACTGAACGCTTCCAACTTAACCACCGGCACTGTTCCAATTGCTCGCATCAGCTCTACCAGTGCGCGTAACAGCACCAGTGAAACCACTCTACTGCACGCAAAAGCGATGAGTGATCACGTTGCAAGTGGCGACCATGACGGTCGTTATGTGAACAAAACGGGGGATACAACAACCGGCAGCCACCTCTACTCAGGTGATATTGGATGGATCGTCTCTACCTCTAACACCGCTCGTCAGCGTGTCGATGCGCGCACCGATGAAACCAGCTTTGCCCGCCTGCACTGCTACGGCATCAGCACGGGCGGCGCGACCAGTAACTTTCGACATGCGTGGTATGACGGGGCCGCCTATATCCCTGTAACCGCAAACGCTGGAAAAGTCACGTTTGGGGGTGCTTTAGAGGCCAACTCACTCCAGATCACCCCAGGAGCGGGTATTGCGCTGGGCACCGCCACCCCAAGCTCGTCTTACAACATCAACATGAACGATACGTTCAGCGCTAACGGCACACGGGCGGCAATTTACTCAATTGCTAACATCAGTGACGGAACGCTGACCAGTAACCGCACTCATTACGGCATCTATAACTCGCTGCGTAACGACTACCTTTCCACCGAGAGTTACACGTTGACGCAACGGGCTGCCTATAACGAAGTGGTCAACGGCCCCGCCAACGATGAACCGGCGACGATCAACACCGCAGAGGGTTCACGTAACTACGTGTTGAACCGCGCAAACGGCACGATCACCAGTGCCTTCGGCTCTTATAACTACGTGTTGACCAGCCGTGCGGGTTCGACAATCACCAACGCCTATGGATCTTACAACTACGTTCAGCATAGCCTCGGCACCATTACCAATGCCTATGCTGGATATTTCCGTGTAGCAGGAACCATCGCAAGCAATAGCTTTGGCATCTATGTTACCGGAGAAGATAAAAACTATTTCTCAGGCAATGTCGGAATTGGCAACAGCAACCCCACCTTCCCCCTGGACGTGAATGGCACAGCGAGAGCGACCTTTTTTAGCGGAAGCGGCAAAGATTTGTATGAACTGGATGCCAGTAAATTGGCAATCGGCACCGTTCCTATTGCTCGTATCAGCTCAACAACAAGCCGAACTAGCACCAGTGAAACCACCCTGCTTCACGCGAAAGCAATGAATGATCACCGATTAAGTGGAGATCATGACAGTCGTTACTTAATTAGCGGCAACCAAAGCCCTGAGTATCTAGGCGATCTACGAAGCATATCTGGCATAGCTGATCCACAAATCTCTACGGCACTTAACCATGTTGGCTATCGATTAAAAGACTCAGGGCAGCTCTATTGCGCAGCTCCTTACACGATGGTAGCGCTTAACCGAACTAGCTCTGGTGGTGGTAATGCGATTGATTTCAACTTCAGAGGCGCTTACGTAGGTGGAATTTTTGTTACCTCTTCATCCGTAGCATATAACACCGGTTCTGATTATCGCTTAAAGACAGATATAACGCCGCTCCAAAAGGCGCTATCTACCATCGTTCGCATACCGGTGTATGAATATCTGTGGAAGTCGAACCCAACCACTCATAAGTCGATGGGGATTTTGGCACACGAGGCGCAATTGGTAATCCCTGAGTGCGCAACGGGTTACAAAGACGAGGTTCGAGAGGTAGGCAAGATAGTCATTGACGGGGAGGTATATGAAGACCGCGCTCCCAAAGAAATGCTGTCACCGGAAATTATCAAACGAGGTGGGGAGTGGATTAAGACGGGCGAGGAGCCGGTTTATCAATCGGTTGACTACAGTAAGTTCGTTCCGCTGCTGATTGCCTCAATTCAAGAGCTTATCGAGGAGGTGGAGGGTTTAAAGGCTCAAATTCAAAGTCAATAATGACCGATAGCATATAGGCAGGATTACAAACAACTGATATAGTGAGTAAACGCTTACTTACTATTGAGGGCGCAAAGATGAATCCACTACATGCAGTCGTCGCAATGCCGGTTATGCAGCGCATCGCCGTCAAAGTGATTGTGGTGCTAGCGGAATGGCTGGTCGATAAGACCGAAAACCAATTCGACAACAAACTGCTTGCCTCCATCAAGGATGCAGCAGGTCTGAAGTGATCCAGGCGGCCTAGTGCCGCCTTTTTCATAGGAAATTTGCGAATGCCTCGATCAAACCACCAGAAGCAGCAGAAGCGCAACGAGCGCCGTGCAGAAAGGCGAAATCGGCGTCAACCGGAATACCAAGTTCAACCGGCGAACGACAATCACCGCGTTAAGGCTGGATCAGATGCCATCGCTGACGTCGTTCGTTTCCTGGCCGACGCCAAGACCAAACAGGCCAAAGAACCCGTCGAGGCGCGCTCAGAGGCTCAGGGTCACTACCTGATCTCCATGAGCCAAAACGACATCACATTTGGCATTGGCCCTGCTGGAACAGGTAAAACATTCCTGTCTGCCGCCGAAGCCTGCGAAGCGCTCATCGCCAAAGAAGTCGAGAAAATCATCATCACCCGTCCAGTATGTGAAGCGGAAGAGAATCTTGGCTTTCTGCCTGGGGATGTAGCAGAAAAATTTGCGCCCTACTTCGCGCCGGTTCGTGAAGCGCTCGAAGAACGGCTTGGTAAAGGCTTCGTAGAATACCTGATCGGCACCGGAAAGATCGAGATTGCACCGCTGGCCTACATGCGAGGCCGCACCTTTAAGAACGCCTTCGTGATTTTGGACGAGGCACAGAACACCACACCCAAGCAAATGAAGCTGTTTTTGACCCGCTTGGGTGAGAACGTGCGAGTCGTCATCAACGGCGACAGCACTCAGCAGGACATTCGCGCTGCGGTCAACGGTCTGGATGACGCCAAGCGTCGCTTTAGCCGCACCCCTGGCTTTGGGTTAGTTGAATTTGAGGCCAGCGACGTTCGCCGCTCCGCCCTGGTTCAGCGCATTGTGGAAAGCTACGAGCTGACCCCAGACCCGATTGCAGCGTAGATGTAAAAGCGCATCCAAGGATAGCGCTAGATCGAGCAGAGAAGCGTCCCTGAGCGCGTTCGTATCCGACACAGTGCGATGATATAGAGGAAACGGAACGGAGCTTATACGCGAATTCTGAGCGATCAACCCACTAAGCCCCGGCAATACGTCCGGGGCTTATCTTTCGCGAGCGGCCTCCGCCGATTGTTTGATTTCGATAAGACGACTAAGCAGTTCGATTTGTTCGGTGATGTAGGGCACCATCCTGTCTTCCGCGTAATCCCGACCATCCTCTTTAAGCCAAAGACGAAACTTTTGCACCAAGACCTCTGGTTCGATACCGGTCAATTCTAAGCCGGTAGCTGGGTGCTGAAATCGTGACAGTCCATCGTATTGCCTTGCCAGGAGAACAGCCCCTTTCTTGAGTAGGTCGTCTGATAACTCTCTTTCTAGCCCCTCGCTTTTGATCATATCCGCAACTAGCACAAACTCCCTTGTCCGACCGTCACCATACTCAGAAGCAAAGCCGCCAGGGTGTCGCATCGCAAGAGCCAAGGCAGTTCGGTAGATATTCACTCTTCCAGTTTCGAGCTTTTTGATAGCGGTCTCAGCATTTTCAATCGCCACCTCTGCACTGTTCGTCAACTCACGCAACTTCACGCTGCTACCGAGCAGACTCAGCTCTGACAAACGAGACCATTGAGCGATGATAAATCCGGTCACAAGAGCGATAGCAAAAAGACTGACGAATGATGCGCCCGTCAGATGGCCGAGGATCAGCAGGCAGTAGCCAAAGGCGACGATTATAAAAGCTAGGAGACCGGCAATTACCATTCTGGTGTAATGCCCGCCGCTCCCTTTTTTCTGACTCATGCCACCTCCTCTCTGTAAGTAATAATTAAGAATATCTTCGGAAAAGGTATTTATATAGATGGAGTGAGGCATTCAATACAAAAACTCTGCCTAGCTCATCCTCGGAACGGACGTCTCGCCTCCGGCTCGCGTTCACTCTCTCGATTCACTTTTACTACCGTGTTTTTCGCTGCTAGTGTAAGATCTTCGGATAGTAAGTCACAACTTACTTATAAAGGGTAGAGACATGGCAGCCAAAGCACGAAGAGACTATGCCGTTCACGATATGGCCAGCAAGCCGGTCAAGCATGTTCCGCTTGCCGACCTTCCTGAGAACCTACGGGATCGATACCGTGGACGCAAAGGGATATTTCTGTATGAAGACCTGAAGACCTCGGACATGGATGAGGTTGTCATGGAAGTCATTCAGCGCCCTCTTCTCCTTCGTGAATCGGAGCTGATGACAACGAAGTGGTTCGACTACCGGATCCTTCACCCCTGGCAGGCCACCGCGCTGTTTCTTGAAGCATACCGCTCAGAACACGCCTGGATTATGCGTAAGCGGGAGGACATCAACTCTCACTGGTTTCACAAGGGCATCAAGGCCACTTCACTCTGCAAAACGTCGCCCACTCAAATGACGGCAATTTGGAAGGCCCGCCAAGCTGCGGACTCCATCGGGGTGCCTTACGACTTTTACTGCAACGTGCTTCTGGATTGGGCGGAAAAGCGCAATTGGACGCATCTGCCGCGAGTGAATCAACTGTATCTGGAAGACCACATAGCGGTCGTCAAAGAAGCCTTTGAAGATAGAGCCAGGACAAAACTGTTTGTAGCTACCGAGCCTTGTTATCGCCATGACGCAGGCGATGAGCCGCATCAGACCGACTATCGACGCTTTTTGCAGGAGCAAATCAAGCGTCGTTCGGCACCCGAGTATGGCGTCGCCTCGCTGATTTTTCAGCACGAACATCTTTCTGAAGAGCAGGCCAAACAGCTCTTTGGAGAAGCTGTAACCCGCTCAGCGCTTCGAGCGGCCCGCGACCTTTACGCGGAAAAATTTACGCAATTAACCCAGTAAGCGCTTACTTATAATAGATAGCGCATCACTTACGCATCACATGAAGGAAAGCCCCATGAAAAGCGAAAACCGCCCTGTTTTATCTGCGAGCTTTAATACTCGTCGTGCTGATCTCGGCAAGGTCTCCAGTCACGAGACCAAAAAGCCTGCTAAGCAGAGCAACCGTCGACAACTTGAGCAGCATGAAGCCTCGCTGGTTCCTCTGATTCGTAGCAAGACGCCAATCAACATCGTCATGATCGGCGGGGAGCGTCTGGATGAGGTCTGCGTGATTGGCTTTGATCGCTACTCCATCGCCATCGAATATGACGGCTTCCGCGAGACCGTCTTTAAATCCGCCATTGCACGCATCATTACCCCAGCAGAGGTTTGATGTCAGATGAGTGTCGCTCATTCGGTCATTGAGACTATCGGAGCCGCCACAGCGGCTCCTTCTGGCACGGGCGTCCCCTCGCCTTTCACGCCAGAATTTGAGCTTAAAATAGTCAGCCACACGCTGCGCGACACTTCGTTCTTGCAGCAGTGTGAAGACTTGGTGGATCGCGACTTTTTCTCTGATGCGTCTTCGCGCTTTTTAGTCACAGTCGCCAAAAACCACTACAAGAAATACGAAAGCGCCCCCAGCATCCGAACGCTGACGTCCTACGTTCAAAGTGCTGTGAAGTCGGGGAAGGTGAAGAAAGAGCTGATCCCAGACATCAAGCAAACGCTCAAGGAGGCTTATGAAGAGCCTCTATCTGACCTCAACTACTTGATTGAACGGGTTACGACGTTTGCCCGTCACAGGGCGCTACAAGCCGCTCTGTTTAAAGTCGTCGAGGATATGGAGCGAGCTGAAAAGCTGGGCGTTGACCTAGACTACGGTGTCGTTGAGCGCGAATTTCAGTCAGCGCTAATGACCGGCTCAAATGACGCCAACAACGGCTACGATTATTTTGAGCGGCTAAGCGACCGGACAGAAGCTCGCGAGGATAGAGCGTCAGGCAAGATTGACCCCAGCGAATACAGCATCACCACCGGCTACCCTGCTATCGATTCGCTGCTCTATCACAAGGGCTGGGCGCGAAAAGAAATGGTGGTCTTTATGGGGCCACCTAAGTCGGGCAAGTCAACGGCGTTAGGACAGTTTGGTCTCAATGCGTGTCGTGCTGGTTTCGACGTCCTCTACGTGTCATTGGAGGTAAGCGATCTGGTCTTGGCTGACCGCATTGACGCTTCTTTCTCAAGCGTCGCTATGGCGGAATTGACCGACAAATCTACTTTCGTTCGCGATGAGATAGAGAAGTTGTCGGGATCGTGCGGGAAATTCATGCTGCATCAGTATCCCACGATGACATTCACGCCCAAGCAGCTCGCTCGTTTGATCGAGTATTACAAGGCTCGGGGCGTGGTGTTCGATATGGTTATCGTGGATTACGGTGATATTATGGCACCAGATTTCCGCACTCCCGACCCCATCGAAAACAGCAAGAGTATATACGCCGGACTGCGTGCTATAGCCATGCAATATGACGCTGCTTTGTTGACAGCGACTCAAACGAACCGTGACGGTGCTCGTAGCTCTGTGGCCACGATGACCGACGTCGCCGAGGACTTTAACAAGATTCGGATCGCTGACTTGGTGATCTCAATCAACAAAACCGAAGAAGAGAAAGCAGCACAAGAGGCGAGGTTGTATTTTGCCGCCTCTCGTAACCAGCGTGGCGATATAACCATTCGCATCAAACAGGATTTGGAGAAGATGAAGTTTCTTACCAAAATCCTCGATGTATCATGAACTTATGTCATTAAATACGGAGTTTTCAATGGCACTTAGCGATAAAGAGCGAGCGCAATCAAGAGAGCGATCTGGCCGCTATCGGGAAGGAAAGGTCACTGTTTCCTTCACTACGACGCCTGAAATAAAAGAAGACTTGAATTCGTTGGCCAAAAAATACGGCTATAAGAGCATTCGTGAGTTCATGGAGGCGCTTGCGCTGGGTCATGCCGAGCTAGACGAACAAGACATGCAGTAGTGGTATGAGGGGCTATTTGCCCCTCAATCTCACCCCCTAGTATAAGTAATTCGTGACTTATTGTTTTGTCTGAGGCATATTTGCCAAAACTGGTCTCATCACCAGAACTATCGGAGTTAGCAATGAAAGATCGCCAACTTTTTAAGCTCAAGAAGCCGTGTGCCAATTGCCCTTTCCGCAATGATGATCAGGCGATTGAATTGGCCCCAGGGCGTCTGGAAGACATCGCCAGTGAAATCACCAGTGGCGACGGAAAAGCGTTCTTCTGCCACAAAACGCTTAGCGGCGAGCGTGACGATGAGTATGAAGAGGAAGGCTATTACCCTGGTGAGAAAGATGCCATCTGTGCGGGCGCTTTGGCTTTCCAGCTCAATCATGGCCGAATCCCCATCGTTGCAAGATTTGCCTTTATGACTGGCGAAGCGAAAGTGGAGGATTACGAGGCGCTTTTTGACCGCATCATTTCACCGGAGGATGTTTTATGACCTCCTCTCTACAAGCGCTCAACAGCGTCATTCAGGCGCGAAATTCAGTCAAGAACACCAAAGACGAGAATCTTTGGCTGCCTTTATCCAATGCCAATTGGAGAGATGCCCTTAAAGGCATTTCGATTGAAGATTACCTGTCGAATTACAACTCGATGAAGACAGACCTGCATTTGCCGAAGTTTCGGGAGCTGGGAGATTCATCAAAGGTGTATTTGGAGTTGGCTAGACGGTTCGGCAAGAGCCTTTTTGCTCACAAAATGGACGAGTGGCTTCGATAAGACCACAGCGCTTTATATTCTCTGCCGAAAAAACACTGATAACATTTAACTTGTTCAGTAAGTAACAGGTGACTAACTATCATGGCGAACTTTAAAAAGCTGTTGGATGATCTCGACCTTCGAGACTATCTCGATACGCAAGGCATCACCTACAAGACGTCACGCTCGCGGAAAGGCACACAGCTTATCGTTAGAGACTGCCCTGTCTGTGGTAGTGATAGCTGGAAGGTGTATCTCAACGAACAAACGGGCCTGGGAAATTGTTTTGCGGGTGACCATCCCCTTGGAGAGAACTTCAATAAGTGGTCGTTCATCAGGGCGGCGTCGGGGTCAGCGACGAATAAACAAACCATCGATCACATCGAAGGCTACATGGACGCACAAGGGTTCATGGTGGAGCGTGTTCGCACTGAAACGACCTTCACGGCGCTATCTGGGCTACCTGAGCCACTTATCTCCTTGCCAGCCAAAGACGGGGGTATACCCACTTACCTGTTCGATAGGAACGTGTCGTCTAGGGTCTGTAGCTACTTCAAGCTGCACTACTCTGGCGAAGGCGTGTTTCGTTACAAGATGGACGGTTACGACCGAACGCAGGACTTCTATCATCGCGTTGTGATTCCGGTATTCGACATTACCGGCAAATTGAAGACCTTTCAGGGTCGAGACGTCACGGGAACACAGCCGGACAAGTATCGATTTGCTGTCGGAATGCCCGCCTCCGGGGCATATCTCTACAACGGGCACAATGCTCTGGGTAAAGCGCATGTGATCGTTGGCGAGGGTGCTTTTGACGTGTGGTCGATACAGCAATTTCTCTGGTCGCAAGGGATGGATGATGTCGAGGCCATCGGCACTTTCGGCAAGCACCTCTCTCAAACAAGCGACGAAGGTGAAGATCAGCTCTCGGCTTTTCTGATACTGCGAGATGCCGGTCTTAGGTCGGTGACGTTCATGTGGGATTCAGAGTTAGCGGCGATACGCGACGCCCTGAAAGCGTGCGATTTGCTTAGTCAGTATGGCATTGCTTGTCGTATGGCGACGCTACCACCTGGCATTGATCCCAACGACGCCACCCCTGCTGAGCTTGGTAAGACTATTGCTCAAGCGCAGCCCTACTCGAAGGCGCTGCAAATGAAAATGCGCTTAAAGCTGCTGTCGCCCCAGTAGTCTTTTTTTTAAACTGAAACAGTAAGTAATAACTTACTTCCCATAACAGGAGAAATTATGATCGCCTCACAAGTCAGCTCTGACTTTACGAATGAAGATAAGCTGGTCGTTCCCATCGCGTCTGGTCGGCTGGTCGGTGAATTTGACGAGGATCCTAGTGTTGCGCTGTTTGGCGCAGTGTCGATCCACAACGAGCTTGGTAGCAATAAATCCGTGCTGTTGCCGCTATATCGTCCTGAAGGCGAAGCGAGCTTGCTAGCGGCAGCGTTGGGACAGGCAGCGCCGGGATCAGTCGATTCTGTGAAGCCCGAGTGGTTCGGGTTGGCCTGCACCAACTCGGCCTCTGGCAGTCAGCGGGTCATCGATGGAACGATGAAAACCATCGTTACCTCAATGGGGGCCGATACCCCCATCAATCGATCCTTCCAGGTCAACTTGCTGGTCGACAAAAATGAAGACCTTGCCCGCAAGCAGCCTTCATCCGCCATCAAAACGATCAGCTACGAAATTCTGAGTGGCGATGCGGAGGCTGACCTTGCCACTTATCGTCGGGTCTATCCGGCAGATGAGTTTGTTGAGAACGGTCACCTACTGGAAGCCGTATTGAGCTGCACAATGATGCCTGCTTGGCAGTGCAAAAACTTTGATATGCCCTACTCCATTTGTCGGGATGTCCGATGGCTGGGCGCTCAATACCTCACCAAAAACACTAAAGGCAACTTGTTCCCTCAACTGCTGCCGGTGATTGAAAACACGCTCCGACAGGCACGAGACCGCGAAATGCAAGGCATGAATGAGCATTGGGGAGCGCTTGGCTTTCTGTCGTCTGCACGGAAGGGGTAAGTCGTGAAAAAGAGAAAGCTGCCCCTCTCGATGACTGGCGACAATATGTTTTCGTTCGACTGCGAGCCGACCGATAGAAGATCCAATTACACGGTTTGCCAACATACCGTATGGGCATTCAAAGAGGGACGCTTGCGAGGCTTTGAAGATTGTCGCGAAGCGATTGAAAAGCGCACCTGTCCGGCCATCAAAATGATGTTGGAAGAGCGAAAAGCGGGTAAGTCACTCTATTTCTGCTCATACGAGGCGCGGGTCAAAGAGCGAGAGCGGATGATGGCCGAAAGTGCCGCAGCCGAGCGCAATCAGTGGCGCAAAGAGCGAATGATTGCTTCGAGCAAGAGCGCCATTGACAAAGAGGAATTGAAACGCCGAGACCTAGAGATTAAGGCCAAGCTCGACGCTGAGCGGGGCGAGGCATTATCGCCAAAGGCAGCGCGACGCACAGAGCTTCCCGAGTCAGGTATGGATACCGGCAATATGTTCGCCGAGATCGTCAATTCGATGACCTCGGAGTAATCAGAGAGCGCTTCCAGCCCTGACAGTTCGCAGCGATACTTAGCGAAGGAAACAGGATAGGAAGCGCACTATGAGCCACTTTGTAATGTTTTTGAGGGCCTGCGAGCTGATCAACATGATCATTGGCAAATTGACCATGTTGATACTCAAAGGCTTGCTGATGATGCCCATTTGGGTGATTGGGTTCGTCGTTTATTTGGTCATGTTCAAGGAGGGTTAAGTGCTGACATCCACGATAACGTTATTGAAATTGGTCTACCTGCGGCGACGCGCTACTGCTCTGGTCACGGCCATCTATGCCGAGCTAGAAGGCTCTAACTGCGGTCATCGCTTAACGCTTGAGCTTAAACCTCGCTTGTGGCGTATGGCACGCAAGGCGGACAAGTTGATGGATGAGGTCGAGCGCCTGGATGGCTCAGCCAGCATGATGCGGGTGACGCCTCTGCTGGAGAGCTTTTCTAAATGAGCCGATTGCAAGAAGAGTTCGCCAAGCGTGAGCGTCAAATGAAAGGCTTTTCAGTCTTTGTTTACGCACTCATTTTGCTGGGGTCTATCGCCAGCTTGGGCCTTGTTACGCTTGGCATTACGCTGATGATGATCGTTTTGAAGTCTGTCGAAATACTTTGACACCAGCACAAAGCGCGTTATTTTTTAACTGCAAAACTAAGTAACAACTTACTTTTATACGGAAGGAAAATCCCATGAGCACCACTACTCGTCTCAACGCCGATATTCGCAATGCGATCCTGAACAACGCCATCAAGATGACTCTTTGGGTCAAGCTCAATGAGGCTTTGCTGGAGCGATCTTCGCTGGCAGAAGAGGTTCGCCAATTGAGCTTTGGCGGCAAACTCGCCGAAGTAGAAGAGAAGCTCAGTAAAGCCCAGGATCAAGCTGAGGAGCTGTGCGCCTTAACTGGTCAGTCGGTTTCTGTCAGTCATACCTACCTGCGAGGTTCTTCGCTGACCGCAAATATTGACGGGATGCACATTGATCTCCCCTTCGCGGAATCTTATCGGCTACTCATTCATGAGTTGAAAAGCACCGGCATCGGCTATCGCACTAACGACACTTATAAGGTCTCGGAAGGTGTTTATAGCCGCGCTCGCATCGTCGTGAAAGACGAAGACCTTAAATCGCGGGTGATGAAAAACATCGAGCTAATTCGGTCATTAGAAGAGACCGCATCGACGGTGATCCCCACCATTGCCGCTCTACTTCGCAAATCCCCCACTCTGGAGAAGCTGATTCAGCTATGGCCAGAAGTGGAGCAATACATTCCTGAAGACTTAACCGCTTCATCGAAGCAGGTAACCAACCTGCCCATTTCGATTAGCGATCTAAACAACAAGCTGGCGTCATTGGCTGCCTAATGAACAAGCGCGTCGTCGTTATCTGTGTGGCTGTCTTGGTGTCGCTGCTATTGCTGTTCTACGTCGCCAAGACACTGAAGTTGCTGTTGTGGCTGTTGGCCGCCATTGGCCTCTATGCCGTTTATTCCGTTGTGACCGATAAGGTCGAAAACCTGAAGAGGAAGTTCTGATGAAAAAGCTGACCATTGCTATGGCCGTTGCTGCTGCCCTGTCCTGCTCTGCTGCCGCTTACGCGAAAGACGTGGTGATTACCGCTGGGGTTCAGGGTGGAACCTATCATGACGTTTACGGCGTCAATTTAACCAACATCCTGCGTGAGCAGCGAATTTCGGCGGAAGTCCAGGCTTCTCGTGGCTCAGTAGAGAACCTTGAGCGTATTCACGCGGGGGATGCTGATGTGGGTTTTACCCAAGCGGACGCCCTGGCCGCTTTTCTGCGGAGCAATCCGACTGCGCATCTGGAAATCGTCGGTGCGCTCGGTCAGGAGTGCGTTTACATGGCCGCCCAAAAAGATGGGAAGGTTGAGGATGACGACGATCTAGGCGAAGAAGGCGTTCGCGTCGCAATCGGTGAGCGAGGAACAGGCTCAGCGGAATCCTGGGGCTTTATGCGCACCCTAGAGCCTGACTATCAGGAAGCCAGTGTTTACTACCAGGGCGGCATCCGAACGCTGGCTCAAGTGAAGACCGGCCAGATGGACGCCTTCATGTGGGTGACGTCCCCTGACAACCGCAACCATCGCTTCTTTGAGGCGGTAATGCAGCCAGATAGCGGCTTGGTGATGATCGATGTGGATAGCCGAAAGCTACGGGGTGAGCTGCCCAATGGCGAAGCGGTTTACACCCTGCGCGACGTAACGATTGCAGAGGGCTTCCTGTCGGACACCGAAGTTCGAGTCCCCTGCACCGACGTTTTAGTTGTAGCGCGTGGCGACATGGAAGATGTGGCCATCGAAGCGGTGGCGACAGCAGTCATGATGAACACCAATCGAATTCGCGGAAAATAGTAAGTAACAACTGACTAACTAGGCCGTCACAAGGCGGCCTATCACGCAACAAAGGAGATTGATCATGGCGAAAGTTGGCGAACGTATCGGTGCAGTGATGAAGGCTAAAGAAGGGGTTGTTCACCTCTTCGGATACGGCGTGCGTATTGAGGACAAAGTGCCTCCAGCCAATGCAGGTGGGTTTGGTTCTTTGCTGCATGAAGCCGGGGCACCCAACCCCTGCTTACGTCTTGATAACGGCGTGGAGGTTTTTGGGTGCGAATGTTGGTGGGGCGATGAGGAGTCAGTGAAGCAGCGCTTTGCTAGCTACGAAGTCGTTGAGGCTTCTATTGGCGAGATTCGTCAGGAGATCAAGAGCGATGGCTGAGCAGCGCCTTATGAACGTGGATGAGGCCATTGAGGACTTCAAGCAGCACCTCGACAAAATGGCTGCCGATTGGAAAGAGCAAAGTGAGAAGGATCCCGACAATTGGCCTGCCTTACTTCCTGAAGGTGAATGGTTCGAGCAGATATTGGCGCACATAAGCATGGATTGGGATGAAGACGATGAAGCCTATTTCAAAAGTGAATGACCTGCGTGCTTCCACCGCGCTGATGATCAAGATGATGAAAGACCTAGACCTAATCATTCGCATCGTCGACACCATGCAGGAGCGCGAGTATCTGACTGATCGCCGTCAAATTGAGAAGCGGGAAGAGAAGTTGCTCTGGGAGCGCGGCGCTTATGGAAAGTGCGTTCTGGTCGACTGGCTTGAAAATGGCGAAGTTAAAAAGCACTACGAGGTTGCTGTTCGATTGTCGCTGATGCTCAAGATCCCGTCGAACCGGTTTGTCGCTGTCGTGGATGACCTGGCTCATGTGTATGAACGTCGGTATCACGAGCTGACTCACCGCTGCGTCGTGAAGCAGGCCGAGCGCCAAGAGCGCAACAAGCAGGAGCTTAACGCTCTTTTCACCAAGAAGAAGTTTCAACCTTTAGCAGCGGGTGTATTCGCATGAAAACGCCATTTATGCTCGGCTTCTTTCCGAGCTTATGGGTCTTTTCTTTTGGTATGGGTAATGTCGATGAAAACTTGCCTCTGATTATCATCTTCTATACGTGGACGATGATGAGTTTGGTTTACTTCTTCTACAGCATCTTCAGGAGTTGGTCTTTTAAGAATGACAACGGAAGAATTATCCGCTACCAAATCAACACTTGGTTTCTGTTCGGAATCATATTGGCAGCAGGTTTAAATGAGGCTCTTCGCGCAGCCTTTGCCATTTTAACCGTGATGTATGTAGCTCTTTAGGAAAACACCATGACCGCTCTGACTGCTATTGTTAATGCCAACGATGAAGGCAACATCGTTTACTGCCTGTTGAAGCTGACTAAAAAGGCTAATAAGAAAAAGCGCATCGATCTTATTAAAGATTTTTTGGCCAATGAGTCCTCGTCTGAAGAAACAAAAGCCTACCAACAAGAGCTGATTCACTTTCTCTTTTCGCCCTTGCGCGTATTTTACGTTAAGCCCAAGAAAGAGTGGGTGGTTGGATCAGATAGCCCGACAAAAGAGTGGTCAGAAGCGCACGCTTTGCTATTGAAGCTGGAGCGACGAGAAATCACCGGTAATGCCGCCAAACAAGCCGCTCAAGCGATGTGCGCGGAGCTGCCTACCTGGGCAGCGGATTTATTCAAGCGCTGCTTAGAGAAGCGCCCTGACGCCGGAATGACCGCCAATACGATCAACGAAGCGATCAAGGGATATGTGCCTCAGTTTAAGTGTGCGCTGGCCGAGCCGGTCGAGTATGAACGCTGCTTATGGCCAATGCTGATACAGCCCAAGCTAGACGGCGTTCGTGTGCTTGCGCATGTCCAAATTAGTAAGTCAACGGTTACTTACTATAGCCGTAAGGGGCTTACTTTCAGCTCAATGGAGCATCTGACGGCGGACTGCCTGAAGATGGCAATGGCGTTCCAGAGCGTTTCTTCCGTCGACATGGGCGAAGGTAAATATCGAGACGTGGTGTTGGATGGCGAAGTCTTTGGGGATAATTTCAAGGAGTCCATCAGCGCGGTGCGCAAGAAAGACAAGGCGGCCACCAACACGAAATATCACCTATATGACTGGATGTTTGCCGACGAGTTTTTCGAGACCTCATGCGACCGTAAACAGCACAAGCGGCTGATGCTGCTTAGAAATGCCTTTAACGTCATCGACCCAGAGCTGGACAATATCAGGGTCGTGCCCACCTACAAAGTGTCTAGCGAAAGCGAGGCGATTGCCAAATACGACAAGTTGATTGATCAAGGTTTCGAGGGCGCGGTTCTCAAGAAGCCCTACACGCTTTATTCCTTCCGCCGCAGCTACGATTGGATGAAGATGAAGCCGGAGGAAAGCGCGGATTTGATGATCGTCGGCTACGAAGAGGGAACAGGCAAATACGAGGGTCAAATAGGCGCTCTAATCGTCGATTTCAACGGAGTAGAGGTGAGTGTAGGGTCGGGACTTACTGATGATCTGAGAGCTTCGTTGATGAGTGAGCGGTTCCTTGGTCGTATTATCGAAGTGGCCTACATGGAGGTGACGCCCGACGGCTCTCTGCGACACCCTCGCTTCAAGTGCTTCCGCGACCTCGCTGATCACCCTGGCATCAAGATTTAAAACAGAAGAGCCGCTATCGCTAGCGGCTCTATTTATTATTTGCTGATCAGCTCAAAACCATAAACGCAGATAAAAAACACAGCGGTATACAGCGTAACATTGACTATAGATTTGGCGTTTCTCTTCGACTTAAATGCCAAAATATAACCCATCAAAAGCGAGGCTAACATGAACATGCTAAAAAAACGCTCGTGTGAGAATGCAGCCCCCATGAGACCTCTCTCCCAAAACAGCGACAGGTAGCTTAACTGAAAATCACCCATCGTATCTTTTATAAAGCCTGCAATTGAAACTGCCCACAGCACCAACATAGAGAAAACGGTAAGTATCAGACGAGACTTAGCGACATCC
The DNA here is from genome assembly GCF_046536035.1 of Halomonas sp. SIMBA_159. NCBI lineage: Bacteria > Pseudomonadati > Pseudomonadota > Gammaproteobacteria > Oceanospirillales > Halomonadaceae > Halomonas > Halomonas sp. SIMBA_159. Next base: position 50,643 of record NZ_JAWJBT010000012.1, read on the forward strand.
CCTTTAAAAAACCGATATATCGCGTATCCTGTTGCAGCAAGATAGATTAGGATTGCCGCCCCAAATGATGCCAATCCTATGTAAACCATAGCTTTGTTCATGGGGAAAAAACAAATGATCGACACAGTGGAATTTACGGCAGCCAACTTCAAAAACCGATAGCGGGGACTGCGATCTTTTTCATTTTTTACTCCCCCATTAACCTGAACTTCAGGTTCGCTCAATAGAGCCAAATCTGCCTTATCCACCACTACCCCCTTAATTTCTTTTCAGCTTCCGTTTTAAAAGGCTTGTCTTTTAATAGCTATTGATTGGCCATAAGACGTCGGCGATTCTGATCGAAACGAGTAAAACGCACAAGTAAAATTAACAGCATATAGTAAGTAAGTGCTTGCTTACTTCTGAGCCTAGATTTATCATGACTAAAGCAACAGCAGGCGCAAAGTAGCGTTGGTTGTTATGGGAGAAGAGGCGCAGGATTGCGCCTCTATTTTTTTGGCTAAAATTTACCCTCAACACTCTTCACCATCTTCGCCAGATGCTCTCGGTCTAGGTGAGTATAGTGATCGGTTGTGGTCTTTATATCCGAATGCCCCATCAGATTCCGCACCGTCAGCAAGTCAGCCTTTGCCATGATGTAAAGCGAGGCAAAATTGTGTCGCAGCGTGTAAAGGTCAAGTGACGCATCTAACTCACCCCACTTCTTGATTTTCTCCCAGGGTTTGCGCATCGCACTCTCTGATAATCGGCGACGCTCCTCTCGATGCCTGGGGGAGTAAAACACCCAACCTGTCTCCGGCCTACCCTCCTGCTCCCACCATGTCTTGATGACTCTTTGACAGGGATCGGTGACAGGGAAATACATCTTGCCCTTTCCGTGGTGAGCTATTTTCTCTATCACCTTGCCAATGACTTTGAAGTCGTCCAGAAAATGCTCCCACCGAAGCCCAAGCACGTCGCCATTGCGGAATCCGGTGTAATACATCACCAAAACGACCGGGACCACATGATCAACATAAGTGACCTGATCCCAATCAGGTAGATGTCGGTTCGATTTCTTGAGGCGTGAGCGACGGCGCATGTCCTTCATTTGCCTAGTATATTCCTCCAACCCCTTAAATAATCCTTCTCGCTCGCTAGCTGTCAGAACGCGTCTCTCTCCGAGGCTTGGGGTGTCTGCGGTGAGATCAAGAGCGTCAGACTTTGGTCGCTTCAAAGAAACCCCCTTTATAGGGTTCCTCTCGATCACCCCCACTTCGACCGCGTAGTTGAGCGCACCTTGTAAAACCGCATAGTCTCGCTTGAGCGTTTGAAAGCTGACTACTTTCTCGGCTTCCTGCTGAGTCTCATAAACGTGAGACTTGGTGAGCAGGTTCATGTCCAACGCGAGCCAGTGGCCGAAGCGACGCTTCAATCGAGCGACGTCCTGATGACCACGCTTGTTGCGCTTCATGTGGGCGTCGTAGTGAGCGTCAATGAAATTGCCGAGGATACTGGCTTTGGCCTTAGCCTTGAGGCGTTTGGCCTCCGCTTTCTCTTCACGCTCTCGCATAAGCTCTATTTGAGGCTCAATATTTTTCGCGATGTCAGCGGCGTAGTTTTTGGCAATCACCCTCGCCTCTTCTACATCGAGCGTTGGCCAGATGCCCAACTTGATCACCGGCCGCTTGCTTGGGTCGAGTTTAGAGCGGTAGCGATAATTGAGCGTGGCTGTGCCGTCAGTATTGAAGCGAGCAAAGAAGCCTTTCTGCTCAGCGTCATAGATTCGACTCACGCCATTGCGTTTGCCATGAAGAAGAGAGGTTTTAGTGAGTTTCTTGGTGACGGTCAGTTCGGCCATCGGCTATTCCTCTGGATGTGCCATAGAGGAATGATGACTCAAAACAAATGAGGCGCACAAAAAAACCAGACCGATTGGCCTGGTTTTCTCCGTGGATTTTCAGAATCGGCATGGTGGTTATGCTGTGATTCTGGATCCACTGTGGATCCACGAACAGGTGGACAAGGGGATCATCCAACCTTTAACGCTCGTAACCCTTTGATTCTTTGGTCGGAGTGACAGGATTCGAACCTGCGACCTTTGCAACCCCATTGCAACGCGCTACCAAGCTGCGCCACACTCCGATGTCTATTTGGCTTTTCCCTCAAGACGGTGCGTATACTATCGCTTTATTAGCCAAATGAAAAGCCCTTTTTGCGCTTTCTTTTCAAATGCTTGCCGTTAGGCACCCTAAAGCTTTAGCGATCCGCTTGTTTTAGCATAGCGGCCATAGCGTCGTATACCTTTGGGGTGGTGACCAGTAGCTGCTCTGGGAAGAGATCCGCTGGAACATCCTCGGGTACATCAATGAGATGTCCTACCCGTGCGCCAGCTTCGCGTGCGATAACCCAACCCGCTACAAAATCCCACGGGGAGACGGTCTCGTAATAGGCGTCCAACCGACCGCAGGCGACATCGCAAATATCCAGCGCCGCTGAGCCGTTACGGCGTACATCTTGGCAATGGGTTAACGCCGCTTCAAGGCGGGGTAGTAACTGTTTGCGAGCGGCTTTGTCGTAGGGAAAACCGGTGCCTACTAACGTGCTCTCCAGCGAATCGGCATCACTTGGCGTGATTGGCTGTTGATTACAAAATGCGCCTAACCCTTGGGCAGCACTAAAGGTGTCGTTCAGAAAGGGAGCATGCACCACACCCACCTTACCAACTCCCTGCTCAATCCAACCGATGGAGACAGCCACATGGCGCAGACCTTGAGCAAAGTTCACCGTACCATCAATGGGGTCCACGACCCATAGCTGCTCAGCAGGGTTTTGCAACGCCTCTTCAGGGCTCAGCTCTTCGCTCAGGCGCGCCTCCCCAGGGAAGTGCTCTTCTAAACGCTGGCTAATCAGTTGATCGACGGCTACATCCACATCGGTGACTAGCTCGATACCTGCCTTCAACCGCTGGCTGAAAGTTTGCTGCTCGCGGGCATCACGAATCATCTGCCCCGCCTCTTCTGCAATACGCACTGCTAGCGCTAAGCGCTGTTCCAGAGTGACATTCGCCATAGGTGCTCCGTTTTATTGGGTCAACGTCATCGTTCACCCAGCATAAACGCTGCCCTTTTCAGGCGCTAGCGCAGTGCGTCTACCAGTACATCAACGACTACGCGGGTTGCAGCTTCGATCAATACCACGTCTGCCCCCACGCGCTCCCATTCGTAGCCGGGATAACGGGGCAATTGATTAGCAAGCGGGCCATCAAAGCGTTTGGCGATACCAGGCGGCAGCGGCTTACCGCGTTCTAATTGGCGCTGAATACCCGGTGGCAGTGGCTCGGCGCGAGGGGCATCGTACTGGCGCAGTAAATTGAGAAGGTCGCGCTCGTTAATACGTGGCAGATCTACCGAGCGATGATCACGCTCATGGTGACGCATTTCTTCATGGCGAGGCTGGCGCTCCTGCTGTGAGTAGTCTTGGTGGTTATTGCGAGCACCGTGGGCAGGTGCATGGGCAGGCTGAGCTATTGCCGATGTTTGCCAAAGTAGCGCGGCGATAACAACGCCTAGGGTGATGGGTTTCATAGCGAGCTCCTTGAGGTTGTATCTAGCTAGGAGCTTTGAGTGTATTAGGCAATTGCGCAGGGAGTGTGGAAGAATAAAGTTTTACGCTATTCTTTTTCATCACCCTCAAACCAAATAAAACTTCAATTAAACACAGTCCGTTATCCTATATCGATAAATAAATTTTTGAAGAAATTATAAAAAAGCCGCATATTCATGCGGCCTTACCAACAATAACTGGGCTATTAATCAACTCCATTTGTCGTCAAAGAACCATTATCTCCGATAACAACTGTTATACCCTCTCTACCAGTCTGGACAGGTAGAGATGTAGCCCCCTCTGCGAAGCTTCCTTGAAAAGCATTCTCTACATCAGTTTGCGATGTTGTTTCATCTTCACCAACTTCACAAGCATTCCAGCCAAAGTCACTTACGGGTTGGTCTAGTGCGCTTGCTGCAGTGTATGCCGAACGAAAATTGTTCAGCTCTCCCTGACATGCACTAGCGGCAGCGCGATCTAAATAATTCCCATACTGCGGCACACCCACGGCAGCCAAAATGCCGATAATCGCCACAACGATCAGCAGCTCGATCAAGGTGAAACCCTGCTGCTTCTTGAAGCGGCGGAGTTGGTTGGGTAGGGTTGTTTGCATTTCGAGGTTCCCTTGCGGTGTTAGAGTCATGAGCAAGCCAAAGGTAAGTGAACCAAGGCCTAACATAGGGCTTACAGTAGCTTACCGCCCTAGGGTTGGCAACTAGGTTTCTCAACCGTTCATCGACGATTTTTCAGCCTATTTCGGTGCTTTGAAAGCGCGGCATCGGTACCTCGCGTCAGGCAAATATGGTACAACTCTCAGCATTATTACCCAGTTGCCGAGTATGCCATGAGCCAAACCGCCCCCGAGTCTACGCTTAGCCATGCGGCCCTGAACGGGGGGCTGCGTGGTATCGCCAAACGGTTGGTCAAACATGGCCTACTCACCGACGCTCAAGCGACCGTGGCCGAAAGCACAGCGGCCGAGCTTGAAATCTCGCTGCTTCAACATGTAGTGGATAGTGGCTTGGTGGACCCCGATGCCGCCGCTGTGGCGGCGGCTTGGGAGTATGGCCTGCCGGTGGTCAACTTAGAGGCCATCCGCGTTAGCGCGCTGCCCCCCGCAAATGACTACCCGGTCAAGATACTTGAGCGGCTGGATATTTTGCCCCTCGCCCGCCACGGGCACCGCTTAACGGTGGCAGTGCCCTACCCAGCCACCTTAACCCAGTTAGATGAACTGCAGTTTGCGACTGGCTTAAGTGTGGACGGAGTGCTGGCACCGGCAGACCAGCTGCGCAACACGCTGGTTCAGTACCTAGCACAAAATGAGCGCAGCATGCTCGATGAGCTGGATAATATTGATGACGCGGTCAGCGCATTAAATATCGTCCAACACGCGGATGGTGACGAAGTCGCGCTCGATAAAGCCGAGCAAAATAGCGACGATGCGCCGGTAGTAAAGTTCGTTAATAAAATTCTGCTTGATGCAATTAGCCGCGGGGCATCGGATATTCACTTCGAGCCTTACGAAACCCAATACCGGGTACGTTTTCGTATTGATGGCATGCTGGTTGAAATCGCCCGCCCTCCCTTCGCGCTGCGCCATCGTATTGCGGCGCGTTTGAAGATCATGTCGCGGTTAGATATTTCCGAACGGCGCCTGCCGCAAGATGGCGCGCTGAAACTACAGCTTTCGCGCACCCGCTCGATTGATTTCCGGGTGAACTCACTGCCGACGGTGTGGGGCGAAAAGGTGGTACTGCGGATACTCGATCCCACCTCTGCGCAGCTAGGCATTGAGCAGCTGGGGTTCAATCCAGATCAACAGGCCGCCTATGAAAACGCGCTGCAAAAGCCCCAAGGCATGATTTTGGTAACAGGGCCGACGGGTAGCGGTAAAACCGTGACGCTCTATACCGGCATTAATATGCTGAACCAAATTCAGCGCAATATCTGTACCGCTGAAGACCCGGTGGAAATAAAGGTCTCGGGCATTAATCAGGTGAACGTGCTGCCCAAAATTGGCCTGAACTTCGCCAGCGCCCTACGCGCCTTTTTACGCCAAGACCCGGACGTGGTGATGGTAGGGGAAATTCGCGATTTGGAGACCGCTGAAATTGCCGTCAAAGCAGCGCAAACTGGCCACTTGGTGCTCTCTACTGTGCATACCAACTCAGCGGCAGAAACGTTGACGCGCCTGGCCAACATGGGAGTGGCGACCTACAACATCGCCAGCTCCGTGAGCCTGATTATCGCCCAGCGGCTGGCGAGAAAGCTGTGCAACCAATGTAAAACCCCCGCGGATATTCCAGCAGAAGCACTGCGCAAAGCGGGCTTTAATCAGCAGGATATTCGCAACGCCTCCATTTATAAGGCCGTTGGCTGCAAACAGTGTACGCAGGGCTATAAAGGTCGCTTGGGTGTTTATGAAGTGGTGCCCATTACCGACGAGATGCGCCAACTCATTATGCGAGATGGCAATGCCATTGAAATTGACCAGCAGGCCCGCCGGGAGGGCTATCCGAGCCTTTACCAGAGCTGCCTAAGCCGGGTATTAGATGGCAGCACTAGCCTGGAAGAAGTTAACCGAATTAGTAAGGAGTAACCTAGCGAATGGCTAAAGCCAAGGCGCGCCGCGCTAAACCAGCACCGCTGCACCGCTGGAAGTGGTCGGGCAAAGGCCCGCAAGATCGCCCCATGCGCGGCGAGCTGATTGGCCGCACGAAAGATGACGTGGTCGAGCAGTTGGCCAAGCAGCGCATTGTGGCCAGCAAAATACAGAAGCGCAGCAGCTTCAGCGGGCGGGGCAAGGTCACGAATGTCGACATCATGGTGTTTGCCCGTCAAATGGCGACGATGGTGCGTGCGGGCATCCCTATCTTGCAGGCGCTGCAAGCGGTGTCAGAAAGCCTTAAAAAACCGGCGATGGTGGCGCTGACGCAGCAGATTATGGAAGACGTCTCGTCGGGTGATAGTCTCTCCAGCGCCATGGCCAAGCACCCTAAACAATTTGACCGCTTATTCGTCAACTTAGTCGATGCGGGCGAACAGGCGGGTGCGCTTGATCAAATGCTGGAGCGTATTGCCAGTTACAAAGAGAAAGTAGAGTCGCTTAAAAACCGGGTTAAAAAAGCGCTTTGGTACCCCACTTCGGTGATGGCCATTGGTGTTGGGGTCACGATGCTGCTGCTGATCAAAGTAGTGCCTGAGTTTGAAAGCATGTTCCAGGGCTTTGGTGCAGAGCTGCCTGCACTTACTCAGTTCACGGTGAACCTTTCCGAGATGGCGCAGCAATATTGGCTGCACGCCCTTGGCCTACTGGTGGGTGGCGTGATGCTGTTGAAAGCGGCGGCCAGGCGCTCACCCAAAGTGGCCTATCGGCTGGATGGCTTAATGCTCAAGCTACCGGTGATTGGTGATATTATGCACAAATCGGCGGTGTCGCGTTTTACCCGCACGCTGGCCACCACGTTTGCCTCCGGTGTGCCGCTAATTGAAGGCTTAGAAACTGCCGCCGGCGCGGCGGACAATCGTGTTTATATCAAAGCGATTAACGAAGTGCGCCAAGACGTGACCACCGGCCAGCAGCTGCATTTTGCCATGCGCATGACCAACCGCTTTCCAGCCCTCGCCGTTCAAATGGTCAGCATTGGTGAAGAAGCAGGGTCTCTGGATGCGATGCTAAACCGGGTCGCGGATTACTATGAAGAAGAGGTTGATAATAAAGTGGATGCCCTGACCTCTCTCATGGAACCTATTATTATCGTGGTTCTCGGCGCGCTTGTTGGCGGCGTTGTTGTTTCCATGTATCTGCCTATTTTCGAAATCGGTACCGCGCTTTAACCAACCACTCTTTATTTGACTAGGAGCACCATGGGCTTACCGCCACTGCTGTTGACATTATGTGTTCTGGTGATGGGCCTATGTGTAGGCAGTTTCTTAAACGTCGTCATTACTCGCTTGCCCGTTATGCTAATGCGCCAGTGGCGCAACGAGGCGCTAGCCTCTCTTGAGCAACCAATAGAGCCTGCACCGCGCTTCAACATCGCTTATCCGCCCTCCATGTGCCCTAGCTGTGAGCAGCCTATCGCCTGGCACGATAATGTTCCCTTGCTAGGCTGGCTAAAGCGGCGTGGCCGGTGTGCTCACTGCCAAACCAAAATAAGCCCTCAATACCCAGTGGTTGAGCTGATGGGCGGCTTATTGGCAATGGCTGTGTTAGCGCTGCACGGCTGGAGCGTTGCGAGCCTATTTGTTTATGCTGCGTGCATGACCTTATTGGTGCTGGCCGTGATTGACCTACGCACCTATCTATTGCCCGATATTCTGACGCTACCACTGTTATGGGCAGGCTTACTTTACCAGCTGCTGTTTCAACCCCTAATGCTGCCTAATGCAGTGATGGGCGCGATGGCAGGCTACTTAGTGCTATGGAGCTTCTATTGGCTCTTCAAACTAATCACTGGTAAAGAAGGTATGGGCTTTGGCGATTTCAAACTGCTGGCCGCGCTCGGCGCCTGGTTAGGCTGGAGTATGCTGCCACTGCTATTAATAGTATCTGCAGGACTAGGCGCCATCATAGGACTGCTTATTCAGACCGCCTCACCCCGTCTGCGTGGGCAACCCATGCCTTTTGGGCCGTTTTTAGCTTTAGCGGGCTGGGTCGGGTTGCTCGTCGGTGATGAGCTGATGGCGCTTTACATTTCGCTAAGCTATTAAAAAAGGAATCCGATGATTATTGGCGTCACTGGCGGTATTGGCTCGGGAAAATCCACCGTCGCCCGTGCATTTGGAGAACTTGGCATTGGCTGGGTGGATGCCGATGATGTGGCACGCGAGGTGGTCGCGCCCGGAGAGCCTGCCCTGGCAGCCATTGCCAAGAGGTTTGGTGATCAGGCGATTAACCAAGACGGCACTCTCAACCGGGCAGCGTTACGACAAATAGTATTTGACGATCCTAGCCAGCGCATCTGGCTTGAATCAGTTACTCATCCAAGTATTCGTGAGCGATTGCTCGCTCACCTTGAGCATTTAAGTACGTCATCCCCTTATGTGCTGCTCGTTTCTCCGCTGCTGTTTGAATCCGGTCAGGATCAACTTGCTCAACGCACGCTGGTAGTTGACGTACCGGAAGAAGAGCAGCTTGCGCGAACGCTGGCACGCGATAAGGTGAGCGAAGCACAGGTGCGTGCTATCCTCGCCGCCCAATTACCTCGACATGAGCGCCTCGCGCGCGCTGACGATGTTATCGACAACAGCCACGGAGTGAATGACACTCGAGAACAAGTCAGCGCGTTAGATCAGCGTTACCGAGCCAGCATCACCCGAACGTAAAGGAAACCACCATGCCCGTCCCCGCAAATGACGCACCGCTTGAAGTAGACTGCCCACAGTGCGGCAAACGGGTGCCGTGGAGCCCCGAAAGTATCTATCGGCCGTTTTGCAGTAAGCGCTGCCAGTTACTCGACTTAGGTGCCTGGGCTGAAGAGTCACATCGCATCTCTGGAGAATCCGCTATGGATGAAGCCGATATTGAGACGCTGCTGGCACAAGCCGATAAAGACGCCCCGCTCTCTTAAGATGATGGATTGCTAATGCCGGATACTTCTCGCCCGCTATATCATCTGCTTCATGAGCTGGATGATACGTTTGACCGGCTCATGGCTCGCATTGATCGGGCGGCTACGCTGTATGAGACTACGGCGCCGGGCACGTGGCACTTCGAGGGTATCAGCCCTTCTGGGTGGCTAAGAGCGGCGTTGCTAGATATGTGGCATCAGCAACATCAAGATGGGCGCGAGACGCGCAACTATATTGCGTTGATTGCTGCCAACGATGAACTCATGGCGGCCTTCAAAGAGGTCAATAGCGCAAAAGCGACTATCAGTGAGCTACTGCAAGGTATCAAACAGAGCGATTCTAGCGCCCTTAGCGACGCCAAACAGCGCCTTCCACAACGCCACCCAGATGTAGGTAACGTGTTACGCCAAGGCGGCTTGGCCAGGCTGCACTTAAAACAGTGCTGGCGTCAGCTCCCTATCGCTGAAGCACCTGTCTCCAGGGTGCGTTTTGCTTGGTACAGCAGCGGGCGCTCTATTAAACGGCTGTCGGTGCAGCAAGCAGAGCAAAAACTAATGCAGCTGGATACTGACGCTCCGCACATACGTATACAATTGCGTAAGCTTGCTGGAATACCCAGCAGCGAACCTCTGGCACAAGTGCAAAGCCAAGCGCCGCTGATGCGCGCCAACCTATTTTTTACCGAGCCACTTGAGGACGGACACACAAGGCGAGCATTAAACATTGCCATGCCGTTAATTGTGCCCGCACATGAAGAGCGTTTACCGCACATTAAAGCACCACCGCTGACACCTCCAACGGAGCGTACACGCGCAAAACGACGAGATGAAAAATTGGAAAGTGATGCGTTCTTACCCAGCTTACGAGTGTATCGCTACCGATAATGAAGATGCATGCAAGGCTGGAATCTGCTCACGCTCCCACAAGCCGTAAGCTAACAGCGTCTCAATCAGCTCACTAACGTCTCGCTCTGACTGGTCATACTCGTTTAGAAGCGCCTTTAAACGCTCTGCAAAGCGCTGCTCCTGCGCTTTCTCTTCGGCTACCTGGTCATCGGCTTCTAGGTCAGCTAGCGAACGTACAGGAGGCCCGGTTGGAATATCAAAATCGCTATTAGGGTCTTCCAACTGACGCAATGCTTGCGCAAAGGCGTCATCTAGCTCGCGAAACTTACGCAGCTTCTCACGCTCATCCAGTTGTTTTGGAACCTTTTGATATTTCATTGATGTTTCATTTACACCTTACAAGATATGGTCGATACGCCTGTTCAACAGACCTTTTTCATTGAAAACTGTGCACAAACGCGTAAACATTCTTAGCAAACTTGCCTTTGCTTTCGCTTAGCAGCATAAAGACAACTCCATGATGGCATCACCCATCGGTAACATTGTTTTACCGAGTGACGATGAATATAGACATACTGTTCCATCACGTACCCAGGATTATCGTTTAAACGACACACCCACACTGCTCACAGTGTAAAGCGCTGTTGGCTACCAGCACCAACAAGCACCGGGAGGGTGCCCTACAGGTAAGAAATTAACCTGTATGACTCACGCATAGGAGGCCAGATAATGTTCAATGCAATGTCGCGAGCTGAGATCTGGCTACAGGACACGCTGGATCAAGCACTGAGTATCGAAGACCTAGCCAATCATTTGGGATATTCAGCGTCACAGGTGCGTCGCCAATTTCGCCACTGCTTCAACACGTCCCCTAGCGCTTACCGAGAGCAGCGACGTCTAGAGCGCGCCGCGGTTCTTCTTTCGCTTACCTCACAAAATATAGCGCAAATTGCCATTCGCTGTGGCTATGTCAATCACTCATCGTTTTCGCGAGCGTTTCAGCGACGCTATCAATTAACGCCTCGCCATTATCGGCAAGCCATTAGTGGCATGCGCCACTTAGCCGCACCAGAACAGCAGTTTACCATTACTATTGAAAAGAGCCGCCCGCGTCAGGCTGTTTTTATGCGGGTTTATGAAGCACCGGAGACGATTTCGGGGTTAGGCAGCAAAAAACATCATGCCAACCATCTCAGCTGCTTTGAAGCTCAACTCGGGCAAGCAACGCCAACAGTGGCTTTGCCCGACCTACTGGCTGATAAAGTTGAAGCACTAGATGCCAGTGTCTTACAAAATAAGTTAAGAACCGATGTTGGGCTCTATTTAGAGCCAACCTCAACAATGGAGAACTTAGCATTACCAGTTGCTTATCGGCGGGTTGATTCTCCTGCCCAGCATTTTGCAAAAACGTGCTTTGAGCATTTTGACCAGCTATCTGATGCATTGACGTCAACACTGCTGGCCATCGTTCCACAAGAGCGTTCGTTTCATATTAGCGGCGAGTCACCACGCGTTCTATGGCATAAAGACCACCTAGAGCTACGCGTACCACTTCTCAACGCGCTTACCGCTCATCCCAACATTCGCACCTAAATATCCTACTACACGCCACTAAAACAAATCCGGCATTTCTTTGAGGAAATGCCGGACTGAATATCTTAGTCTTCCATGCGCACGAGCCAGGACTCGACGGCTTCATCGCCATGCTCGTCTTTCCAGCTGCGAAGACCTTTGTGGTTGCCGCCACGGGTTTCGATCACTTCACCTGAATGCGGGTTCTTGTAGATCTTTAAACGACGCTTACGGCGCGTAGAAGCCGCAGGCGCTTTAGCGCTGCTGCGCTGGTCTGCTGTCGGATCCAGCAGTGCAATAACCTCAGCCGGGCGCTTGCCAAACTCGTTCATCAGGGCTTCTAGCTTGGCCTTAAACTCAAGCTCGCTCTTTAGACGCTGGTCGCCTTCTAAACGCTGTAGCTCTTCTTGCAGCTGCTTAAGCTGCTGCTCTTTCTGAATGTAATCATTTAATAGAGACATAGGAGGTCCTTTTTTTAGCTTAGATGTAACTTCAATGGCATTCAGCTGGACAACTCAATACCGACTAGCTCAGGATGCGATGACATTATTGCCTTAATTATGCTAATTGACAACAGTCTAGTTGATTTTGATCCATTTACTAAACAATTTCACAAAACTCACAACTGTTAAAGCAACTATTCCGATAAGCAACTCTTGCGACAACCTAGCGACGACTTACTTCTGATTAAGAAACTAAAGAGAGTAGTTGTAAATTTTTGCAAAAAAAACGCCGCCCCATAGGGCGGCGTTTTTGTAGGCGAGACTAATAACTTAGTCTTGACCCATCTGCTGCTTGATCAGATCACCGATAGTGGTCGGACCACCTGCGGCTTCTGGCTCTTGATCACGCAGTTTCTTCAGGTTTTGGCGAGTATCATCTTGCTCTTTCGCTTTGACCGACAGACTGATCTGACGGCTCTTACGATCGACGCTAACAATACGCGCTTCAACGCTGTCGCCTTCGTTCAGTACGTTACGCGCGTCTTCTACACGGTCAGCACTGATTTCAGAGGCTTTCAGGATAGCAATAACGTCAGTTGCCAGCTCGATGTGAGCTTCTTTAGCGTCAACTTCTACGACGCGGCCAGTAACGATGCTGCCTTTATCATTCACTGACAGGTATTCAGCAACCGGATCGGAATCCATTTGCTTGATACCTAGAGAAATACGCTCGCGCTCCGGGTCGATAGACAGAATAACCGCTTCTGCCTCGTCGCCTTTCTTGAAGTTGCGAACGGCTTCTTCGCCAGTCTCTGTCCAAGAGATATCGGACAGGTGAACCAAACCGTCGATACCGCCTTCAAGGCCGATGAAGATACCGAAGTCAGTGATTGACTTGATGGTACCGGAAACACGGTCGCCCTTGTTGTACTCAGCGTTGAACGTTTCCCACGGGTTAGCAGTGCACTGCTTGATACCCAGAGAAATACGACGACGCTCTTCGTCGATATCAAGAACCATCACGTCAACATCGTCGCCCACTTGAACAACTTTAGACGGATGGATATTCTTGTTAGTCCAGTCCATTTCAGAAACGTGAACCAGACCTTCAACGCCTTCTTCCAGCTCAGCAAAGCAGCCGTAATCGGTCAGATTAGTGACCACAGCGTGCACTTTCATGCCTTCCGGGTAACGCTCTTTGATGTTGACCCACGGATCTTCGCCCAGCTGCTTCAGACCCAGTGAAACGCGGTTGCGCTCACGGTCAAACTTCAGCACTTTGACGTTGATCTCGTCGCCAACAGCAACGATTTCAGACGGATGCTTAATGCGCTTCCACGCCATGTCGGTGATGTGCAGCAAGCCATCAACGCCGCCCAGATCAACGAAAGCACCGTAATCAGTCAGGTTCTTAACGATACCCTTGATTTGCTGACCTTCTTGCAGAGTCGCCAGCAGCGCTTCGCGCTCGGCACTGTTTTCTGCTTCCAGGACGGCACGACGCGATACAACGACGTTGTTGCGCTTCGGATCAAGCTTGATGACTTTGAAGTCTAGTTCTTTGTTTTCCAGGTGCGCAGTATCGCGAACCGGACGAACGTCAACCAGAGAGCCCGGCAAGAAGGCACGGATAGAGTCGACGTCGACAGTGAAGCCGCCTTTGACTTTACCGTTGATCACGCCCTTGACGATTTCGTCTTTCTCGAAGGCTGCTTCCAGAATCTTCCAAGCTTCTGCGCGCTTGGCTTTTTCACGGGACAGACGAGTCTCACCGAAGCCATCTTCAACAGCTTCAAGTGCAACGTGAACGTCGTCACCGATAGCGATGGTCAGCTGACCGTTTTCATCGCGGAATTGTGACGCCGGGATCTGACCTTCAGATTTCAGACCAGCGTTAACGGTAACCCAGTCACCGTCAATGTCGACAACCTGAGCCGCGACAATGGCGCCTGGCTCCATGTTGATGTCGTTAAGAGACTGTTCAAACAGTTCAGCAAAGCTTTCGCTCATGGTTTTCCTACGTGATCAACGTTGTTGAGGCATAAATGCCTTCTCCGCACCACCAGCAAGTACGGGCCTAATGTCACTCAGCTTTTGGAGGCGTTAGCGCTGGTTAGACCTGACCGGGCTCACTGAGATGGTGCTGTCGCCCTGCCACGTCGTGACACCTTTCCAAAAACGCCGCAAGGGAGAATCAAATGCCGTTAGACATGCCGCGTTGGGCAAGCAGTTCGGTCAGTTGATCAACCACTTCCGGTATGCTCAGGCGCGTGGTATCAAGCGTAATGGCATCATTTGCCGGCTTGAGAGGAGCCACACTGCGCTGCGTATCGCGTGCATCGCGTGCCTGAATCTCCTTTAAAAGACTCGACAGACTAGCATCCACCCCTGCTTCCTGCAACTGTAGATGCCGCCTACGAGCCCGTTCTTCGGCGCTGGCAGTCAGAAAAATCTTTAATGGCGCATCGGGAAACACCACGGTACCCATATCACGACCATCTGCCACCAACCCCGGAGTTTGACAAAAATCTCGCTGACGCTGCAGTAAAGCAGCGCGCACCAGAGGAAGCGCAGCCACTTGAGAGGCACGCTCCCCTGCTTGCTCTGTACGAATAGCGTGCCCGACCTCTTCACCTTCTAGCAGAGTGCGCGGCTGTCCCTCTTCCACCGGAAAAGCCACATCCAGCTCTGCCGCAATCGCTGCTAGCGCTGGCTCGTCATCTAGCGCCACACCATGCTTGACAGCTGCCTGAGCCGTTAGCCGATAGAGCGCCCCGCTATCTAACAAGTGCCAACCTAAACGCTCGGCCACGAGGCTGCTAATCGTGCCTTTACCGGCGCCGCCGGGGCCATCGATTGTCAGCACAGGTACCTTAGCGGTCATTGGCACCCTCCACGTCCACACTCATTCCAATACGCTGGGCCAGCGCAACAAAATCAGGGAAGGAGGTGGCCACGTTTGCGCAGTCATCGATGATAATTTCAGCACCCGCACGCAGGGACGCAATGGCAAATGCCATGGCAATGCGGTGGTCGCCCAAGCTATCGATGCGTCCACCACCATAGCTCGACACGCTATCGTTGCCGTTACCGACAATATCAATACCGTCTTCCACCACCGTGTGCTCAACGCCCAAAATCGCCAAGCCATCGGCCATTGCCTGAATACGATCAGACTCTTTGACACGTAGCTCTTCCGCACCGCGCAGGCGGGTGGTGCCCTGGGCGTTAGCGGCAGCGATAAACAGCGCAGGGAACTCGTCAATCGCCAGAGGCACTTGGTCAACTGGGATATCAATTCCTTTCAGCGGTGCGTAACGAATACGAATATCCGCCACCGGCTCGCCACCCACTTCACGCTCATTCTCAAGTGTTAAATCAGCGCCCATCAACGTCAAAATATTGATAACGCCAATACGTGTGGGGTTAATACCCACATGCTCTAACGTGATATCGGAACCCGGCGTAATAGCCCCAGCCACTAAAAAGAACGTGGCTGAAGAAATATCAGAAGGTACGTCAATCGGGCCAGCTGTTAACGTGCCGCCACCTTGCAGCCAACAGGTATCCCCTTCGCGGGAAACAGAGTAGCCAAAGCCGTTAAGCATGCGCTCGGTATGATCGCGGGTCGGCGCCGGCTCACGTACACGGGTTTCACCTTCGGCATAGAGCCCAGCAAGCAGTAGGCATGACTTTACCTGCGCGCTGGCCATCGGCATGTCGTAGCGAATACCTTTCAGCGGGGCGCCGCCGTGAATTTTAAGCGGAGGACGACCGCCTTCAGCGGTATCAATCGCTGCCCCCATCAGGCGCAGCGGGTCAGCCACACGCCCCATCGGCCGCTTGGTCAGCGACTCATCGCCTGTCAGCTCACTATCAAACGACTGGCCAGCCAGAAGCCCTGCAAACAGCCGCATAGCCGTACCGGAGTTACCCACATACAGCGGCCCTGCCGGTGCTTTTAAACCATGCATCCCCACACCATGTATAGTGACTCGACCTTGGTGCGGCCCCTCGATCGCCACGCCCATTTCACGAAAGGCCTGCAGCGTTGCCAGACTATCTTCACCTTCCAGGAAGCCTTTTACCTCGGTAACACCTTCTGCCAAGGCGCCCAACATAATGGAGCGGTGAGACATGGATTTATCGCCCGGCACGCGAAGACGGCCTTGCGCTTGGCCGCCCGGCTGCACGCGATAAGTCACTTTACCGTGTGGTTGCATATGATATTCCGCCTGATAACTGGTTTTATTCAATAACGTATCAAAATAGTGTCGCGCGTGGCTGGCACGATCAAACGTTGCAATTAGCGCATCGCTATCACCGCTTTCAACGGCGTGACGAAGACGCTTTAAACCTGCTTCAAAGTCGTCTAATGACGACAGCACTGCTTCTCGGTTGGCGATAAAAATATCCCGCCACATGACCGGGTCGCTGCCTGCAATACGGGTAAAATCACGAAATCCGCCCGCAGCGTAGCGAAAAATATCCAGCCGCTCATCCTGACGCGCCAGCGTATCCACTAGAGAGAACGCCAATAGGTGCGGCAGGTGACTCGTCCGCGCCAGCACCTGATCGTGACGCTCAACGCTCATTTGCAAGACTTCCGCACCACAGGCCTGCCAGAGCTTTTCTACGCGTGCCAGTGCATCAGCATCCACGTTAGGTTCGGGCGTCAGAATCACTTTGTGATTAACATAAAGCGTCGGGTTGGCCGCTGCCACCCCACTTTTTTCTGAACCCGCGATAGGATGCCCTAAGACGATATTAGGCAATACACAACCAAAAACGCGCTCAGCACACTCACGAATGGTGGCTTTGGTACTGCCCACATCGGTGATCACTACATCATCAGCCGCGTTAGGAAGCGCCTGGGCCAGCGTGGTCATCACGCTTTCCATTGCCAGTACGGGCACTGCCAGGACCACCATGGAAACATCATCCAGCAGCTCAGCTAACTGCGTGCCGCCAGCGTTAACCAGCCCCAGCTCAATACCCAGAGCAATCTCGTCTTCATTAGGGTCGCAGGCAATAATTTCCCCGGAAAAACCAGAAGCACGCAGCGCCGCTGCTAACGAACCACCAATTAAGCCTAGCCCGACGATTAAAATTCGCGGTTCATGACACACTTCACGCCCAGCACCTTGTGCTAACACCGTCACAGCACGCCCTGAGGGTAAGAGCCCAACACGCGCAATTCAGAAGCGCGCAGGCGCACCTCTTCAAGCACAGCGGCCACACCCGGCTCATCACGATGGCCTTTAAAATCAATAAAGAACACGTAATTCCATACGCCTGTACGCGAAGGACGAGTCTCGATACGTGTTAAATCGATTTTATGGCGATGAAACGGCTCCAACAGGTCGTGGAGAGCACCTGGCTGGTTACGCATGGCCACCACAATGGAAGTTTTGTCTTCGCCTGACATCGGCACATCTTGATTACCGATAATCAAAAAGCGCGTCGAGTTATCCGGGCGGTCTTCGATTTTATCGGCAATGCGCTCCAAGCCGTAGAGCTTAGCCGCCATGTCGCCCGCAATCGCCGCGCTGTGCCATTCGGTTTTCACCAATTTAGCCGCTTCAGCGTTGGAAGAGACCGGCACACGCTCAGCATGCGGGTAGTGCGCATCCAGCCATTTACGACACTGGCCAAACGACTGGGGGTGCGAATAGATGCGCGATACTTTGTCTTTGCGTGTTGTTTCGCTAATCAAGAGATGGTGGTGAATGCGTAGTACTACCTCGCCACAAATCTTGATGGAAGAGTCCATAAAGGTATCAAGGGTGTGGTTCACCACCCCTTCGGTAGAGTTCTCTACCGGGACGACGCCATAGTTCACCGCACCCGCTTCTACCTCGCGGAAAACTTCATCAATGGCCGCCATCGGCAAGCTAACGGCACTTTCACCAAAGTGCTTGAGCGCCGCTTGCTGAGTAAACGTGCCCTCTGGGCCTAGATAGGCCACTTTGACCGGCTGCTCTAGCGCAAGACAAGCCGACATGATTTCGCGAAATAGCCGAGCCATCTCTTCGGAATCAAGCGGGCCTTGATTGAGCGCCATAATACGACGCAGCACTTGAGCTTCCCGCTCAGGGCGATAAAAAACAGCGTCTTTATCTTGCGCAAGTTTTACGTGCGCTACCTGCTGCGCACAGCTAGCACGTTCGCTGATCATGCGCAGAATATCGCCATCCAACTGGTCGATACGTTGACGTAGGTCGTCTAAATTGATCGGCGTATCGGACATGATGGTTAGCCTCTTCGTTGTTCAAAATCCGCCATAAAGGCGATTAAGGCATCTACTGCTTCTTCAGGCACCGCGTTATACAAGCTCGCACGCATACCACCCACGCTGCGATGACCTTTAAGGTTAAGCAGGCCTGCCTCGTCAGCTTCTTGTAAAAACGCGCTATCTAGCCGGTCATCTGCTAGCACAAACGGCACGTTCATGCGCGAGCGGTTAGCCACTGCAATCGGGTTGCTGTAGAAGTCGCTGGCATCAATCGCAGCGTACAGCTTGCGGGCTTTACGCTGATTCATGGCATCCATCGCGTCTAAGCCGCCGATATCATGCTTAAGCCATTGGAAGACCAAGCCGGACAGGTACCAAGCGTAGGTAGGCGGAGTGTTCACCATCGACCCAGCCTCAGCGAGCAGCTTGTAGTCGAACAGTGAAGGAATCGTGCTAGGCGCGTTGCCCAGCAGATCGTCACGTACCAAGACAATGGTGAGACCCGCCGGGCCAATATTTTTCTGAGCGCCCGCGTAGATCACACCAAAATCACTGACATCAATAGGGCCAGAGAGAATATTCGATGACATATCGCACACCAGCGGCACTGCGGTGCCATCGGCGCGGGCCACCTGGGGCGTGTAATCGAACTCCAACCCACCAATGGTCTCATTCGACGTGTAGTGCAAATAAGCCGCATCATCGCTGATTGACAGCGACGCTTCGTCGGGGACCGCTGTGTGGCCATTGGATTCACTGTTACCTGCCAAGTGGCAGGAGAAACCCAGCCGCTTCGCTTCGCTCAGTGCTTTTTTGCCCCAGATACCGGTCTGGATAAAGTTAGCGCTACCGCCCTGGCCCAACAAATTCATCGGCAGCATCGAGAACTGCATGCTGGCACCGCCCTGCAAGAAGAGCGCTTTGTAGTGATCAGGAATCGCCAGCAGCTCACGCAGGTCCGCTTCAGCACGCTCAGCAATCGCCACAAACTCATCGCTGCGGTGACTCATCTCCATGACCGACAAACCGCGGCCCTGGTAGTCAAGCAGTTCACTACGAGCACGTTCAAGGACAGCGCTTGGCAGGGCCGCTGGCCCTGCGCAAAAATTATAATGACGTGTCATCGGTTCCCGGTTCCTGTGCGCCATTGTCTGCATCGCCTGGCTCGCCCGCCTCTAAAACATCCAATTCCTCAGGCTCATCCACGCGAACGGTTTTGACCAATTTCTCTTCTTTACCTAAGCGAATCAGCATTACACCCTGCGTGTTGCGTGAGGTGGTCGAAACCTCCTCTACACGGGTGCGTACCAGCGTGCCACGGTCAGTGATCAGCATCATCTCATCACTGTCATAAATCTGCATGGCCGCCACTAGCGAACCGTTACGCTCGCTGGTCTGCATGGCAATAACGCCCTGACCACCGCGTCCGCGCAGCGGGAACTCTTCCAAACGGGTACGCTTACCGTAACCATTCTCGCTAGCCGTGAGGATGTAAATCTGCCCCTCACCCTGGGCTTGCTCCACCGCTTCTGCCTGGGCATCCACCTCAGCGTCGGCATCCGCTTCAGCATCAATCTGCTGGCTCTTCGGAATAATCAGGCTGATCACTTCCGCATTGCCTGCCAAGCGCATACCGCGTACGCCGCGAGCGGTACGGCCCATCGCGCGAACATTGCCCTCTTCAAAGCGGATTGCTTTGCCGTTAGAGGAGAGCAGCATGGCGTGATCGGAACCCGACGTAATGGCAGCACCGACCAAGCGGTCACCCTCTTCCAGGTCGATCGCAATCAGGCCAACGCTACGCGGGCGAGAGAACTGCTCAAGACTGGTACGTTTGACCGTACCATTCGCAGTGGCGAAGAAGATGTAATGTTCGGGGTCATAATCCCGTACCGGAAGAATGGCATTCACCGACTCGCCCTCTTCCAGCGGCAGCATGTTCACCAGCGGCTTACCACGGGAGCCACGGCTGGCATTGGGCATTTCATACACTTTCAGCCAGTACACTTTGCCGCGGTTAGAGAACAGCAGCACGGTGTCGTGGGTAGATGCCACGAGCAGGTGCTCAATCACATCCTCATCTTTCATGGCGGTGGCCGATTTGCCACGGCCGCCGCGGCGCTGGGCCTGGTAATCAGACAGCGGTTGAGTCTTCGCATAACCAGAGCGGGAGACGGTAACTACCATATCCTCTTCCGCAATCAGGTCTTCAATGGAGAGATCCAAGTGGCTGGCTTGAATTTCCGTGCGGCGGTCATTACCAAACTGGTCACGCACCGCGTGTAGCTCTTCACGGATAACTTCCATAAGACGATCTGCGGAAGCCAGAATCTCTGTGAATTCAGCGATCTTTTCGAGAATTGAGAGGTACTCATCAAGCAGCTTCTCAGTCTCAAGCCCGGTAAGGCGGTGCAGGCGCAGCTCTAGAATTGCCTGGGCCTGGGCCGGAGAGAGACGGTACTCGGTCGCCGATGGGTTAAGACCAAAGCCCTCATCCAGATCTTCAGGCTTGCAGGAGGTCGCGCCAGCACGCTCCAGCATCGCCGTCACTTGGCCCGGCTTCCACACTTTCGCCAGCAGCTTTTCACGTGCTTCAGCGGCGTTAGGCGAGGCCTTAATCAGCTCGATAACTTCATCGATGTTCGAGATCGCGACAGCTAGACCTTCAAGCAGATGGCCACGCTCACGCGCTTTCTTAAGTTCATACAGTGTACGCCGGGTCACCACTTCACGACGGTGACGAATAAACGCTTCCAGCATCTCTTTGAGGTTCAACGTGCGGGGCTGGCCGTTCTCCAGCGCCACCATGTTGATGCCGAATACGTTTTGCAGCTGCGTCTGAGCAAAGAGGTTATTCACCACGACTTCGCCGGACTCGCCGCGTTTGATCTCGATCACCACGCGCAGGCCGTCTTTATCAGACTCATCGCGCAGTTCCGCAATGCCTTCGATCTTTTTCTCTTTGACCAGCTCGGCGATTTTTTCAATCAGCCGCGCTTTGTTTACCTGATACGGAAGCTCAGTGATGATGATGTGATCACGGCCGGTTTTGTCGTGATGCTCAATGGTATGACAGGCACGCACGTAAATACGGCCACGTCCGGTGCGGTAAGCATCCAGAATACCCGCGCGGCCATTGATAATGCCGCCGGTGGGGAAATCAGGGCCAGGGATATATTGCATTAGGTCATCGACGGTTAACGTATAGTCGTCGATGAGCGCTAGGCAACCATCAATCACTTCCCGCATGTTGTGCGGTGGAATATTAGTGGCCATGCCCACAGCGATACCCGATGACCCGTTAATTAACAGGTTGGGAACCTTCGTGGGCAGCACTTCAGGAATACGCTCGGTGCCGTCGTAGTTATCGACCCAATCGACCGTATCTTTTTCTAAGTCAGCTAATAGTTCGTGGGCCAGGCGCGACATGCGCACCTCGGTATAACGCATGGCAGCAGCGTTATCACCATCGATGGAACCAAAGTTACCTTGACCATCGACCAGCACATGACGCATGGAAAAGTGCTGGGCCATACGTACGATGGTGTCATACACCGCACTGTCACCGTGCGGGTGGTACTTACCGATGACATCGCCGACGACACGCGCCGACTTCTTGTACGGTTTATTCCAGTCATTACCCAGTTCATGCATGGCAAACAGCACACGCCGGTGAACGGGTTTAAGGCCGTCACGCACATCAGGAAGCGCACGACCGATAATGACACTCATCGCATAGTCGAGGTACGACTGTTTGAGCTCGTCTTCAATATTGACGGGCAAGATTTCTCTGGCGATGTCACCCATGAAAGTCAGATCCTTTGCACTGCATTGGCACTGCGAGAGTTGAAAGCGCTTGAAAATGCCGCCTTTAGTAGTAAACAAAGACGGCGCGCAGATACATTGACATCATACCACCGCATACGCATCAAGGGCAGTCGGTGACACCGCCATTACTGTTTAGGCCGTAAATGCCTCCTTGGGTACTACCAGACCTAACAATACCTCTCGCACATCACCCTCAATGGCCGCCGCTTTGTTGGCCTGCATATCCAGCAGTACAAAGGTGAGATCTGCCTGAGCAACGAGCGTGCCGTCTTTGCGCACAATGCGGTGATGGCAAATGGCGCTGCGCTCGCCCACTTCCACGATGCCCGTCATTACCTGCAAATCGTCGCCCTGCACGGCAGCTGCGCGATAGTCGATATTTAAATTGACCACCACAAACGCACGACCAGCACTGTGCAGTTGCTTGATGAGCCGAGGATGCTCATCAAAAAACGCCCAGCGACCCTCCTCCATGAATTCTAAATAGCGCGCATTGTTAACGTGCCCATAGCCATCCAAGTGATAGCCACGCACCCGCATGCCAAACTGGGAAATCGATTCAGACATAGCAACCTCTTATTGAACACTTATAAAAATAGGCAAGGAATCGTTAATACCCAGCAAATCAAACACAAGTTTTAAACCAGTGCAACACCACGCCCTTACACCAAGGTGCTGGTAGGAAAGGCTTGGTTTCGACATAATGTGCCACCTTTTTCATAGGATCGGTGACATGTGGTTTAAGCACCTGCATTTATATCGCCTGCACGGCGCTCCCGAGCTAGATAGCCAGACCCTGGTCAACGCACTGGACGAGCACGCGGCCAAGCCGCTAGGCAATGCGGATGCACGCCGCTTAGGCTGGACAGCGCCTGCAGGGCGCATAAGCGGCGACCAGCGTCTGCATGAAATTCAGGGGCACCGTTTACTCTCTGCTTTACGCCAAGAGCGCTTATTACCTGCCTCTGTGGTCAAAGAAGAGGTCGACGAAAAAGTTGCCGACATCGAGGCAAGCGAAGGGCGCAAAGTCACTCGTAAAGAGAAGACAGCACTCAAAGAGCAGGTGACTGAAGAACTCTTGCCGCGCGCCTTTGTGCGCAGTCAGAAAATTGACTTGTGGTGGGATACAAAACGCCAGCTTATTGGTGTCAACGCCAGCTCCCGCACCCGAGCAGAAGATGTATTGGACCTGTTGCGCGAAACGTTAGGCAGCCTGAAAGCAACGCCGCTTAGCAGCCAGACATTGCCCATTCGCGCCATGACCACTTGGCTAGGCGACCCCGCTAGCCGCCCAAGCGATCTTCAGCTTGGCGATCAAGTGGAGTTAAAGGCAAAAGGCGACGATGGCGTGTTGCGCGCCCGGCAGGTGGATCTCGACAGCGATGAGATACAGCAGCTACTGGAAAGCGGACGCCAGGCCAGCAAGTTGGCGATTAGCTTAGAAGGTCGCCTAAGCTTTGTATTGCATGATGATTTAGCACTGAAGTCGCTGCGCTTTGGCGATGCGCTGATTGAAGAAGCTGATCATGCCGACGACGGCGACGATGCGCTAGCCCGCTTGGAAACCGACTTTATTTTGATGGCCCAAGCGCTCTCTGATGACGTTACTCGCCTGCTGGAATGGCTGGGTGGCGAAACGCAGCGGGAACCGACGGCACAGCAAGACGCCTAACGTTCAATATCTACCGCCGTCGCAACCAGACAGCAACCAGACAGCAACCAGACAGTAACCCGATCATTTTTGCTTATATCCAACGGATCGCATGACTCATCACAACAACGCACCCAACGCTGACACCACCAACGACCCATGGGCAGAGATTCGCCCTTATATGGATCATGAGGTGGCTGATGTTCTTGAACGGCTCTCCCGCGATAGCGAGCTGCTTGATGCGCTTACCCGTTTCAGACTCCCTCGCATGGCCAAATGGGCACCGCCTTTAGCGCGCGCCCTAGCAGGCCATGCCGTGCGCCGCGAAGTAAAGGGTGCTACCAGCGTACGTGAATTCCAAATGCGCATTGCCCGCTATATGGAGCGCATGATCCGTACTACCACGGATGCCTTTGAAGTTTCGGGGTTAGACAAACTCGACGACCATAGCGCCTATCTGTTTATCGGCAACCACCGCGATATCTCGCTGGACCCCGCTTTCGTTAATTACGCCCTCTATCATGCAGGCCGAGATACGGTGCGTATTGCCATTGGCGACAATTTGCTGAAAAAGCCCTATGTGACCGACCTAATGCGGCTTAACAAAAGCTTTATTGTGCCTCGGAGCGCGCGCGGAAAGCGGGCTATGTTGGCCGCTTATCAGCAGCTGTCGTCCTACATTCGCCACTCGATTACCGAAGATAATCACTCAATTTGGATGGCCCAGCGCGAAGGTCGTGCTAAAAACGGCATTGACCGTACCGACCCCGCCATTATCAAAATGCTCACGATGGCAAAACGCCACGCAGAGCGAGATATGGTGTTCGGCGATGCCATTGCCGAGCTGAAGCTCGTTCCCGTATCGATTAGCTACGAGTACGACCCCTGCGACTTGCAAAAAGCCCAGGAACTGCACGATATCGCCACCCAAGGTAGCTACGCCAAGAGTGAGTTTGAAGACATCCGCTCAATTGTGGCGGGCATCACCGGCTCTAAAGGCCGCGTTCAGCTAAAATTTGGTACGCCGGTGGGTGCTGACATGGCAACACCTGACGAAGTAGCGGCTGAAATTGACCGCCAAGTGATCGGCGGCTATCGCCTCTTTCCCAGCCACTATCTGGCGCTGGAAGCATTGGGCGAATCGCCGGAGTTAGTCGCTCGTAAATCTATTACCCGTCAAGATCGGGAGCGGTTTAAAGCACGGCTAGCAAGCGTTCCAGAAGCACTGCAACCCTATTGGTTAGAGCAGTATGCTAACCCGGTAAAACATAAAGCGGGGCGACTCAGCGTTTAGCCGCCAACATGCTGCTAGCTTGCGTGGGTAAGCGTCACGATCAGCGCATGCTCGCGGCTCGAAAAAGTGCTATGGTCAAGGCATTCATTGGTCTCGCTTGGTAGCGTCACCAAGCGCGGTCTTAAGGAGACTCTCTATGTCTGCAACAGAAATTCAAAAAACACGCATTATCAATGAGCTACGCGGCTTTATTCGTAAGCTTTTACAAGACCCAAAAATTTTAGAGCAGTCGCTGGCCATTGCCCGCGAGCAGCTCAATGAAGGCAGCAGTCCTGCCGTGATGGCGCGTATCGCCAACGAGATCTCTGATACCACCAGCGTACATATCCCAGAAGATCCTGCCGAGCACTCCGAGGCTGACAAATTATTTTTAGAGCTGCTGCGCGAAGTCGTGCAAGAAGAGCAGGCACTGTACTAGCTCTGCGGCATAGCTTCTGGCTATGTGTAAGCAACACATGACATTACCGGCGAAGCCCCTCCCCTTCGCCGTCTTTATTTGTACTGCCTAACCGGAATTTTCATTCGCCATGTCCAATACTGCCCCGCGCAACATACTGGTGACGAGCGCCCTTCCCTATGCAAATGGTGCGATTCATCTAGGCCACCTGCTTGAGTACATCCAAACGGATATCTGGGTACGCTTCCAAAAAAGCCGTGGCCAGCAGTGCTACTACGTGTGTGCCGACGATGCCCACGGCACCGCGATTATGCTGCGTGCCGAGCAGGAAGGCATTTCCCCAGAAGCATTGATTGAACGGGTTTCCCAAGACCACCAGGAAGATTTTGCCCGCTTTGGCGTGGGGTTCGATAACTATCACTCCACCCACTCGGATGAGAACCGCTACTTTAGCGAGCTGATCTACACTCGCCTGCGTGATAAAGGCCATATTGCCACCCGCGATATCGAGCAGATGTTCGACCCGCAGAAAGGGCTTTTTCTGGCGGATCGCTTTATCAAAGGCACCTGCCCAAAATGCCACGCGGACGACCAGTACGGCGACAACTGCGAAAAGTGCGGCGCCACCTATACACCTGCCGACCTGATCAATCCGGTCTCTGCTATTTCCGGCGCGACACCTGAGGTACGCAGCTCAACCCACTACTTCTTCAAACTGCCGGACTTCGCTGAGTTCCTACAGCAGTGGATCAACGATGGCCACGTACAGCCGCAGATCCGCAACAAGCTGATGGAGTGGTTTGAGTCGGGCTTTAACGAGTGGGATATTTCCCGCGATGCACCCTACTTTGGTTTTGAGATTCCCGATGCGCCGGGCAAATACTTCTATGTATGGCTAGACGCTCCTATCGGCTATCTCGCCAGCTTCAAAAATCTGTGCGAGCGCGACGGGATCGATTTCGATAGTTTCTGGAAAAAAGACTCAGACGCCGAGATCTACCATTTCATTGGTAAAGACATCGTCTATTTCCACGCTCTTTTCTGGCCCGCCATGCTCCACGGTGCCGACATGCGCACCCCCACAGCGGTCAACTGCCACGGCTTCCTAACCGTGGATGGCGCTAAGATGTCTAAATCTCGTGGCACCTTTATTAAAGCAGCCACCTACGCTGAGCACCTGAATCCTGAGTACCTGCGTTACTACTTTGCCGCCAAGCTCACCTCCAAGGTGGATGATCTTGATCTAAATCTTGAAGACTTCGCGGCCCGCGTCAATTCAGATCTCGTCGGCAAGGTCGTTAACATCGCCAGCCGCTGTGCCGGCTTTGTCAAAAAACTCGGCGGCGGCACCCTCTCTGAGCACTGTGCCGAGCCGCAGATGGTTGCCCGCTTTATCGCTGCCGGCGACGACATTGCCGCCGACTTTGAAGCACGCGAATTCAGCCGCGCGATGCGTAAAATTATGGAATTGGCCGATGAAGCCAATACCTATATCGCTGAAAAAGAGCCCTGGGCGCTGGCGAAGCAAGAGGGCCGCGACCAGGAGGTGCTGGAAATCTGTTCGGTGGGTATTAACTTATTCCGCCAGCTGATGGTTTATCTTGCGCCCGTGGTGCCCGCGATGGCCGAGCAGGCACGTGAGTTTATAAATGTTGACAGTCTCGATTGGGAAAGCCGTGGTAACGTGCTGGTCAATCACTCCATCAACAAGTTCAAACCGCTCATGACGCGCGTTGAGCGGGATAAAATTGATGCCATGATCGAGTCTTCTAAAGAGGATTTGGTCGAGGAGCAAAAGCTGAAAAATACGCCGAAAGGCCCGCTTGCGGATGAGCCTATCGCCGCCGAAATCAGCTTTGACGACTTTGCCAAGGTAGACCTGCGTATTGCCCGTATTGCCAAAGCGCAATATGTAGAGGGCGCTGACAAGCTGCTGCAGCTTACCCTGGACTTAGGCGGAGAAACCCGCAACGTCTTCTCTGGCATCCGCTCTGCCTACTCTCCAGAAGCACTGGAAGGTCGTTTAACGGTTATGGTCGCTAACTTAGCGCCGCGTAAAATGCGCTTTGGTGTATCGGAAGGCATGGTGTTGGCCTCCGCGAATAGCGAAGGTATTTACCTGCTTTCACCTGATTCAGGTGCCGAACCAGGTCAGCGGGTCACGTAACGCCGCCGTTCACGGACGAGAGGGGTAAGGCGAACAGCCTGCCCCTTTTGTGTTTTAAGCTACTTCTATTTAGATCCGTTAATGCTGAAGCATTAACGTCAACATGAGTTTGCTATATGCGCCAGCGCTTCTCTTTGTCATTGCGTTTTCGCTTCTTTGCCATATTGGGCGGATTATTGTTCGTCGCAATGATAGCGCTCGGCGTGATCAGCAAATGGCTAATTTTTCCAGCGTTACTGGCAGAAGAGCGCACCACTGTGCAGCGTGAACTGGACCGAGCGACGCGCAGCCTGATGCTCAATCAAGAAGGCTTACTTGCCCAAGCACGGGATTGGGCTCACTGGGATGATACCTATCGATTTATTGAGGGTAGTAACCCCGGCTACACTTACGTCAACTTTAGCCAACAGATGTTTGAAGACATGAACTACCACCTTATGGCATTTTTTACGCTGCAAGGTGACGTACATTTCTTGGCGGGGTTAGACCCAGCTACCGGGCGCTACCAAACCTGCACTGCCGCCGTTGACCGCTGTGCGTGGATGGCCCCCTGGGTCGAAACCATGCAATCGGCGATGGCTGAGCAAGTCGACCCGACGGCGCTGTATATCGAACAGTGGCCCGCATTGGTGGCGGCCAGCCAAATTCTACATACCGATGAGAGCGGTCCGCCCAACGGATGGCTGTTCAAAGTGCGTGCGATGGATAACGCTTGGCTCGAACGAATAGGCGAGTACACAGGACTTGCCATATCGCTCAACGTCAAGCCCTATGATGCCGTTAAGCCTACCGAGCTAGTGTTTGCAGGCGCTGACGTTAAAGCATCTCACCAATTTCCAGCGTTCGGTACCGACGAGGCAGTGACGCTTGAGATCAAGTTAAACCGCGTTCAGTACCTCACAAGCCTCACCACCTTCCGCTATATCTTGCTTTGGACAGCCGGATTGATGCTGCTCTTCATTGGCATGGTACTTTTTCTGCTCGAGCGCATGGTACTAAAGCCACTGCGACAGCTAACCGCGCTTACCCAGTCGTCAGATCAGCACGAAGTTACTCACTATTTAACCCAGCGTAGAGATGAGATTGGCATCCTATCCCGAGCTTTTTTAGAGCAGCTCACCTGTCAACAGCAGCTCAATGCGGAATTACTCCAAATGTCGACCCATGACTCATTGACGGAGCTTCCCAACCGGCGGCTGTTCGATCAGCGCTTGGCATTTGCCGTAGACCAAGCCACCGAGGAAGATGAATCGTTGGCCGTCATGATGCTTGATATCGATCACTTCAAACTCTACAACGACTATTACGGCCATCAGAAAGGAGACGAGTGCTTACAGCAGGTGGCGACTGCTCTGCATGACGTAGCCAACCAGCATGATTTTCTTATTGCCCGTACCGGTGGAGAGGAGTTTAGCGCGCTGCTGCCATGCGTCACTCCAAAAGCGGCTACAGCGTTTGCCAAAGCGCTGATTGCAGCCGTCGACAAACTTCAGTTATCCCATGCAACATCGCCTGTCAGCGCCTTCGTTACCATTAGCGTGGGCATTGGTATGTTGAAAGATAGCGAAACATCGTTGCCAAGCGCGGTAATGGGCAGTGCTGACCAAGCACTGTACTTAGCCAAAGCCCAAGGGCGCCACCGTGTCGTGCTCTTCGAGCTCCCTCTAGCCAGCTGCCCTGTTTCTAAGCAAAATACGCCGTCATGAATGAACTCTTCGTTATTTTGGTCAGCACCGCGCTGGTCAACAATTTTGTATTGGTCCAATTTCTTGGGCTATGCCCGTTCATGGGTGTCTCGAACAAGCTTGAATCCGCGCTGGGCATGTCACTGGCGACCACGTTTGTCTTAACGCTAGCCTCTGCCGCTAGCTACGTGGTTTATCACGGCTTGCTGGTGCCCTTTGATATTACCTATCTGCGCACCATTAGTTTTATAGTCGTGATTGCCGCCGTTGTGCAGTTCACGGAAATTATGGTGCGCCAGCTCAGTCCGTTACTGCATCAGGTATTAGGCATTTTTCTACCACTGATTACCACCAACTGCGCCGTCCTCGGCGTGGCGCTGCTGTCGCTGAACCGAGAGCTGAGCTTTTTCCATACCACGCTGTATGGCCTGGGCGCTGCGTTAGGCTTTTCGCTGGTGCTTGTACTGTTTGCCGCCATGCGCGAACGCTTGGCCAGCGCAGATGTACCCAAGCCCTTTCGCGGCGCCGCTATCGCCATGATTACCGCCAGCCTCATGTCGTTGGCATTTCTCGGATTTTCCGGACTGGTACAGGGGTAACGGCCATGAGCGATTCATTTTCATGGTGGGGCGTGCTTAGCGCCGTCGGCGTACTCACCGGCCTGGGCATCACCTTTGGCGCGCTACTCGGCATGGCGAGCGCGCGCTTTAAAGGTGAAGAGAACCCGCTGGTTGAGAAAATTGATGCGCTGCTGCCACAAACCCAATGTGGCCAATGCGGCTATCCCGGCTGCCGCCCCTACGCTGAAGCGATCAATCAGGGCGACGCCATCAATAAATGCCCTCCCGGCGGTGAGGCTACCATTCTCGCCCTAGCGGATATGCTCGGCCGCGACCCTGCCCCGCTAGATGGAGAAGCAGCCAGTGAAGATACCGTGGCGTATATCCGTGAAGCCGAGTGTATCGGCTGCACCAAGTGCATTCAGGCGTGCCCGGTAGATGCCATTATTGGCGCAGCCAAACAGATGCACACCGTAATCGAAGACGAGTGCACCGGTTGCGACCTCTGCGTGGCCCCCTGCCCGGTGGACTGCATCGACATGCTGCCCAGACGCAAACCGCTGACACAGTGGGAGCCCATTGTGAGCGACCGCCAGCCATTAAGGAGCGCGCATGCCGGCCTATGAATTTCCCGGCGGCATCTACCCGCCCGAACGTAAAGAGCGCTCCAATCAAGCGCCGCTGCGCACTGCGCCGCTGCCAAAGGTGGTCACGCTCCCGCTGTCGCAACATACCGGTAAAGCGGCGCTGCCCTGCGTCAACGTGGGCGATGAGGTCAAAACAGGCACACTAGTCGCCCGCCGAGATGGAATGGTCTCAGCCAACATGCACGCCAGTATCAGCGGCACCGTGATTGAGATAACCGACGGTGCGATCGTAGTTCAAGGCGATGGCGAAGATCGCTGGGCCACGCTGCCGCCGCTGGATTGGCGAACCGCAGAGCGCGACGCACTGCTGGAACGGCTTGATGACAGCGGGCTTATTGGGCTGGGTGGTGCGGGCTTTCCGACCTATATCAAAGCTCAAGTCAACGAACACCACGCCATTGATACGCTGGTGGTCAATGCCGCCGAGTGCGAGCCTTACATTACCGCCGATGACCTCACGCTTCGCCACTATGCGGCGGATGTGCTTGAAGGTGCACAACTACTTGCCCGCCTATGCGGAGCCGTACACATCATCGTCGGCATTGAAGATAACAAGCCTGAAGCTATTCAGGCGCTGCAAGCTCTCCTTAGGGTCAGTGCTGACAGCGAACCGCTCGCGAGCGTGACGCTGAAGGTTATCGAAACCCGCTACCCCAGCGGCGGAGAGCGCCAGCTCATTACAAAGCTGCTGAACCGTGAAGTACCTAGCGGTGGGCTACCGGCGGATACCGGGGTGCTATGCCACAACCCCGGTACGCTGCTGGCGGCATTGCAAGCGGTACGCGACGGACTACCGCTGGTCGCAAGGGTCGTTACCCTAACCGGTGATGCCATTACCCAGCCCGGCAACTACTGGGTTCGTGTAGGGACTTCGATAGATACGCTGCTGGCGCAGGTTGGCGTGGACGACGAGCAGTTGCATCAAGTCGTGGTCGGCGGGCCGATGATGGGAACGCCGCTTACGTCATTAGAGGCCCCCGTTACCAAAACGACCAACTGCCTGATTGCCGCGACAAAAGAGGAGCTGCCGCCAGCACCCGCAGAAGCCCCCTGCATTCGCTGCGGCGCTTGTGAAAGTGTGTGCCCTGCTCAACTGCTTCCCCAGCAGTTGCACTGGTACGCCCGTGCCGAAAACGATGCCGCCCTTGAAGCCCATCATCTGTTCGACTGCATTGAGTGCGGTGCCTGCAGCTACGTTTGCCCCAGCGCGATCCCTTTGGTGCAGGACTACCGCTCCTCCAAACAGCGTATTCGGCATAAACGCATCGAAACCGCCAAAGCGGAACACGCCAAGCACCGCTTTGAGTTCCGCCAAGCGCGGCTGGCCCGGGAAGAAGCGGAGAAGAAGGCGCGCCGTCAGGCACGGCTCGCCCAGCAGCAGTCCGCTTCCAGCGACGCTACGGGCACTCAAGCTGCTCCCGTGGCAGACCTTCGCAGCCTGCGCATCGCTCAAACGGCCGCCAAAGCCGCCGTGCGAAAAGCGGAGAAAGTGCTGGCACGGGCCGCCGCTCAAGACCCGCAGCAGCGCCACGACGATTTGGAGACTCAGCTCGCCACTGCCCAAGAGAATCTAAAAGCGGCAGAGGCACGATTGGCCGAAGCTCGCGCCGCCAGTGAACAGAAGGAAGCGCCATGAGCATGATGCACGCCCCCCAGTTAGGTAAGGCGCCCTCAACGGCCCATGTGATGCGCTGGGTCATCGCCGCCACGCTTCCGGGCCTTGCGGTGATGACGCTCTATTTTGGGCTAGGGGTACTCAGCAACGTACTGATCGCGGCGCTTTGGGCCGTCGCCGCTGAAGCGCTCATTCTGCGCCTGCGACACCGCCCCGTTTGGCCGACGCTCAACGACTCCAGCGCCCTGCTCACTGGCGTGTTGCTAGGCGCCTCGTTGCCACCTGCGAGCCCATGGTGGCTAATTGGCGTTGGGGTGATCGCCGCCGTCGTCGTCGCGAAGCAGCTCTATGGCGGCTTGGGCCACAATCCGTTCAACCCTGCGATGGTGGGCTATGCACTGCTGCTGGTGTCGTTTCCCACCCATATGACGCTCTGGGCACCGCCCCAACCGCTTTGGCCCGATTCACTATGGCCACAAATCTTGGGTACCGTTCCCGTGTCCGCGCTGGATGCACTAAGCGGTGCCACACCTTTAGATGCCTTCAAACACAAAGGTGAAGCGGTCATGGCCAGTGAGTTTTGGACATCGTCGCCGCTTCCTGAAGGTACGCTAGCTGCTTGGCGCAATATCGCACTGGCATGGCTGGCAGGAGGCGTGGTGTTGATCGTCAAACGACTGATCAGCTGGCATATTCCGGTCGCTATGCTGGGCAGCATGACGCTGCTCTCAGCGCTGTTTTATGCCAGCGACACTAGCCACTTTGCCTCACCCCTGTTTCATCTGCTTACCGGGGCGACGCTGTTTGGTGCCTTCTTTATTGCCACCGACCCGGTCTCGGCGGCCACCAGCCGCCGGGGGAAGCTGTTATACGGTGCGGGCATTGGCGTGCTGGTCATCCTGATTCGTAATTTAGGCGGCTACCCGGATGCCGTCGCCTTTGCCGTGCTGCTGATGAATCTCTGCGTGCCGCTGCTGGACATATACAGCGTGCCACGCCCGGTCGGTCAAGCTACCGCTCGGCCTGATGAGAGGAAGAGCGCACCATGACCACTCAACACGCCATGCTGCGTGGCGCGCTGGCCCTTGGCCTGTTTGCCCTGGTAACCGCCGGCAGCGTCGCCCTCACCCGCGCCGTGACCGCCGAGCGCATTGCCGCGCACCAGCTTGCCTATCAGCATCGTCAGTTGCAGGAGGTGTTGCCCGCCTCACTAGCCTCGGTGCCGGTTCAAACCGTGTTGGAGAGCGCGTTTTCGCTACCCGACCCAGCGCCGTTGGGGCACCGCACTCCTCAAGAGGGTTGGCGGGTACAGCAAGGTAGCGAAGCCGCCACCATTCTGCCGGTCGTGACACGCCAAGGGTATAACGGTGACATTCGCTTGCTAGTGGCTATCAACCAAAGCGGGCAACTCACCGGGGTGCGGGTGACTCACCACCAAGAGACGCCAGGGCTTGGCGATGATATCGAGAGGTCACTCAGCGACTGGATCACGTCATTCAACGGCCTAAGCCTTGAGAGCCTGCCCCCAAGCGGCTGGGCGGTGAGCAAAGAGGGCGGCGAATTCGATAGTTTTACCGGCGCAACGATTACCCCACGGGCCGTCATTAACGCCGTTCATGAGGCGCTGCGCTACTATCAGCGCGAACTCGCTCAGCAGGAGCCCACGCCATGAGCCAGTGGACACAGCTTGCCCGAGAAGGGCTTTGGACGAATAACCCGGCATTGGTGCAGCTACTGGGGCTTTGCCCACTGCTGGCCGTCAGCGCCACGGTGGTGAATGCGCTAGGCTTGGCGCTGGCCACACTGCTGGTCTTGGTAGGCGCCAGCACAACGATCTCACTGATTCGCCATCAGGTGCCTAGCGCCGTGCGGCTCCCCGCGTTTGTGATGGTGATTGCCGCCTTTGTGACCTGCGCTGAGTTGCTCATGGCCGCGTTCGCCTACTCGCTTTACCAAATATTGGGCATTTTCATCCCGCTCATCGTGACTAACTGCGCCATTTTGGGCCGGGCAGATGCGTTTGCCTCCCGCCAGCCCGTGCTGCCCGCGGCAATCGATGGGCTGATGATGGGGCTGGGCTTTGGTGCGGTATTAGTGCTGATGGGCGCGATCCGCGAGCTGGTGGGCCAAGGGACGCTGTTTAGCGACATGGCGCTGCTGTTTGGGCCGGTTGCCGCTCACTGGCAGATCACCCTGGCGGCGGATTACCAGTTTCTCTTTTTCATCCTGCCCCCCGGCGCGTTCTTCGTTGCAGGGCTTTTGATCGCGCTGAAAAACGTGCTGGATCAGCGTCGCGCCGCCCGCGCTCAGCCCGTCAACGTCGCACCGCGAGCTGAGCGCCGTGTGCGGGTAACCGGCACCATTCAATAACCAAGAGAACACGCCATGAATGCTCAAAAGCGTCATGAGATATTTGCGCGCCTCCAGGCGGAAAACCCACACCCCACTACCGAGCTCAACTGGAGCACGCCTTTTGAGCTATTGGCAGCGGTACTGCTCTCCGCCCAAGCAACGGATGTGGGCGTGAATAAAGCCACGGCCAAGCTTTATCCGGTCGCGAATACTCCTGAGGCGATCATTGAGCTGGGTATTGATGGCCTAAAGCAGCACATTAAAACCATTGGCCTGTTTAACACCAAGGCAGAGAATTTGATGAAAACCTGCCATCTGCTGGTCAATCAGCACGGCGGCGAGGTTCCCAACACCCGTCAAGCCTTGGAAGCGCTGCCCGGTGTCGGGCGTAAAACCGCCAATGTGATTTTAAACACCGCCTTTGGTCAGCCCACTATCGCGGTGGATACACATATTTTTCGCGTTTCGAACCGTACCGGTATCGCCAAAGGTAAAGACGTGGTGGAAGTCGAGCAGAAGCTGTTGCGCCACGTTCCCAGCGCCTTTAAACAAGATGCCCACCACTGGCTGATTTTACACGGGCGCTACACCTGCATTGCGCGCAAACCCCGCTGCGGTAGCTGCATCATCGAAGATCTATGCGACTATAAAGAAAAAACCGAGCTTGCCTAACGGCACACCAACGCCAGGATCACTCTATGCCGAGCAGGTCATTAGCTGCCCCCTCCACCAGCAGCTGACGATACGTTTCTCGCCAACGCGGCCACTGCCATGGCTGAGTATCCAACTGCGCGGGCTGGCTAGCGGGGTCTAACAGCCACGCTTTCAAGCGCTGATAGAGCCCCTCTTGTGTGCCATCGTAGCGATATTGGGCAGGATAAAGTTCAGGAAAGCAGAGCCTATCCGGTACCAGCGGCGTGGCTCCTCGCTGGGCAGCCTCCATGATCGCCAGTCCCTGAAACTCATGCCAGGTGGTTGACACCACAATACCGCCACCGTTGAGCAGCGCGCGGTACTCGGCCTCCGGCTGCGGCCCCCAGCAGATAATATGCTCAGCCAGCCGCACCTGCGCCTCGGCAAATATCGGCGGCACGTCGCGAAACTGCTGGCCAAGCACCGCCAACTCAAAGGGCACCTGCTGCTCGCTTAGCTTGAACAGCACCGCGAAGAAGTCCTCCGGGTTTTTGTCATACTCCCAACGGTGATTCCAAATCAGCCGCTGCGGATTTGAGTTGCCAGCGGCGGTACAGGTAGCAGGCGCAATGGGCACAGGCACCACGCGAGCGCGTTGACGTAACCGTTCTAGCGGTTTAGCCGCCGGTAGATTTTCCGGCATTTTCTTTAAAAAACGCCGCGCACCGTCAAAAAAAGAGTCCCGGTTATAGGCCGTGTTGAACACCAGCACATCTGCCGCCAGTGCCGCATACAAGTTGACCATTTTGGCTTCTACCTGGGGCATCTGCTCGCTGGATTCGGGGTAGGCAAACTGATTTTCGTGAAAATAGACGATCTTTTTTGCTCGCCCCAGATGGGGAAACAGCCCCACAAAGGTGGCGATATCTACCATAGACGTTGCCAGCACTACATCGTAGGGCTGACTTAACCGCTCGTACTCTTTTAACCACCAGCTCAACGGATTGCCACGAATACGCCAGGAGAAGTGGCGAGGAGGCAAGCTTAGCAACGTCCAGGCTACCTCGTTCACTTCAGCCATTAAGCTGCTAGCCCAATAACGGTGGCTAACCGCTTCATAAGCCGATAACAATAAAACGCGCATCATCCTGTCTACCGGTGAAAGGTTCTCTTCATACACAGCATTCGGCCAAGGTCGTCTTGGCCGAATGCTGTACGCTACATACACTTAAACCATCGCTAGCAGTCGCAATGCTCATCTAACGCCGCTGAGGAGACCGTAATGGCCAACGTATTAGTGGTCGATGATGAACCCAATATCCTACTCTCCCTTGAGTTCCTCATGTCCCATGCCGGGCTGACGGTGACGACAGCGCCCGACGGCGAAACCGCGCTGCTGAGAATTGCCGATGCATCCCCTGACCTGTTGTTACTGGACATCAGCTTGCCAGGCATCAGTGGCTTTGAAGTGCTGGAGCAGCTGCGCCGCTCAGAGTCCGAACGGCACTTACCGGTGATTATGTTAACGGCTCATGGCCGTGAAGTAGAGCGGGAAAAAGGCTTCGCGCTGGGAGCAGATGACTACGTTACCAAGCCTTTCTCTACCCAGCAGCTTGTAGAGAGGGTCAAAGCCCTGTTAGCCGAGCGTGCACCATGACACGCAAGGGCCTTCCTAAACGCCAACGCTTGGTCGGCGTGTGGCTGCTGCTAAGCGGCGTTAGCTTAGTGGGGGGAGCGCTCTTTGCCGCTTGGTTAGATAGCCAGCTGGCACTTTCAGGCGTGGCGCGTGGGGCTCTATGGCTAGGCAGTTTTTCAGGCGGCATCACGCTTTTTTTAATGGGCCTACTGCTAGAACGCATGCTATTTACACCCCTTCGACATCTGCAAGCGCAGCTGGCACGCTGGGTAGCCAACCCAGATGCCCAAGACGAACACACCGCAGAGGGCTGGTTAAAAGGGCTTGGCCCAGACCTGCGCCGCGTCAGCCACAGCTGGCGCGCCGACCGCTCACGACTCGCCACCGCCCATGCAGAAGGAGCGCGTAGCGCATCGCGTATACGCCAAGAGCTTGAAACGCTGCTGCAGGTGCTTGAAACACCGCTGTTACTTTGCGACCGGCACCGGCGGGTGATGTTGTTTAACCAGGCTGCCGAAAACTTCTTTGCGGGTAATACCGGTCTGGGGCTTGGTAAACGTTTGGATGCCCTGCTCCCGACAGCTACCCTTGCCAACGCCATGGCACAACTACCCGACGACGGCTCACCTCGGGAAATGCTCGCCCCCTGTGACCAGCGCTGGTTAAAGGTTGTCATTCGCCGGGTGCCCGGCAGTGAACGCGAAACGCTGGTGACCTGTAGCGATGCAACCACCACCTGGAATAACGAAATGGGCGTGCGGGCCGAACTTAATCATCTATTGCCGCCACTTCGCCAGCACTCCGCCAGCTTAAGCAGCGCCGCTGATGCGCTGCGTCAAATTCCCTCCTCAGAAACGTCGCTTGAGCTACGAGCACGTTTAGAGCAAGTGGTGCACAATGAGAGCCAAGCATTAAACAAGCACGTCGCGGAGATTGGCTCGCTGCTGGACGATCTTCAGTACCACGGCGAACGTTTAAGACCCATTTGGTCCAACGATTTTTGGCAATCGCTAGATGAGCGCCTTGATCCTGCCCATCGCTTAATCACCCCTATCGGCGTGCCCGCTTGGTTTAAAGGCGACGCCCCCGCGCTGATTGAGCTATTCCACTCTCTGGTGGATCACCTGCGCTGCCACTTGCCCAGCAGCGGTTTTGAAGGTGAGGTTACGCTCAACCCAAAACGCGCTTACGTTGACTTGATTTGGCAAGGCTCCCCCATCCCCGAAGGCGAGCTGACCGTTTGGCGCGAGCACCCGCTGACCACGCTACCGCTTAGCCCCTCAGTCGCGGATATTCTGCGCCAGCACGCCACCGATATATGGAGTGTTGCTGATACGGATAAACGCCACGCCCGACTGAGATTACCGCTCCCAACCATCGCACAAGCCCAAGCGCCTCGGGAGCTTGCCCCGCCACGACCGGAATTCCATGACTTTGGCATCGCACAGCTCCCCGCGCCTGACGAGGCTCTGGCTAGCAGAGCTCTACGCTGCCTAGATATCGTGGCGTTTGATACGGAGACCACTGGCCTTGAGCTGCGCCGAGGAGACACGGTGATTAGCCTGGGCGCCTGCCGGATCGTCAATGGCCGTTTACTGGCGAATGATGCGTTTGATCACTTCGTGGACCCGAAGCGCGCCATTCCTGCCGCCAGTACGGTGATTCACGGCATTACCGATGCGGATGTCGCGGGCGCTGCCCCCCTTGAAACAGTGCTTGACCTGTTTCGTGATTACGTCGGTGAGGCCGTACTGCTCGCCCATAATGCGGCTTTCGATATGCTGGCCATTAGCAACCATGGCGTTGCCTTTGATATTCCCGTTTTAGACACACTGCTTATTTCAAAAGCGCTTGATGAAGCATTGGATGGCCACGATTTAGACACCCTTGCCAAACGGTACGACCTCCACTTTCCACCGGGCACTCGCCACACGGCGTTAGGTGATGCCCGCGTCACCGCAGAGCTATGGCTAGCACTGCTGCCACGGCTCGAGGCCCGAGGCATTGATACGCTGGAAGAGCTGCTTGCCCTGCAGGCAAATGCCTTTGATAAAGAGGATGCCAGCGCGCCATGACCCCCTTCAGCGCTCCTTCCCGCAGGCGTGAACGGCTCATCGCGCTGGCCCTGCTGGCACTATTTATGTTTTGCCCACCGATGCTACTTATTGTTGATCGTTTACCGGGCCTGCTGGGTTGGCTACCGCTCTACCTATTTGTCGTTTGGGGAGCGCTCATTGGATTCACCGCTTGGCTGGTTGAGCCCCCCAAGGAACCATGACCATGCGCGGCGATTGGGTAGTGATTGGTACCGCCTTTTGCTATTTGGCCCTGCTCTTTATGGTCGCCGCCTGGGGAGACCGCCGCGCCGAACAGGGCCGCTCGCTGATTGGCTCGCCTACGGTCTATGCCCTCTCTATCGCAGTTTACTGTACTGCCTGGACGTTTTACGGCAGCGTTGGCCGCGCAGCACAGTACGGCCCTAGCTTCCTACTGATTTACCTGGGGCCGACACTGGCGATGCTGTTAGCCCCTTTTACACTACGCAAAATGGTACGCATTGCCGCACAGCAGCGCATTACATCGATTGCCGACTTTATCAGCGCCCGCTACGGCAAAAGCTCCCGTTTAGGGGCACTCGTGGCCATCATGGCGCTCATCACCATCACCCCTTATATCGCGCTTCAGCTAAAAGCCATCACGGTGAGTCATGCGGTGCTGATGAACTACCCGCTGGGTGCCGATATCACGCTAGAGAACGAACGCTTCTGGATGGACCGCTCTTTTTGGATAGCGATGGTGCTGGCGGTGTTTATTATTCTTTTTGGCACCCGTCACTTAGATGCCAGCGAGCGCCACGAAGGGATGGTGGCTGCCATTGCCGTAGAGTCCTTGGTGAAACTGATCGCCTTTCTGGCAGTGGGTGTATTTGTCACGTTTATCCTGTTTGCAGGGCCAAGCGCCCTCTTGGCCGAAGTCGCTGCTACGCCAGCATTAATCAATAGTATGCGCCTAGAAAACGTACCTGGCGGCGCAACGGGTTGGGTGGGTATGCTGCTGCTGGCATTTCTGGCTTTCTTTACGCTACCCCGACAGTTCCAGGTTTTAGTGGTTGAGAATGTTGACGAGCAACACCTCCATCGCGCCAGCTGGCTATTCCCGCTCTATTTGCTGTTGATTAACCTGTTTGTCATCCCGAT
Source organism: Halomonas sp. SIMBA_159 (assembly GCF_046536035.1). Taxonomy (NCBI): domain Bacteria; kingdom Pseudomonadati; phylum Pseudomonadota; class Gammaproteobacteria; order Oceanospirillales; family Halomonadaceae; genus Halomonas; species Halomonas sp. SIMBA_159. The sequence goes on from NZ_JAWJBT010000012.1 coordinate 90,562, forward strand.
TGCCTTAGCCGGGCTGCTACTTGGCGAGGGCGATCCCGATAGCTTCGTGCTCACGCTGCCCCTCTCTGCAGGGCTAGAAGGCCTGCCGCTGTTAGTCTTTATCGGTGGTCTCTCAGCCGCCACTGGCATGGTCATTGTCGAGACGATTGCCCTTTCTACCATGGTCAGCAATCAGCTCATTATGCCTCTGCTGCTGAAGGTAAAACGCCTTTACATTGGGCGCCATGGCCGGCTTGCCGACTGGCTGCTCAACATTCGGCGCATCGCCATTTTGCTGATTCTACTCATGGGCTATCTCTACCATGCGCTGATCGGCGACAGCTATAGCTTAGTGACCATTGGCCTGGTCTCTTTTGCGGGAGTGGCCCAGTTTGCCCCTGCACTGCTTATCGGGCTGTACTGGCGCGGGGCAACGCGCCAGGGAGCAACGTTAGGGCTGCTCGCTGGATTTTTTATCTGGTTCTATACGCTGCTGCTGCCAGGGTTTGCACAGTCGGGCTGGCTAGAAGAGACGTTAATCACCCAAGGCCCTTGGGAAATCAGCTGGCTATCACCCTACGCCCTAATGGGGCTAAGCGGATGGGATATTTATACGCATTCACTGTTTTGGAGCATGTTAGCCAACGTGGGGTTACTAATAGGTGTCTCGCTGTTTACTCGCCCCACGCCCCTGGAGCAAACCCAAGCAACGCTGTTTACCGAAGCAATGCACCCTCATCTGCCCACGACTTCCCAGCTACAGGGCCAAACCACCGAAGGTGCCCTCTACGCGCTCTTAGTTCGTTACTTGGGTCATGGTGCCACGCTAAGGGTGTTTAAAGCGTCCCACACCCCGCTAAAGGATGCTGAAGCCCGCCATCGACCTGCTTCTGGCGAGCTGATTACCCGGGCAGAACAAGCATTATCAGGATCATTGGGCAGCGCGTCAGCCAGCGTGTTAATCCATTCAGTCCTGCGTGGTGAAGCGCTCGATGTAGAGTCAGTGCTGACCATTCTGGATACGACCTCCCAAGCATTGGAGTACAACCGCCGCCTGGAACAAAAATCTCAGGAATTAGCGAAAGTCGGTGAAGAACTCCGCAGTGCTAATGAGCGCCTGCGAGAAGTCGACCGCATGAAAGATGAGTTTGTCGCCATGGTGAGCCACGAACTGCGCACACCGCTTACTTCTATTCGCTCATTTGCCGAAATACTGCGTGATACACCCGATATTGAAGACGAAAAACGCCAACACTTTCTGGGTATTATGGTGTTGGAAAGCCAGCGCCTGTCCCGGCTGATTGATGAAATACTCGATTTAGCGCGCCTGGAAAGCGGCCGACTATCGCTGAAGCCCGTGCCTGTCGATCTAACGCAAGTCGCCCAACGTAGCAGCGAAGCGCTGGCGCGTTTACATGACGAGCAAGGGCTACTATTTGAATTACACGCAGAGGCGTCTCCGGCCATGGTGTTGGCCGACCCCGACCGTTTAGAGCAGGTCATCATCAACTTGTTAGAAAATGCCCGCAAATTTGCCGACCCCCATCAACCCAAGATAAAAATGCGTATTTATGCCCATAACGGCGTTTTCCGACTCAGCGTTGAAGATAACGGCCCAGGCATTCCTACCACTGAACGTGAAAACGTATTTGAAAAGTTTTATCAGTTAAAACTAAAAGAGGGCCCAACAATACAGGGAAGACCAAAAGGCAGCGGCTTAGGATTGCCCATTAGTCGCGCCATTATCCATCACCTAGGCGGAAAGCTCTGGGCAGAAACATCGTCACTTGGCGGAACGGCCATACAGCTTGAACTACCAGGCCACACCGTTTAAATAATTAATTGTGCCATTCAACGCATTGTGACCCAATGTAACTAGCGTAAGCGCGAGCTTTTACGCTATTCTTCGCGACCTCGCACGTTTTACCCCCTGACAGTCGGAGCAGCGGCACTATGCATGGGTCAGCGCAACAAGAGACGAGTACCGGTCATTACACGATCGCCATTCAGCCCATTGTTAACGCACAGCTGCAGCACGTAGCAGATGAATTGCTTTATCGCGGTGATATGACTGCCACTGATGCTTACGTCTTTGATGACGTTCAAGCCACCGCACGGGCCTGTGCCGTCGCTATTTATGAAATAGGCTTAGATAAACTCTGCGGCCAACGTCAGCTATTTATTAATGCTTCCAGTGAGTGGTTACTGAACCCCGATTTAAGCGGCTTGCCGGCTGACCAGATTGTCATTGAAATATTAGAAGATACTCAGGTGAATGAGCCACTATTAGCGGCTTTAAGACGATTAAAGGCACAAGGTTATACATTAGCGCTTGATGACTTTGAGCCCAACGCAGCTAATAGCGCACTGCTAAGCATGGCTGATATCATTAAATTTGATATTTCAACGGGATTACCCATCGAGCTTATTAAACGCCTTTATCGAGATGGCTACACCCTGCTGGCAGAGCGTGTGGAAACGTACGATGAGTTTGAGCAGTGCAAAGCACTGGGCTTTAGCCTATTTCAAGGCTATTTTTATCAACGCCCCCAGGTGCAAGTGACGACGACTCAACGCCACAGCACTTCTCGCGCCAACCAAATGCAGCTACTGGCTCAACTCTATAGCGATAAAGTGCGCTTACCCGCATTAAGTACGCTTATTGCACGAGACCCTTATCTGTTAAATGCCGTATTTAAACGCGCAAACTCTGCTGAGAAAGCCTCTCAGCGCCCTGCTTATAAGCTCCTGGACTGCATCCATATCATTGGCTTAAGAGAGCTGCGTACGCTGGTCTCCATTGTCATGCTGGCGGGCAATAATCCGGCTAGTAAGATCAACTTGATCAATGGCTTAACGCGCGCCTTCGGCTGTGAAGCGCTAGCTGAGCAACGAGGGTTGGATGAGGAAGAAGGGTTTATTACTGGGCTGTTTTCGCATATGCCAGTGATTTTAGGCGTTGACTTAGAAGCCATGCTTCAGGAGCTGCCTCTCAGTAATGCGGTATGCCAAGCACTGACGCAACGAACAGGCCCGTTAGGAAAGCTGCTAACCGATATTGAGGAGTGTGGACAAGGCGACGTCAACAAAAGCGTGCCTGCAGAACTGATGCTGCAGGCCGCCGCTGATGCACGCTCCTTGATGGATGCTCACATCAGCTAGGAGCAGTGCCACTTTCTCGGCGAGGATCGGGCTCAAACATGCTGTCGCCCACCTCGTCGATATAGCGCTGTGCTTTAGAAACCATCAACGCATCGCAGGCTTCGCGCCCTGGCAACATGTCTGAACGCTCAAATCGATGCTCTTGCGCACCACCTTGGCTATCGGGTTTGCGTATCCAGCCGCTAACGCGGTATTGGCCGCTCTGATTGTCAGGCTGAGAAATAATCACATACTCTTTATACTCAACCGGGTCAGCAGCCTTGGTTCCACCACTTGCCTCTCCGCTGCCCTGTGAGCCAAATAAGCCTGCAAGCAACTTTTTAAACATAATGGCTCCTGTTACGTCGTGGCCAGCCATGAGGCTGGCCACCGTTAAACGCTAGCTCTGCTGACGGCCTTTACCTGCCGCAATACGCAAACGCAGGGCATTTAGCTTGATAAAGCCTTCGGCATCTTTCTGGTTGTAAGCACCCGCATCGTCTTCAAACGTTGCAATAGACTCGTCAAACAGCGACTGCTCAGACTTACGACCAACGACCGTGGCGTTACCTTTGTAGAGCTTCATGCGGACCACACCCGAGACATTTTTCTGAGTCTCGTCAATGGCGGCTTGCAGCATGCGGCGCTCTGGGCTCCACCAGTAGCCGTTATAGATGACTTCGGCATACTTGGGCATCAACTGATCTTTCAGGTGAGCCTCTTCACGATCCAGCGTCAGCGATTCAATCGCACGGTGCGCACGCAGCATAATCGTGCCACCGGGCGTTTCGTAGCAACCACGAGACTTCATGCCTACATAGCGGTTCTCAACGATATCCAGGCGGCCAATGCCGTTATCGCCACCCAGCTTGTTGAGTTTCTCCAACACTTCATGTGCCTTCAGCGCTTCGCCGTCAATCGCAACGATGTCGCCTTTCTCAAACGTCAGCTCAACGTAAGTCGGCTGCTCTGGCGCGGCTTCCGGAGAAACGCTCCAACGCCACATGTCCTCTTCGGCTTCGGCCCAAGGATCTTCCAAAATGCCGCCTTCGTAGGAAATGTGCAGCAGGTTGGCATCCATGGAGTAGGGAGATTTCTTCTTCTTATTAGAGAAATCCACCGGAATGTTGTGCTCTTCACAGTAAGCCATCAGCTTTTCGCGGGAAGTAAGATCCCACTCGCGCCATGGCGCGATGACTTTAACGCCCGGCTTAAGCGCGTAGCCGCCCAGCTCAAAACGCACCTGGTCGTTACCTTTACCAGTCGCGCCATGAGAAATGGCGTCTGCGCCGGTCTCGTTAGCAATTTCGATCAAGCGCTTGGCGATCAGCGGGCGAGCAATAGAGGTGCCCAGCAGGTACTCACCTTCATAAATAGTGTTCGCGCGGAACATCGGGAAGACGTAGTCACGCACAAACTCTTCGCGCAGATCTTCGATGTAGATCTCTTTAACGCCGAGCGCTTGCGCTTTGGCACGAGCAGGCTCGACTTCTTCACCTTGACCGATGTCGGCAGTAAAGGTCACTACCTCGCAGTTGTAGGTCTCTTGCAACCACTTAACGATTACGGATGTGTCCAGGCCGCCTGAATATGCCAGCACAACCTTTTTGACATCGGACATTCTTTGCTCCTTGTAAAAAGCAGTTCACCAGAAGGGGTAGCGCCATGCAGCGCTACCTGTTTATTCAAACCGTCAGTATAGCGTTCTCAATGCTCAGCGAATACCGTCAACGACGCCTTAGGGGTAAAGCTGCTAGAATCCCCCTAACCATAGCGGTCACTCATACCGCTAATCCCGACCGACTACTCGCTTTACTAAGGAGAGCTGCATGAGCGAGGCAATTGCCCGCGAATTGATGGCCCAGCGTTTTCGCAGTTACTTACCGGTTGTCATCGATTTGGAGACGGGTGGGTTTAATGCCCAAACGGACGCAGTACTGGAAATTGCAGCTGTCACATTAACGATGGATCCAGATGGTAATTTACTGCCTGACGCGACCTATGCTTATCACATACACCCCTTTGAGGGCGCCAATGTTGAGCAATCCGCGCTGGATTTTACCGGGATTAACCTGGATGACCCGTTGCGTCGTCAGGTGGCACTCAGTGAATCTGAGGCGTTGGGCGAGATTTTTCGGCCCATTCGCAAGTCGCTCAAAGCACACGGCTGCTCGCGGGCCATTCTGGTGGGCCACAATGCCGCCTTTGATCATGGTTTTCTAAATGCCGCAGCCAACCGTTGCAACGTGAAGCGCAATCCGTTTCACCCCTTCTCAAGCTTTGATACCGCTACGCTCGCCGGATTTGTGTATGGTCAAACCGTGCTTGCTAGAGCCTGTCGCGCGGCAGGTATCGAATTTGATAACAAAGCGGCCCACTCTGCACGCTACGACACTGAACGTACGGCTGAGCTGTTTTGTGCCATGGTAAATCGCTATAAAGATTTGGGCGGCTGGAGGCTTGCTCAGCGTGAGCAGGCCCTCGATGGCGGCGACGAATAGCACCACACAGCTGCTGGTAGCCACTGCCTAAGTGTGTGGCCTGCCAGCAGCATGTAATGCAGCGGAAATGGCTTTGCGCTAAACTTTGCTGCGTTATCAGCGCTGACGCGAAACGTGTATGCCTATTACCGACAGGCATTTCGCGCAGCCATTGCGCACAGACATGGCGCGTATAGAACTCAGGCAAGAGAGTGATTTCTTGCCGTTAATAACGATGAAACCACCCGTTTTCAGGAGATGAGACCTTTCCATGGCCCAGCATAATGCCTTTTACGCCCAGTCCGGTGGCGTTACCGCCGTTATCAATGCCAGCGCCTGCGGCGTTATCGAAGCTTGCCGGCAAGCCCCCGATCAGATTGGCAAGGTATACGCCGGTCATAACGGCATTATTGGTGCGCTGACGGAAGATCTTATTGATGTCACACAGGAAAGCGACGAGTCTATTTCCGCGCTTCGCTACACGCCCGGCGGTGCTTTCGGCTCTTGCCGCTATAAGCTGAAGGATATTGATACCCACCGCGCCCAGTACGAGCGTCTCATTGAGGTCTTTAAGGCCCATGATATTCGCTACTTCTTCTACAACGGTGGCGGCGACAGTGCAGACACTTGCCTTAAAGTGTCACAGCTTTCCGAAAAGCTGGGCTATCCGCTGACAGCCATTCACGTTCCCAAAACCGTTGATAATGACTTGCCCATTACCGACAACAGCCCTGGGTTCGGCAGCGTGGCGAAATATATTGCGACGTCTACGCGGGAAGCATCGCTGGATATCGCCTCCATGTGCGCCACCTCTACCAAGGTGTTTGTACTGGAAGTGATGGGTCGTCATGCTGGCTGGATTGCTGCTGCCGGCGGCTTAGCGGGCGAAGGCGAAGGTGAGCCGCCGCACTTGATCATCTTCCCTGAAGTGTCGTTTAACCGCAAAGCGGTCATGGCGCGGGTTGATGAGAGCGTTAAGAAATACGGTTACTGCGTGATCGTGGTATCGGAAGGCGCGCGTTATGAAGACGGCACTTTCCTGGCAGATGCGGGCAATACCGATGCCTTCGGCCATCGCCAGTTGGGCGGCGTTGCGCCTACGTTGGCAGGCATGATCAAACAAGATCTCGGCTATAAGTATCACTGGGCAGTCGCCGATTACCTGCAGCGCGCCGCACGCCACCTTGCGTCTAAGACCGACGTCGAGCAAGCCTATGCCGTTGGGCGTGAAGCCGTCACGCTGGCCCTGGCTGGCAAAAACTCAATGATGCCCGCGATTCGCCGTATTTCACAAACGCCCTACCAGTGGGATGTGATCTCGGCACCGCTGTCTCAGGTGGCTAACCAAGAAAAATTCATGCCGCGGGATTTCATCAGCGAAAGCGGTTTTGATATTACTCAAGCGTGCCGTGATTATCTCTCCCCCTTAATTCAGGGCGAAGATTTCCCTCCGTTTGAGAATGGCCTGCCGAAAGTCGCCAAGCTGAAACTGGCGAAGGTAGAGCAGAAACTGCCTAAGTTCACGCTGTAGGCCGTTTGCCAGCTTCAACGCTGGCCTATAAAAAGGGGCGATGACTGATGTCATCGCCCCTTTTGTAATTGCTATTTTTACTTACTCTTTTAATTGCTATGCGGTTATAGCGGGCTTTGTGGTGTCGTCTTAACGCAGCAGCCATGAAAGCACTAGCAGCAGCAGCAAAATCCCTGCAACGCCTTGCCAGAAACGCCTAGATTCTGTGCGCGGTTCCTCTTTCTGCGGCAGCCGACCCAACGGTACCCGCAGTGCGTGCAAAAACTCAGACATACGCCTAAAGCGCAGCGGCCGCTGTGGGTCTAGCGCTCGGCGCAGCGCATCATCCAGTGCCGGGGTAATTTCTGGATTGGTGGTGCGTGCGCTTCGGTAGCTAAGCTCTTCTAAATCAGTATGGCAACGCAAGCGATTAGGCGTCAGGATGTAGGGCAACTCGCCCGTTAGTAGCCAATATACCGTGGATGCCAGCGAATACTGATCGCTGCGTCGCCCAACGCTGTCACCGAGCGCATACTCAGGCGCAGTATGCTCATTAAAGCCAATTTGGCGCAGCAATTCACCAGAGTGACGATGTCCATCTACTTCGCGCATGTGGCAGGCGCTAAAGTCCGTTAACACTACTTGCCCATGCTGATCTACCAGCACGTTATCTGGAGTGATTTGTTGATGAATAATGTCCCGATGATGCAGCGCTTGAACGGCTTTTCCTAACTGGTTGGCAATATCCAAACGCTGAACAAGGCTCGCCTGCGGGTGACGTTCTGCCCACTGGCGCAGCGTCTCCCCCTCCACGTTTTGCATGAGGTAATAAAGATAGCGACGCGGCCGCGATGGCTCCATCACCTTGACGACAAAGGGCGAGTTTACCCGCTCTACGACCCACTGCTGGAGTAAGAAGTGCTCTAAATAGGCGTTACGCAGCGAAAGCTCCGGGCTGGGCGCTTTCATCACCATGACGCGGTCGCTATGCACATCGCGAACCCGGTACACCCGAGACTGAGCATTGCGCGACAGCACCGCTTGGATCTCCAACCCATCAAGACGCTCGCCAGGGGCGAGTTCGGGAGGAATCGGCAGATCGCCATACAGCATGCTGGGATGATCGGTTGCTTCTTCGGGGAGTTCATCAATGCGCAGTAGCTGAAAGCAGAACTGGTCACCGCCGTAACCACGCTCCTGAGCGCGCTGCTTGGCTTCGCTAGCCAACCGTTCACAGGCGGCATCTAAATCGCTGGCATCTTGGCGAATAAGGCGCACATAGTCTGACGGCATCAGCGTGCCGCGCACCGCCTGGGTGGTAAACACAAACAGGTCGCCCTGCTTCAGCGCCAGATGGGTATAGTCAATATCGACACTGCCATCCATGCCCAGCGCGCGGGAAGGATAACGATAGCCACCCACATCTGTTACATGATCGCGGGTAAGCTGTTCAAATTCAGCCCCGCGTAAGCGAAACACCAAAGTATCACCCATGTGGAACAGATGCCCTTCACGGCCTAAAAACACCACTGCTGAAAGCGATGAAACAAAGCTGCCTTCTTTCACGTGCTGGCTTTGGCTATAACACCAGCTATTTAAGGCACGCAGCACGCGGGTGGCCGAGGTTTTGGTATCCCAATGCTCAGGCGTCGAGTAGTAATCAGCGAGAAAGCCTCGCACGCTTAAATCCCCAGCCTGCTTGGCCATCGTATTGCGGGAAATTGAGTCACTAATCACCGCACAGCCGCCTTTCATTTTCAGCAGCGGCGCATCCGGCAGCCGCACCGACATCGAGCTTCGATGTTGGCGCCGCTCTGGGGCAACAAACGCTTGACCATAACTCATTAGCAACTGGGCGTGCGCCAACTCATCCTCCTAGGCTTACGGCTCACTATCGCAACCACCATTCCACTGTCATCACAACTACAAAGGGCTATCATACACGCTGACACAGTGAAACGATGCCCGCCAAACGTCGCGAACAGCACAAAACTGCGTCTTGGCCCGTTGCACAAACGGACTTGTTGCAGTGACTTAGCGAAAACACTGCCCTTCTTAAACATCCAGTGCATTCACTGCTAGGCTGTTAAACACCTATGTCGCATTGGTAATCTCTCAACCATGTTCGTATAATTCTTCACCATTAATGCAATGCATCAACTGCTTAGCTACTGCGCTCTGCAATAGGTAAGAAAAGCCAAGCCAAGGAAGCAACGATGAACTTTGATAACATCCCCGCTGGAAAAGATCTGCCCAACGATATCTACGTGGCGATCGAAATTCCTGCTAACCACGCGCCGATTAAGTACGAAATCGACAAAGATATGGGTGCACTCCTCGTTGACCGTTTCATGGCCACGCCCATGTTTTACCCGGCCAACTACGGCTTTATCCCGCACACTCTGGCAGACGACGGTGACCCGCTGGATGCGCTGGTGGTCACGCCTCACCCAGTAGCGCCTGGCAGCATCATTCGTGCGCGCCCGGTCGGTATCTTAAACATGACCGATGAAGCCGGCGAAGACGCCAAACTGGTCTGCGTACCGCACCCGAAACTCTCTACGCTATATGATGACGTGCAGGAAGTGACTGACCTGCCCGAACTGCTGCGCCAGCAAATTGCTCACTTCTTCGAGAACTACAAAGACCTCGAAAAGGGTAAATGGGTAAAAGTAGAGTCTTGGGAAGGCGTTGATGCCGCCCGTAAGGCGATCGAAAAGTCAGCCGCTGCTTACAAAAAAGCGTAATTAGCGTCTCGACACTGCTTGCAAAGGCCGCCTTCAGAGGCGGCCTTTTGCGTTTACATTAACGGAGCATGAAGCACCGCGTCACGTCACCGCAGTAAATACGCTAATCTCAGCAGGTGCGCTATCCTGCCTCTTTGCACCCCAACCTGTTACCAATGCGCAAGGATACTCCGTGTTACTCATGCGACGTTTTAGCCTATTTTTTATGCTGTGCTGGCTACCTCTATTGGCCCATGGACAGTGGTTCTCTTCAAACAATCAAAGCGACTTCCTGCCAGTGATGGAGGCCTTCCAACCCAGCGCATGGCACGATGGTGACACGCTTAGCATTGGGATTGATATTGCCGATGAGTACTATTTGTACCGCCACCAGCTTGCCGTCACGAGCCAGCAGGCATCGGTCGATTTAGAAGACCCCGTCATTCCAGAGGGCACATTCACCACCGATGAATTCATGGGAGATGTTTACGTCTTCCGAGACCAACTTGTGTTTGATGTACCGCTAAGCACTTCGTACAGTGGACCCATTAACATTGAGCTGACTTTTCAAGGCTGTGCCGATGCAGGGTTATGCTACCCGCCTGAGCGCATCACGTTAGAGGCCGCTGAAACATCACCGCCCAGCGCGTTTGCCAATTGGCAAAGTGAGAGTGCACAGAGCGCTCAGAATCCAACAAGCACGGGTGAACCTGACTCAAACAGTGTAGCGACTCAATCGGGCGAGAGTGCTGGCTTGTCCGCACCGCAAAGCGAAGATAGCAAATTCAGCGCACTGATCAGCGGTACCAGCCTACCGCTCGCCCTAGGGCTCTTTTTCCTCGCAGGCATCGGGCTTACCTTTACGCCCTGCGTGCTGCCGATGATTCCAATTTTGTCGTCTATTGTGGTGGGCCAGAACCCTACCAAGCCTCGCGCTTTTGTACTCTCTGCCAGCTACGTCCTTGGCATGGCCATTACTTATGCCCTAGTGGGCGTGCTAATGGGGCTATTTGGTGCAGGTCTAAACCTCCAAGCACACTTACAGTCCGCGCCTGTTTTAATTACCTTTGCCGTTCTGTTTACCCTGTTCGCTTTAGCGATGTTTGGCGCGTTTGATCTGCGCGTCTCCCCGCGCATCGCTAATACCGTCGATGCGTGGCAAGCGCGTGCCCAGCGCAGTGGCCCGATGGGTTTAGCAGTGGCGGGCGCGCTGTCAGTACTGGTGGTTTCTCCCTGTGTCACGGCCCCGCTTGCGGGTGCGCTGGTGTTTATTTCTTCTACCGGAGATGCCGCCATGGGCGGGGCTGTGCTGTTTGCACTTGGGCTTGGCATGGGCCTTCCGTTACTGCTGGTAGGCACCTTTGGAGCAACGCTACTGCCTCGCTCGGGCGGGTGGATGAACGGCGTTAAAATGGCGTTTGGTTTGCTGCTACTGGGCGTTGCCATCTGGATGGTCGAGCGTTTAACTCCCCCTTCTATTGCGCTGCTGCTGTGGGCGGCGCTGGCTATCGGTAGCGCACTCACCCTGGGAGCACTCAATACATCACCCTCTCACGGCTGGGCAAAAGCTCGCCAAACGGCAGGAATCATGCTGCTGGCCTGGGGCGTGGCGCTTGTGCTCGGCGCTGCCCAAGGAGGAAGTAACCCTTTGCGGCCGCTATCCGTCACTTCCTCTAATGCCAGCGATGCCACGGCGGCTCCTACCTTTCAGGAAGTGGATAGCCTCAGTGAACTGCAGGCTGCCTTAGATCAAGCCTCTCAAGCAGGGCAGCCAGTCTTTGCCCACTTCACTGCAGAATGGTGTATCTCCTGCAAACTCATGGAACGAGAGGTCTACCCAACCCCGGAAGTCGCTGCGGCATTGAACGATTTTCAACTCATTGCAGTCGATGTGACAGAGACCAATGCACAAAGCCGCGAACTGCTGGACCATTTCAACCTGTTTGGCCCACCCAGCCTGCTACTCTTTAACCAAGGCGTCGAAATACGTGAGGCGCGTATCCAAGGCGAAGTGACGGCACAAGGGCTCATCCAGCATCTTGATGCCTTTAAGCGTTGGCAGCAGGGATAACGCCTGGTCACCTAATGGTTAGCACCGACCACGCAGCTTTCAGCGCCTTTTTGAGTCACTGTGTCGCGAACGTCGTCAAACAGTTGTTTAAGTCGCAAATATCGCTCACAGCATGGCTGCTACTGGACAGTGGATGACTTTTTCGGCAAACTCCGCAGCCATATTTGCTAAAAAACTCATCTTTTAGCGTTGAGTCTGGGGTAACGTTCGACATCGTGCCGCGTTCTCTTCATTTTTAAAATTGGTTTACTGCGCTTGAAAGCGCCGCACTGAGCAGGCATATCTCACCTGTGAAGGCGTCACATTTTGATCAACTTTTGGGGCTATACGAATGGATATTCGCAAAGTTAAAAAACTGATTGAGCTGCTGGAAGAGTCCAACATCAGCGAAATCGAAATTCAAGAAGGTGAAGAGTCGGTCCGCATTAGCCGTCACCCCAACGGAACCACCTGGCAGCCGCAGCCAATGCCGCAGTACGCCCAGCCAGCGCAGGCTCCCCAAGCCCCCAGCGCAAGCGTTGCCGCAGAACCAGAACCGCAGGGTGCGAGCTATCGCGGTGAAGCCGTTAACTCGCCAATGGTCGGCACCTTCTACCGCAGCCCGGCACCCGGTGCCAAGTCGTTCGTTGAAGTAGGAGACACCGTTAAGCAAGGCGATACCGTTTGTATCGTTGAAGCCATGAAAATGATGAACCAAATTGAAGCCGACCGCGACGGCGTGGTTGAGGCCATCCTAGTGGAAGATGGCGAGCCGGTGGAATTTGATCAGCCTATGATCGTCCTCGCTTAATCTTTCATATCAACACGGGTGGACTCTCCCATGCTGGACAAGGTACTTATCGCGAACCGCGGCGAGATAGCCCTTCGTATCTTACGCGCGTGTAAAGAGCTAGGGATCAAAACCGTTGCCGTTCACTCCAAGGCAGATCGTGAACTGATGCACGTTCGTCTGGCGGACGAAGCGGTCTGCATTGGCCCTGCTTCTTCTGCGCAGTCGTATTTGAATATTCCTGCACTGATCAGCGCTGCCGAAGTCACCGACTCAAGCGCGATTCACCCCGGCTATGGCTTTCTTTCTGAGAACGCCAATTTTGCCGAGCAGGTAGAACGCTCAGGCTTTACCTTTATTGGCCCACGCCCAGAAACGATTCGCCTAATGGGCGATAAAGTCAGCGCAATTGAAGCCATGAAAGTGGCTGGCGTGCCGACCGTTCCCGGCTCTGATGGCCCACTTGGCGATGACGATGCCACGAACCTGGCGACCGCTCGCCGCATTGGCTATCCGGTGATCATCAAAGCAGCAGCTGGCGGCGGTGGTCGTGGTATGCGCGTGGTGCATACCGAGGGTCATCTCCTCTCTGCAATCACAGTCACGCGCACCGAGGCGCATGCCGCCTTTGGTGACGGCACTGTGTATATGGAGAAGTTTCTTGAGAAGCCGCGCCATGTAGAAGTGCAGGTATTGGCAGACGGTCAAGGTAATGCCATTCACCTTTATGACCGCGATTGCTCGCTTCAGCGCCGTCACCAGAAAGTGCTAGAAGAAGCTCCCGCGCCAGGTATCGACCCTGCCGCCCGAGCAAAAGTACTCGAAGCGTGCCGCCAAGCGTGCATCGAGATTAACTACCGCGGTGCGGGTACGTTCGAGTTCCTATACGAAGACGGCGAGTTCTTCTTCATTGAAATGAACACCCGCGTACAGGTAGAGCACCCGGTGACAGAAATGGTTACCGGCGTTGATATCGTCAAAGAGCAGCTGCGTATTGCATCGGGCATGCCGCTCTCCATTCGCCAGGAAGATGTCAAGCTCAATGGCCACTCCTTTGAGTGCCGTATCAATGCGGAAGATTCGCGCACCTTTATGCCGTCTCCAGGCAAAGTGACGCTGTTTCACGCCCCTGGCGGCTTGGGCGTTCGGATGGACTCCCATCTTTATACTGGCTATACCGTACCGCCCCACTACGACTCCTTGATTGGCAAGCTGATCACGTGGGGCGCTGATCGCGAGATCGCTTTGACGCGGATGCGCAACGCACTTGATGAGCTTCTGGTAGAAGGTATCAAGACAAATATTGACCTGCAGAAAGACCTGGTACGGGATAGCTATTTCCGTCAGGGTGGTGTCAATATTCACTATCTCGAAAAGAAACTAAGCAGTTAAATAATTGGCTGTTTACATGCTCACCCCTGGGTGAGCTCTACAGCGGGGTGGCTATCGCCACCCCGCTGCTGTTGGTTACCTCGTAACCCCTTACCCTATTCATGCCGTGGAGATCCCCAATGCCCTGGCTGCAATTAAAAGCACATGTCGCCCCCGAGCAAGCTGACCTTCTCGAAGAGCTTCTGCTTGATGAGGGCGCGACGGCTATTGGCCTTCAGGATGCTCACGACGACCCCGTCTTTGAGCCAGAGCGCGGCACGACTCCTCTATGGCAAGACACCATTTTAACGGGTCTCTACGATGACCTTGACGGCATCGATGACATGCTCAGCCGCATCGAAGCAGCCTGGGCCGAACAAGTGCCCGGTGAGCCATGCCCAACCATTGAGTACGAGCTGCTGGCAGACCGCGATTGGGAACGCGAGTGGATGGATGACTTCACCCCACTGCGCATGGGCGAACGGCTATGGATAGTGCCCAGCTGGCACGAGCCCCCCGAAGCAGGCGCAGTGAATTTGATTCTTGACCCAGGCCTGGCGTTTGGAACTGGCACGCACCCCACAACGGCGCTCTGCCTTGAGTGGCTCGACGGGTTAGCAGTGCGCAATGAACTGCAGGGCAAAGCCGTGCTGGATGTCGGTTGCGGGTCGGGCATTCTCGCTATTGCCGCCCTGAAACTGGGCGCCGACCATGCAGACGGCACGGACATTGACCCACAAGCGCTACAAGCCAGCCGCGACAACGCCGAGCGCAATGCTATTGGCGCGGAGCAGCTCGCGCTCTACTACCCTGAGCAACTTGAGGGCGGCCCCTACCCTATCGTCACGGCCAATATTCTGGCGGGACCGCTGGTTGAGCTGTCTAGCATGATTGCTAGCCACGTAGCGCCCGGTGGTCACATTGCGCTATCCGGCATACTTGCCAACCAAGCCTCCGACGTACTGGACGCCTACGAAGCCCAAGGGCTTTATATGGATGAACCCACCGTGCGCGAAGGCTGGGTGCGGTTGACGGGCCGCCGCCCCGCATAAAATCGGAATTGGCCTTCAATCCCTTGTCGAGTAGGCGTATCATACGCCCCCTTGAAACGTCCTACTCGTCGATTTCATGCCTACCAAAGTGCACCGCAATGACCTTGATGACTACTTCGCCACCTGCGATTGGGCCTTACCAACTGCCTAACCCGGTAATGCTGGCCCCCATGGCGGGCGTCACCGACCGCCCGTTTCGCCAACTCTGCCGTCGGCTAGGGGCTGGCTGGGTGGTGGGTGAAATGGTGACCGCAGACCCCTCATTGTGGCACACCCGCAAATCACAGCTACGCATGGACCACGAGGGTGAACCTGACCCTCGTGTGGTGCAGATTGCCGGGGGCGATGCCGAAATGCTGGCCCAGGCCGCCCGTCTTAACGCGGAGCTGGGCGCGCAAATCATCGATATCAACATGGGCTGCCCGGCCAAGAAAGTGTGCAACAAGGCGGCAGGCTCTGCTCTGCTTCGTGATGAAGCCTTGGTGGCTGACATCTTAGATGCCGTCGTGAATGCGGTTGATATCCCCGTTACATTGAAGATTCGCACTGGCTGGTGCGCCAACTCCAACAACGCACGCCGCATTGCTCAGCTCGCTGAATCTGCAGGCATCCAAGCGCTCGCGATTCATGGCCGCCACCGGGAACAGCGCTATACTGGTGAGGCAGAATACGACACTATTGCCGACATCAAGTCGCGTCTTAACATTCCTGTGATTGCCAATGGCGATATCACAACGCCTGAAAAGGCGGCCTATGTGTTGCGCTACACCGGCGCAGATGCCGTGATGGTGGGGCGAGGCGCGCAAGGCAACCCGTGGATTTTTCAACAGATCACTCACTACTTAACTCACGGTGAGCGGCTAGCGCTACCCAGTTTGGCGGAACGCGGCCAAGTCCTTCGTGAACACCTGCAGGCGTTGCTCGCTTTCTACGGCGAGACGATGGGCGTACGCATCGCTCGCAAGCACGTTGGCTGGTATCTCAACGACGACCAGCGTTTTACAGACGCCGAGCAGCGCACGCTTAAACAGCAATTTAATGCCCTCGCTACGCCTGACACACAGTTTGATTGGATCAATAACGCCATGACCCCCGACGCCACCCAGCGTCTGTTAGTTAAAGGAAGCCATGCGGCATGACTGAACGCGACCTGCTCTCCAGCGAACGCTCCTCCCGACTCTCCGGAACGCTAGCAGACCCCTCCGCCAGCGCTCAGCCCCAGCCGTTAAGAGAGGCGGTTGAAACGGCAATGCGCCGCTACTTCGAGCATCTCGATGGCAGTCAAACCTCCGACTTGTACGCGATGGTGATGGCCGAAGTAGAGGCTCCTCTGCTGGCCTGCGTGATGGAGCACACGGATGGCAATCAAACACGTGCCGCAGACGTGCTCGGTTTAAACCGCGGCACGCTGCGCAAAAAGCTGAAGCTTTATGGATTAATCGAAAGTGACGCCCCTTAACGGGGCGTTGCTATTTTAACCTCCGACCTGCCCACGACGAGCACCCTTATGGCCGATAGTATCGCTACCCCCGTTCGCCGCGCCTTGCTGAGCGTATCTGATAAAACTGGCATCGTAGAGTTTGCCCGCGGCCTCGCCGACCATGGCGTTGAGCTTCTGTCTACCGGTGGCACGTTCCGCTTACTGCAAGAGAACGGGATCGCTGTTAAGGAAGTATCTGAGCACACTGGCTTCCCAGAGATTATGGATGGCCGTGTGAAAACGCTGCATCCCAAAATCCATGGTGGCATTCTGGCACGCCGCGGCCAGGACGATGCCGTGATGGCAGAGAACGACATCACGCCTATCGATATGGTCGTAGTGAACCTTTACCCCTTCGCTGCCACCGTTGCCAAACCTGACTGCACGCTGGAAGACGCCATCGAAAATATCGATATCGGCGGCCCAACCATGGTGCGTGCCTGTGCTAAAAACCACGCATATACCACGATTGTGGTTAACGCCAGCGACTACGATCGGGTACTAGGTGAGCTTACAGAGCAGTCCGGCCAGGTAAGCGCTGCCACCCGCTTTGACCTAGCCGTGAAAGCATTTGAGCACACGGCCGGCTATGATGGCGCGATTGCTGACTACCTTGGTCGCCAAGTCGCCAGCGAAGACACCACGTTTGCCCGCACCTTCAACCTGCAGCTGCATAAAAAGCAGGACATGCGCTACGGTGAAAACCCGCACCAGAAAGCGGCTTTCTATGTTGACCCAGCTGCCAGCGAGCCGAGCGTTGCCACAGCTAAGACGCTGCAAGGTAAACCGCTCTCTTTCAATAACGTCGCCGATACCGACGCAGCGTTTGAGTGCGTAAAAGCTTTTGACGACACCGCCTGTGTCATCGTCAAGCACGCCAACCCCTGCGGCGTTGCCGTTGGCGCAACCGCTCTGGAAGCTTACGATAAAGCTTTCGCGACCGACCCAACCAGCGCCTTTGGCGGCATTATTGCCTTCAATGTACCGCTAGATGCCGATACCGCGCGCGCGATTATTGACCGTCAGTTTGTCGAAGTGATTATCGCTCCTGGGGTCAGCGACGATGCAGCCGCCATTGTGGCCGAGAAGCAGAACGTTCGCCTGCTCGATGTCAGCGCTCATTGGCCCGGCACTGCACAACCTGAATTTGACTTCAAACGCGTGAATGGCGGCCTGCTGGTACAGGATCGCGATCAAGGCATGGTCACTGAAGATGAGCTAACCGTAGTCAGCGAACGCGCCCCGTCTGAAGAAGAGCTTCGCGATCTCGCGTTTGCATGGCGCGTTGCTAAATTCGTCAAATCCAACGCGATTGTGTACGCCAAGGCAGGCCAAACGGTTGGCGTAGGCGCAGGCCAAATGAGCCGTGTTTACTCGGCTAAAATTGCCGGTATTAAAGCAGCGGATGAAGGGCTGTCTGTTCCCGGCTCCGTGATGGCTTCTGACGCCTTCTTCCCCTTCCGTGACGGCATTGATGCCGCTGCTGCAGCGGGCATTACGGCAGTTATCCAGCCCGGCGGCTCCATGCGTGACCAAGAAGTCATTGATGCCGCTAACGAAGCGGGCATTGCCATGGTGTTTACCGGCATGCGTCACTTCCGCCACTAATCGGCACATAAAGCTCCTGCATTAAAAAAGCCCTCACTTGCTTCAAGTGAGGGCTTTTTCGGTCTAGGGCGGTTTACTTGCCAAGATCAATGCACAGATATTTCGTTTCCAGATACTCTTCCAAGCCCTGGTGACCACCTTCACGCCCAAGACCCGACGCTTTCACCCCGCCAAACGGAGCGGCCGCGTTAGAAATAAGCCCGGTATTAATGCCCACCATACCGTACTCCAGCGCCTCTGCCACGCGCCAAACACGCGCCAGATCGCGGGAGTAGAAATAAGAGGCTAAACCGTACTGGGTGTCGTTAGCCATCTCGATGGCGGTCTCTTCGTCATCAAAAGGGAAAACAGCGGCCAGCGGGCCGAAGGTTTCTTCGTGGGCTACCTTCATCTTATCGGTGGCAAAGCTAATCAGCGTCGGCGTAAAGTAATTGCCCCCTAACGGGTGCGGGTGACCACCCAGCAGCAACTCAGCGCCGTTATCAACGGCATCCTGCACGTGCTCGCTGACCTTTTTCACCGCATTTCCATCAATGAGCGGGCCGATATTGACCCCAGGCTTGGTACCATCGCCTACCTTCAGCTCGCTGTTCATGGCGACGGCCAGCTTCTCACAAAAAGCATTGATCACGCTGGACTGCACCAAAAAGCGGTTGGTGCATACGCAGGTTTGCCCGGCATTACGGAACTTAGCCGCCATCGCACCTTCCACGGCGGCGTCTAAATCTGCGTCTTCAAACACAATGAACGGTGCGTTACCCCCAAGCTCCAAGGAAATTTTCTGAATATGCTCAGCGGCTTGCGCCATCAGCGTGCGCCCCACCTCTGTGGAACCCGTGAAGGTGATCTTGCGAACCTTCGGCGACTCCGTCAGCGCTTTAGCAATCTCTGACGCGTTGCCCGGCACCACATTAAACACGCCGCGCGGAATCCCCGCACGCTCAGCAAGTAGTGCAAGCGCTGTGGCAGAAAAGGGGGTTTGACTAGCGGGCTTTACAACGATAGTACAGCCTGCCGCCAGGGCGGCACCTGCTTTGCGGGTAATCATGGCCGCGGGGAAGTTCCAGGGGGTAATTGCCCCTACCACGCCTACCGGCTGCTTTGTCACGACAATGCGCTGGTTAGCATTGGCTGCCGGAATCGTTTCACCGTAGACACGGCGAGCTTCTTCCGCAAACCAGCGCAAAAAACTCGCCGCGTAGACAATTTCGCCTTCCGCTTCTTTAACCGGCTTACCCTGCTCATAAGTCATTAATAGGGCGAGATCCTGCTTATGCTCTAGCATTAGATCATGCCATTTGAGCAGCAAGTCTGCTCGTTCCTGAGCGGTAAGCGCCCGCCAAGCGGGCAGCGCCGCATCGGCGGCATCAATGGCGCGTTCGGTTTCCGCTCTCCCCAGCCTTGGGATATCGCCCACTGGCTCACCGGTGGCTGGGTTCGTAACGTTAATTTGCTCACCGCTGTCAGCGGCTACCCAACTACCATCGATGTAGGCAAACGGGCAATATAGCTGCGTTTCTCTCAGCGCTTCCATGACAGACTCCTGACCAAATGACGGCCTAATAGGCTCATTTACCTGTTCATGCTAAGACGAAACGGCGCATTTCACCAAGCCTTTGACATGAAACGAGCTGAGTTAACCTCGTTTAGCTAATCAACGTTAAGAATTCTTGACGCGTCGCCTGATTGCTACGGAAGCCGCCTAACATCACCGATGAGGTCATACTGGAGTTCTGCTTTTCCACACCGCGCATCATCATACAAAGGTGGCGAGCTTCAATCACAACCGCCACCCCTCTCGCCTGAGTCACCTGCTGCACCGCCTCTGCAATTTCACGTGTCAGGTTTTCTTGAATCTGCATACGGCGCGCATACATATCAACAATACGCGCAAACTTAGATAACCCCAGTACGCGTCCGCTAGGCAAATAAGCAATATGACATTTACCGATAAAGGGCAGCAGGTGATGC
Source organism: Halomonas sp. SIMBA_159 (assembly GCF_046536035.1). Classification (NCBI taxonomy): domain Bacteria; kingdom Pseudomonadati; phylum Pseudomonadota; class Gammaproteobacteria; order Oceanospirillales; family Halomonadaceae; genus Halomonas; species Halomonas sp. SIMBA_159. The sequence goes on from NZ_JAWJBT010000012.1 coordinate 110,720, forward strand.
TCACACATGGAATACAGCTCGATATCTTTAACCAGCACCATCTCATCGGTTTGAGATTCAAACACAGCGCCGTTAACAATTTCCTCTAACGACTGATGGTAGCCAGCGTTTAAAAACTGCATGGCCTTTGCGGCGCGCTTTGGCGTATCTCGCAGCCCTTCGCGGTCAGGGTTCTCACCCAGCGCGGTAATAATTTGACGGTAGTGTTGGGCGATATCATCGGTCATTGTAAGCCTCATCAAACTGTGCGTATTCGCTATCACTTAATCGCCTTGCAGCAATGTTATCGCGCCAGCGAGCTTCCATTATCGGCAAACTACTGAGTAGCTTGAGGTCTTTTTCGTTTAGCTGCTTACCCTTTGATGCGAGCTAAACGTTTTCCCTGCAAAAAACCATCCTATACAAAAAATATACCTTAAATAATTTATGTACAACAAAAACGATGGATTAATCTATTTTAACGTACCTAGGCAGGCTGTGGCAGAGTGACACGCACCCCCCTTCGGCACTCATTCTGCTGTGCTATGATAAGAACACAATTTTCCTGCTGAGAGAGCAGGAACCACTGTTGAGAGTACGCTATGTCATTCAAATCATCGCCCTTTTGGCTCACTGCCCTGCTGGGTACTTTTTTTGTGTCTCCCCTGTTTGCGCAAGAACAAGCACAAGAGCACACGCAAGAATCGACGCTCGATTTCCCCAGCGGCGCAAAGGTCGGCGTTGAAGTCGTTGAAGCCTTGAGCTTCGACAGTGCTCAGTCCCGCTATACCGATATTTTATTGCACCCCAAACAAGCCAGCGGCACTACTCACTCCTTACCTGAGTACTGCTTGCTAGTAGCGAATGCTCAGCTAAACGGTGACCGTATTCGGATTACTACTCAAGATGCAACGTGCATTGAAACTCACGATGCAGAGAGCGCCATATACTCCGGAGAATTTTCCGCTAGTGCTTATGCCGAAGATGGCCAATACGGCATCGCCTGCGAAGGCGGTGCCTGCTCTCTCGAACCAGGTCAGACCTTTGTCTTAACGCTGGAAGAGAGTATCCACATTGAAGCTCAAGACAATCCTTCCGCTGACATAAACGCTACTCGCCGCCAAGCAAACGGTGATGGTGTTGCCAACCCCATTCCTGGTGAGCGCCCAGACCCTGAACAAAGCGTAGAGAACCCCGCGCCTACAGAACAGTCTGAGTGAGCGCCTAAATATCGTTCAAAACGGCCTTAAGTGAACCATCACGAGAGGCCGTTTTTGTTTGTTCAGAGCTCTCCTTCTAACCCAGACCCTATGCTAACCAGAGCGGCTGATCTAACTGCAACAGTTGCTGCTCAAGCTGCCGAATGTGCTGGTCCCAATAGCCCGGCTCTGCCAGCCAGGGGAATGCACGCGGGAATGCAGGGTCATCCCATCTCGTCACCAACCAAGCAGCATGACGGATCAAGCGATACGCGCGTAGCGGCTCAATCAGCGACATCTGCTGGTGCGGAAACGGCAACGTCTCTTCATAACCCTCTACCATCTCGCTCAACTGCGCTCGCCATAGCTGCGGCTGCTCCATCGGTAGCAACATCCAGACATCCTGGATCGCCGGAGCCATTAAGCAATCATCAAAATCGACTAAGGTAAAGTCCTCATCGCGACCCAAAATGTTGCCTAAATGGCAGTCACCGTGGGTGCGAATCATCCAGTCGCTGCTGACATGAACCGCTGATAGTTGGCGGCGAATTTTATCGACGACCGCTTGATACGCACGGGCCTGGTGGTTACTCAGCCACGGGCTTGTCACCACACGTTGCTCTGCGTCTGAGACCCCATCCACGAACAATAACGTACCGCGATGCTGAAACGGCTTTTTGGCCGCGATCTTGTGCAGTTGGCCTAATACTTCGCCAAGCGCAAATAAATGGCTCGGATTATCAAGCTCCGGTGCCTGTCCTGAGCACTGGGGGAACAGCGTAAAGCGAAACTGCTGATAAACGTGCAACGACACCTGCTGCTCATTTCGCCAAGGCGCCACGACCGGAACGCCCGCCTGCTTTAATTCCGTTAGAAAATCATGCTCCTCCTGAATGGCCTCACTCGACCAGCGGTCAGGCCGATAAAATTTCACGACCCAGCGGCCACCCTCGTCATCACGAAACATCAGCACGCGGTTTTCATAACTATTTAGCGCAAACGGCTCACCCGCCGGCCAGATACCGACCGACTCAACGGCTGACATAACAAGATCTGGCGAAAGCGCACTAAACGGATGCGACATAGACGGCTCCTTAAATGAGCGGCCTAGTTTATCAACTCTTCTGCAGCGGTGTGCGAGCGGCCGCCCAGATATCCACCCGCTGCGCGCCATTAGCCAACAGCACACTGGCTAGCGCATGCCCCGTGGCTCCCGTAGTGACCACATCATCGATAATCGTGACGTGTGCTGGCACTGGGGCCTTCACCGCAAACGCACCGGCTAGATTTCGCTGGCGCTCGCGTCGGTTTAAAACACGCTGAGAGGGCAGATGTTTCACACAACATGCCTGCAATAATGGCTTATGGGTACGAGCACCCAACCGCTCGGCCAACCACTGCGCTTGATTGAATCCCCGCTCCTTAGCTCGCCCGGGGTACATGGGCACTGCCATCAATGCGTCTCCCAGTTGCGTGGGGCGGCGAGATAACATTAATTCGACCAGCAGCATTCCCGCACGGGGCGAGCCGTGAAATTTAAAATCATGCACCAGAGACGTGATGGGGCCTTGGTAGCACAACGCCGCCACGGTAGCGGTGAAATCGGGAGGCTCGACTAGGCAGTGGCCACAGCGAGAACCGGCATGGCTGACCAAAGGCTCTGCGCACTGCTGACAGTGGCGGACATTCCACGGCAGCTGGGCAAAACACTCATCGCACCACCCCGCATGAGAGGCACGCGCAGCGATACAAAACGCGCAGTAGCCAGGCAACCCCTGCTTAAACCACTGGCTCACTGCTTGCGCCCATTTCTTCATAGCTCACGCTCTCTATCCCTACGAATTCAAAAAGAATACTGCTTTAATATTGACATTACCCCAGATATTGATAGTATACGTCTCGTCTTCTGCGGATGTGGTGGAATTGGTAGACACGCTAGATTTAGGTTCTAGTGCCGTAAGGTGTGGGAGTTCGAGTCTCCCCATCCGCACCAATTTAAAGTGTAACACTTCAAATAATTCGGTAGCTTTTAGCTAACCGAATTTTTTTGTTTCTAAATTTCTTCATACTGCCCTAACTGGCTGACGAGCGCCGCTTTTTACGCTACGTTAGCGGCTTACCCACGCCGTTTATTTTGAGAAGGATCTCAACTTATGCAATGGCTCAATGACAATGCTCAGGCAATTTCAGCGGTCGCAAGCATTTGTACGCTAGTTGTGTGGGTCTTCTACGCGCAACTGCTTTACAACGGCTATGTTCGTCAACGCCGCCCTCGAATCATTGTAAATCGAGGCAAAGGCATTGGCATGGACGCGCTTTGCTTAATCAGCAACATGAGTAGCGAAGCCATTTATATTCAGCATTTAGTGGCAGTACTCCACACTCGTGACGGCATGTATGAGCTCGACGTGGTGGAGTATCAACAACAGAGCGGCGATGATGAGCAAGCATGTTACCGCACTCATCAGGGGCCGTTAGCCTCCGGCGACTACCTCCACATTCAGTCGTTTGGTGCGATCGTTGAGCAATTAACAGAACATTGGCAGTTGGATAAACACGCACTCAAACAACAGAAGCCTGAATTAGAAATACGCGTGATTGCTATTTACGGCTCTGAAGATATGCCGGTAGGCGCCTCTCGTCGCTTTGCGCTGAATCTTAGCGCTAACCCGCTTCACCAGCTCACGCCAGTAAAAGTCGATACGCAGCGCATGAACAGCCGCCGGGATCGCAAACGGGTTCTGCAGTGGGCAAAAGATATAGAAATGCACAAAGCACAATAATGTAGTGCGCAAAATTAAAAATTTGGGGACGGACTTATGAAACCAGTCATTGCGTTTATCTGCCTTGGCGCACTTACCACCCTCTCTTGCCACAGCTATGCTGCCGAGGAAGATAGCGACTTACCCGACTGGGCCGAGGAGCGCGTAGAGCCCTTCCGCGCTCGAGTAGGCAACTGGGTTGATAACACGTCACGCAATATTGATGCTTTTTTCGGTGGAGACCAATCCGCCACCGTTAATAATGAGTCCTACCTGCGTCTGGGCCAAGAAATTGATTGGATGGAAGGCGATGGTACCAGTGGTGATATTAGCCTGCGCTACCGCATCGACTTGCCGACCACAGAAGAGCGACTACGCCTTGTCATTGAAAGTGATCCTGAAGAGTCGCAAGGTACCTTGGCAGACCAAGGCTCAGGCCGCCTCTATAATGACCAGCAAGACCGCAGCACTTCTACGTTTGGCCTAGATTGGCTTGAAAGCCGCGATAAACGCGAAAACTGGAGCAACCGTATTGGTGCCGGGGTTCGCCTGCGCATGCCCCTCGACCCCTATGTTCGTTTCACCAGTGAACGGCTATGGAGCCTTGGCGAAGGCCCCTGGCAGCTTGAGTCCTTCAACCGGGTCTCCTGGTTCAACAATGAAGGTTACTCAGCGCGCACCACCTGGGACGTGGGTCGCCCGCTATCCGCTAACCGTCACCTTCGCTTTATCACCACCGTGCAGTGGCGCGAAGAGGAAGATACGCTTGAGTACAGTGAGGTCGCTCAGCTTAATCAACGCTTAAACGATCGCAGTGCCTTGCGCTACTCGGCCATTGCCATTGGGGAAAGCGCTTCTAATCCGCGCATGACCAACTACTACCTGCAGACACGTTACCGCCGAGATATTCATAAAGGCATTCTGTTTGGCGATGTCATCCCAGAACTACACTTCCAGCGTGAAGATAGCTACGACCCGCGCTGGGCAATGACGCTACGCTTAGAGATGTACTTCCAACGGGAAATTCAGCGGGACTACTTCGAGTTTTAACCCTTTTTCGATGCTATTCGCCGATGAGCATTCGCCAATATAGCCTATGCGCATCGGCCGTTTGTTAAAGCCGCAGCCCTCCATCGCATTCGATAATCCGCGCGGTAAAGTAATCATTCTCAAAAATAAAAGCCACGCTTTGGGCAATATGGTCAGGCTCACCCAATTGCTTCAAGGGCACACTTGAAGCAATTCTTTCCAGCATATCCGGCCGCATCGACGCGGTCATTTCCGTCTCAATAAACCCTGGCGCCACAGTCCCGGTGCGCACGCCATAGCGCGCAAGCTCTTTCCCCCAGGTGACGGTTAATGCATGCACGCCCGCTTTAGCAGCGGCATAGTTGCTCTGCCCCATGTTGCCCGCACGGGAGATACTGGAAATATTGACGATGACGCCTTCATGCCCGGCTTCAACCATCTGGGTTGCTGCCTCACGCCCACAGAGGAAAACACCGGTTAAATTCACATCCATTACACGCTGCCAAGACGAGAGCGACATGCGCTTTTCGACAACGCCCTCCTTTGCTTTAATCAGCAGGCTATCATCGGTAATCCCGGCATTATTAACACAACCGCTGACAGGACCCATACGCTGAGCTATATCGGCAAACGCGCGCTGCACCGACGGCTCATCTGCCACATTCACCACAAAGGCCTGAGCAGTAATGCCCTCAGCGCTCAATGCGGATACCGCACTGTCCAGCGCCTCTGCGCTCATATCCATTAAGGCGACCTGAGCCCCTTGTTGGCCCAGCCGCCGGGCTATCGCAAAGCCAAGCCCTCGCGCGCCGCCGGTAATCGCCACCACTTTTTTATCTACTTGCATCTCTCTCTCCTTAAGCAGACGGAACGCTAGTAGTTCACCAACGCTCGCCCGCATATGACGTCAAGGTTGTGCATTGCAGCATAGAGGAGCCCGTTAGGAATATCGAGCCGCCTTAGGTAGCCCCGCCCCGACTTGCTGCTTGTTTTTTATATTTCTGTCACCATATTCAGCGATTACGCCTGTTTTGGAGTTGGCCATGCCCATTCTTCTCTTTATATCGCTGTTTACTCTACTGGACTTTGTGCTGCTTTTTTCTATCGGCAGCCAAATAGGCCTGCTCACCACACTGATATTAGTGTTGGGCACCGGCTTTATTGGACTTCACCTGATTCGTAAAGAAGGCGTTTCTACGTTTGCTCGCGCCCGCCAACGCATGCAAATGGGTGAAATTCCTTCTCAAGAACTGCTTACCGGTGCAGCGCTCATTTTTGGCGGTGCCCTTCTACTCGCCCCAGGTTTTTTATCAGATGCGCTGGGTATTGCGTGCCTAATCCCCAATGCGCGCCAGCTGCTGATGAAAGCCTTGACCTGGGTGGGGTTAAAAACCGCAACCGCTAAGCAACATACTTACCAAAGCGGCCCTTCAGGCTGGGAGCAACGCCCCCATCAAGAGCACTCCCAATCGCAAGATGGACCCATCGAAGGTGAGTTTATTAGCGGTGAGGATGACCCTCGTCGTCGCTAAATCAAAATGCTGCTAAAAAACCGCCTGAGCGTAATTTTTTTCATGTATACCCCTTGAAAGGCGGGGGCTAGCCCCCACTTTTGAGTCAGCAAACAAGTTCGGCGGAAGCTATCGCTTTCGCCATTAACATGAAGGTGACTTACCTTCACTTTTCGCGGGCAAGACGCCCACGAAAATCACATTTAGCTAACTGCCCTTATGGGCCTTGACGATACTCAGGAGAACGTGAGCATGAATATCCGTCCTTTGCACGATCGCGTCGTTATCCGTCGCGTGGAAGAAGAGCAGAAAACCGCTGGCGGCATCGTGCTACCGGGTAATGCGCAGGAAAAACCCACGCGTGGTGAAATCCTGGCGGTTGGTAACGGCCGCATTCTCGAAAACGGCGACGTACGCCCGCTAGACGTTAAAGTTGGCGATACGGTGATTTTCAAAGACGGCTACGGCGTTGAGAAGCAAAAAATCAACGGCGAAGAAGTTCTGATCATGAGCGAAGCCGATATCCTGGCCGTTGTTGAAGGCTAATCCGCCTCGGCAAATTACTTTCACATTTTTATTTCAAACGTTAGGAAGTAACGAACATGGCAGCTAAGCAAGTTAAGTTTTCAGATGATGCTCGCAAACGTATGGCGCGTGGCGTCGATATTCTGGCAAACGCCGTAAAAGTCACGCTGGGCCCGAAAGGCCGCAACGTAGTACTGGACAAATCATTTGGCGCGCCGACCGTTACTAAAGATGGTGTATCGGTTGCTAAAGAGATCGAACTGAAAGACAAGTTCGAAAACATGGGCGCTCAGATGGTCAAAGAAGTCGCTTCTAAGACTTCTGACGCTGCTGGTGACGGCACCACCACCGCTACCGTTTTGGCCCAAGCGATTGTGGCCGAAGGCCTGAAAGGCGTTACTGCCGGTATGAACCCGATGGATCTTAAGCGCGGTATCGACCAAGCGGTCGCTGCGGCGGTGAAAGAGATCCAGGCAATGTCTGTACCCTGCACCGACACCAAATCCATTGCCCAGGTAGGTACTATCTCTGCCAACGGCGACAAGCGCATTGGTGAAATCATCGCTGAAGCGATGGAAAAAGTCGGTAAAGAAGGCGTCATCACCGTTGATGAAGGCCGCGGCTTTGAAGACGAGCTGGAAGTGGTTGAAGGTATGCAGTTCGATCGCGGCTACCTCTCGCCCTACTTCGTCACCAATCAAGACACCATGACCGTTGAGCTGGAAGACCCGTATATCCTGCTCGTCGACAAGAAAATCTCCAACATCCGCGAACTGCTGCCGGTGCTGGAAGCTGTTGCTAAGCAAGGCAAGCCGCTGGCGATTATCGCTGAAGATATCGAAGGCGAAGCGCTGGCCACGCTGGTCGTGAACAACATGCGTGGCATCGTTAAAGTAGCCGCTGCAAAAGCACCTGGTTTCGGCGACCGTCGTAAAGCCATGCTGCAGGATATCGCTATCCTGACCAACGGCACCGTGATTTCTGAAGAAGTCGGTCTGACGCTTGAGCAAGCGAACCTGGATCACCTGGGTACCGCTAAGCGCATGACTATGTCGAAAGAAAACTCCACCATCATCGATGGTGCTGGTGCAGAAGGCGACATCGAAGCACGCGTTAACCAAATCCGCGCGCAAATCGAAGACACCTCTTCTGACTACGACAAAGAGAAGCTGCAAGAGCGCGTTGCCAAACTGGCAGGCGGTGTTGCTGTGATTCGTGTCGGTGCAGCTACCGAAGTCGAAATGAAAGAGAAGAAAGCCCGTGTTGAAGATGCGCTGCACTCAACTCGCGCTGCCGTAGAAGAAGGCGTTGTGCCTGGCGGCGGTACTGCCCTGGTACGCGTAATGGCCAAAGTACAAGGCCTGACCGGCGACAACGAAGACCAGAACCACGGTATCAACATGGCGCTACGTGCTATGCAGGCACCGCTGCGTCAAATCGTTGCCAACGCTGGCGAAGAGCCCGCTGTCGTCATCAACCGTGTTAAAGATGAGACTGGCAACTTCGGCTACAACGCGCAAACCAGCGAATACGGCGACCTGTTCGAAATGGGCGTTCTGGACCCGGCGAAAGTAACCCGTACTGCCCTGCAGTCCGCTGGTTCTGTTGCTGGTCTGATGATCACCACTGAGTGCATGATCGCTGACGACCCGGAAGAGAAAGAAGCTGCCCCAGATATGGGTGGCATGGGCGGAATGGGTGGCATGGGCGGCATGATGTAATGCACCCATGAGCCTATCGCTCTGACGGTTAACGTCATTAAGAACCCCGCTTCGGCGGGGTTCTTTCTTTTGTATCACCTTCATAGCGCAACAAAGCGTGCTACCATCATCGCCTTTATTTGGCAGCTTTTAGGTTTAATTTCCCGTGCTTTCCAATATTCGTATCGTACTGGTGCAAACATTTCATCCGGGTAATATTGGCGCCACTGCCCGCGCCATGAAAACCATGGGGCTAACGGAACTTGTGTTAGTAAACCCACGCACATTTCCCGATGACGAAGCTACTCGCTTAGCCGCTGGCGCAACGGATGTGCTGGAAAACGCTCGCTGTGTAAGTACGTTAGAAGAAGCCGTTAGCGACTGTGTTCAAGTCGTCGGTGCCAGCGCCCGGTTACGCAGCATGCCGCTCCCGCATTTTGATGAACCAGACGACATGGCGCAACAGGTCATTGCGAACGCCGCGCAGGCACCTGTCGCGCTGGTGTTTGGTCGGGAACGTTCGGGCTTAACCAACGATGAAATTCGCTGCTGCAGCCATCAGGTCAGCATTCCCGCCAACCCTGAGTACGGCATTCTGAACCTCTCTCAGGCGGTACAAATTCTCGCTTATGAAGTACACCGTGCCTGGCGGAAGCGCGATACCAGCGGCTTTGAGTATCAGCGCCCATTGGAAGCCACGCCCCCTAGCCGGGAACAGTTTGGCTATTTCCAGGAGCACCTTGGACAACTCATGCAACAGAGCGGGTTCTTAACCCAGCCCCATGCCCGCACTGAAGAGCAGCTCCAAGCGCTGTTCGCCCGTGCCCAGCCCAGCAGAAAAGAACTCTCGCTGTTACGAGGACTGCTGAGCGCTTTTGAAACTCACTTGCCTAAGCAGTAGAAACATTACCCTCTAAATTGCATTAAAAAAGGGCAGCTTATCGCTGCCCTTTGCTTTACTCACCACGACTGACGCGGCAGATATCGCTGATTAAAGCGACATAGCTGCCAGCCAGCCAAACGCAATCAGTGGAATGTTGTAGTGCAGGAAGGTCGGTACCACGCTGTCCCACATGTGGTCGTGCTGACCATCCACGTTCAAACCTGAGGTTGGTCCTAAAGTGGAATCCGATGCAGGAGAACCCGCATCACCTAGCGCCGCTGCGGTGCCAACCAGCACCACGGTCGCCATGGGCGAGAAGCCAAACTGCACGGCCAGCGGCACGAAAATCGCCGCGATAATGGGAATGGTAGAGAACGAAGAGCCTATACCCAACGTAATAAACAGGCCGACCAGCAGCATCACCAACGCGGCTAAGCCACGGTTATCGCCGAACAGATCGAATGCGCCAGCGACGAGCGATTCGATATCACCGGTGGCTTTCATCACCTCAGCAAAGCCTGCCGCCGAGATCATGATAAAGCCAATCAGCGCCATCATGCGCATGCCGCTGGTAAACAGGTCGTCCGCCTCGCGCCATTTGAAAATGCCGCCTAAGGAGAGCAAACCTATACCAACCAAACCGCCTACGATCATAGAGCCGGTATACAGCTGCAAGCCTAATGCAGCCACAATCGCCACACCCGACATCACCAGCCCCAGCATATGAGGTTCAGCGGGCTTTCGTGTTTGGTGCGCATTTGACGCAGCTAATTCTTGATTGGCGTACTCACGCTGGCCACGGTAGCTAAACAAAAGCGCTACCAGTAGACCAATGGCCATACCACCCACCGGAATCGCCATCGCCATGGGCACCATGCCACGGGTAATTTCCAGCCCTAACGACTCTCCGGCACTGTTCAAGTTTGCCAGCAAGATATCGTTCAGAAAGATCGCCCCGAACCCCACCGGCAACAGCATATAGGGAGCGGTTAAGCCAAAGGTCAGCGCACAGGCCACGGCACGGCGGTCAAGCCTCAGGCGGTTCATCACCGCCAACAGCGGCGGTATCAGTACGGGAATAAAGGCGATGTGGACCGGAATCGCATTCTGCGAGGAAATAGCCACCAGCAATACGGCCACGAGTAGCAGCATTTTTACACGCGCCTGATGAGCGGCCGTTGCCTCTTTACCCAACATAGTAATCAATCGATTCGCCAGCATATCGGGCAGGCCGGAACGGGAGATGGCCACCGCAAAAGCACCCAAGGTAGCGTATGCAAGCGCGACCTGAGCGCCGCCGCCCACCCCTTCATTAAACGCGCTAAGCGTATCGTCCAGAGAAAGCCCGCCCATCAGGCCTCCCACTAAAGCACCCACTACCAGAGCAAAGACAACGGACACGCGAAGAAGCGACAGTGCCACCATGACGAGCACTGCAAGAATTACTGCATTCATGGAAATACCCAGAGCTATTGGAAGGTCATTAACGCCGAAGGTGGCGGATTCTAACAGATAGCACGCGCTTAATCAGGCTAAAGTGGGTCAGCAAATTCCTTACGACTTTAGTCACAACACCCTTGCTGCTATGCAACATTCTGCCTAGTATCCCGGCCTTTGCTATAGCTTACCGCTGACTAAATTAACAATCGCTTAGGAGCCTGTATGGGCATGCTCGCCATTCTTCTCTCATTGTCGTTGCTGATGTTTCTTGCCTATCGTGGTATTTCGGTCCTGCTCCTTGCGCCTTTAATGGCAGCTTTAGCGGTGCTGCTTTCGGGTGATGGGGCTTTTTTGTTGCCGATTTACACCGACACCTTCATGGGCGCGTTGGGCAACTACGTTATTCAGTTCTTCCCGCTCTTTTTATTGGGCGCCCTCTTCGGGCAACTCATGGCAGACTCAGGTGCGGCACAGTCGATCTCCAACGGCATAGTGAAACGCCTAGGCACCCATCACGTAGTGCTCACAGTTGTTATGGCCTGCGCGGTACTTACCTACGGCGGCGTCTCGCTATTTGTAGTGGCCTTCGCGATTTACCCCATTAGCCGTGAGCTTTTTCGTCAGGCCAACGTGCCTAAGCGGCTGATTCCTGCTTCTATTGCCCTGGGCTCTTTTACCTTTACGATGACCGCCCTACCCGGCACGCCCGCTATCCAAAATGCCATACCGATTCCTTACTTTGGTACTAACAGCTTTGCTGCACCGGGGCTAGGCATTATTGCTGGTCTAATCATGCTGGGCCTAGGCACTTACTACCTTCAGTCGCGGGTCAAAAAAGCGGCGGCTAACGGCGAGGGATACGGCACACACACAGAGCGCGAAGCCGAAGCCAACAGTGATACCGCCTCCGCGCCCCATATGCCGCTCGCGATTGCACTGATTCCGCTGGTGATGGTAATCGGACTAAACGCTCTGTTTACCTATGGCGTTTTTCCAGCAATGGATCTGAGCTTTATTAGCGATGCCTTCGAAAACGTGACGCCCAGCCGCCAAACAGGTCTATGGGCGATTCTTATCTCGCTACTCAGCGCTTCAGCATGGCTGATCATTACCCGCTGGACACACTGGCAAGATTTAAAAACCACTATTAACCAAGGCTGCTTTGGTTCGCTTCTACCCATTTTCAATACCGCGTCTGAAGTAGGTTACGGCGCAGTGATCGCAAGCCTGGCAGGTTTTGCCATTATCCGCGATGCAGTACTCAACGTGTCGCCGAATAACCCGCTCATTTCAGAAGCTCTGGCCATGAGCGTCCTAGCAGGTATCACCGGCTCTTCCTCTGGCGGCCTTTCCATTGCGTTACAAACCCTAGGCAGCGAGTACCTGACCATGGCGCAGCAGGCAGGTATCAACCCAGAGCTTATGCACCGCGTAGCAACGCTTGCGGCCGGCGGTATGGATACGCTGCCTCACTCAGGAGCGGTGATCACTCTGCTGGCCATTTGTGGGCTTACCCACCGCCAGTCTTACGGCAATGTGGCGATGGTGACGATTGTGCTGCCGATTGCAGCGCTGATCAGCGTGATTACCCTTGGCACGCTGTTTGGAAGCTTCTAAAGCTGCGTAAGCCATGCGATAGTTGATTAACGCGTTAACCAACTCACTATAAGAGACGTGACATGGCCCTTCAAAGACACCACACGCTGCTACTTATCATGCTCGCTAGCCTGGTCATTTCAACCGCCATGGGGCTACGCCATGGCTTTGGCCTGTTTTTGGAGCCTATCAGCAGCGACTTTGGCTGGGGTCGTGGCGTTTTTGCCTTCGCATTGGCTGTTCAAAACCTGATATGGGGTCTATCTCAGCCCTTTACTGGCGCGCTGGCTGACCGCTTCGGGGCGGCCAGAATTATCGTGGTAGGCGGTGCGCTTTACGTACTAGGGCTTTGCTTAATGAGCCTTTCGACCAGCTCGTTAGGAATGACCCTAAGCGCTGGTCTGTTGATTGGCTTTGGTTTGTCGGGCACTACCTTCTCGGTCATTTTGGGTGCCGTTGGCCGTGCGGTCACGCCAGAAAAACGCAGTATGGCGATGGGCATCGTCAGTGCGGCGGGCTCGTTTGGTCAATTCGCCATGTTGCCCGGCACGCTGGGCTTGATTGAGTGGTTGGGCTGGTCTTCTGCACTGCTGGCCATGGGCATGATCGCGGCATTGATGATCCCATTGGGAGCCATGGTAAAGGATCGCCCAAGGCCCAATGCATTGGGTGATTTAAGTCTACGCAATGCACTCAACGAAGCCGCCGCGCAAAAAGGGTTTTGGCTGCTATGCCTGGGCTTTTTTGTATGTGGCTTTCAGGTCGTATTTATCGCCGTTCACTTACCGGGCTACCTGTTCGATAACGGCTTATCCGTTCAAGTAGGCACTACCGTGCTGGCATTAGTCGGGCTATTCAACATTGTAGGCACCTACACCGCCGGTTGGATGGGCGGCATTTGGTCGAAACCTCGCCTGCTCAGCTGGCTGTACTTAATTCGCGGCGTTGTGATTACGGCATTTATTGTCATGCCGCTAACCACCACTAGCGCTTACCTGTTTGGTATTGCTATGGGGTTACTGTGGCTCTCCACTGTGCCGCTGACCAATGGAATTGTGGCATCAGTCTTTGGTGTTCGCCATTTATCCATGCTCGGAGGCATCGTGTTTCTCTTCCACCAGCTTGGCTCTTTTATGGGCGTATGGCTGGGCGGTTTTTTGTACGATCTTACCGGCCACTACAATACGGTGTGGCAAATCGCGATTATTCTTTCGGTGGTGGCAGCGGCACTTCACTGGTTTATCAGTGAGAAGCCATTGGCACGTCCCCAGACGCCGCAGGTGACTTCATGAGTGCGACTACTTCACTATGGGCGGCCATTGGTATGCTATTGGTCAGCGGACTGGCTTTTATGGCGTGGTGGGGCTGGCAAACCCTAGACCCATCGCTGCTGCTGTTTGGCAGCCGCTTGTGCTGAGATACCAATGGTTAGCCAGTATTGGGTGCTGATGTAACGTGACTATTCCATTCCCAGGACATGTAGCTGTTGTTATCACTACATTTTTTGCCGTTGTGCTTGCTGTTTTGCTGCACTATGAGGCTCTGTGGCTGATTTCTCGACAAATTGAGCAATCCCATCGCCCTCATCGTCAACGAATATTGGTGATGGCGTTTGGAGTCCTGGCAACTCACATTGCTGAAATTTGGTTATTCGGTGTAACCGGCTGGTGGCTTTCTGCGGTTCAAGGCATCGGTGCATTGAAAGGCTATGAGAGCTTTCATCTACTTGATTACATTTTCTTCTCTGCGGTGACGTACACTACTGTCGGCTATGGAGATATCTATGCCGTCGGACCTGTGAGGTTCTTATACGGAACGCTAGCGCTGACGGGATTTGTACTGATCACCTGGTCTGCCTCATTCACGTTTATTGAAATGCAAAAACATTGGCGCATTAATAAATAGTCAGCCTATTACGTTTGCTAAGGACACCGCATGTTCGAAGTGATTATTTTATCGTTTGCGCTTATTTTCGGCATTGCCGCCAGAAAAATTCACCTACCTCCTCTAGTTGGCTTTCTTGCCGCAGGCTTCGCTCTAAATGCGTTTGGCCCGAGCATCGGTTTACCTGATGATGCTGGCCCACTTTTGGAACATCTCGCCCACCTGGGCGTACTGTTACTGCTGTTTACTATTGGCTTAAAGCTAAACATTAGAAGCCTAGCGGAACCTGTGGTACTAGGCACTGCACTACTTCATCTCATCATCACCGCTGCCGTATTTACTCTTATATTCTCGCTAATATTCAATTTACCGCTAGACACTGCGATGCTGTTAGCAATAGCACTCTCCTTCTCTAGTACAGTGCTGGCTGCCAAAGTGCTAGAAAGCAAGCGCGAACTGAGAGCACTACATGGACGTATTGCGATCGGTATTTTAATTATCCAAGACTTAGCAGCCCTCGCAGTATTGAGCCTTTACAGCGGACAATCCCCCAGCCCCTGGGCGTTTTTAGTATTTCTGCTACCTCTGATTCGGCCATTACTGTATTGGCTAATGAGCATTGCCCAACACGATGAAATGCTGGTGTTAACCGGCGCTGTGCTGGCGATTGCCGTAGGAGGAATGGGGTTTGAAGCCGTAGGGTTGAGTTCAGAGGTCGGCGCCTTGGTAATGGGACTGCTGCTCGCCAGCCACCCGCGCGCTCAAGAACTCTCCAAAGCGTTATGGGGCCTTAAGGAAGTGCTGCTGATCAGCTTCTTCCTGCAGATTGGGATGGCAGGCTTACCTGATACCAAGGCCTTACTATTTGCACTCGCCCTGGCCGTGGCGCTACCACTGAAAGGCGTGCTCTTTTTTGCCCTGCTGATCGCCTTCCGCTTGCGCGCCAGAAACGCATTCCTGGGAAGCCTAAGCCTAACCGCTTACAGCGAGTTTGGCCTGATTGTCGCGTCCAGTATCTTAGAGGAGTGGCTGGTACCACTGGCGATTGCCGTGGCGCTCTCTTTCGTCATCGCAGCACCGTTTAACCGTCTAGCGCATAGCCTGTTCGACCGCTGGGAAAAGCACTTAACGCGTTTTGAGCGCCAATCACGGCACGCCGATGAGCAACCCGTCAATTTAGGCATAGCCACCGTGCTTGTGCTGGGAATGGGCCGAACGGGCAGCGCCGCTTACGACTTCTTTCACGATAAAGGATTGGAAGTGGCCGGTATCGACTCCGACCCCAACAAAGCAGACAGCCAACGCCAAGTATTTTACGGCGACATTGAGGATGTTGGTTTTTGGCATCAACTCGACATCAGCGAATTGACCGCCGTCACGCTGGCTACCCCCGAGCTGGAAAGCAAGCTGATTGCCAGCCGTGAACTGCGCAAGGCGGGGTTCACTGGTCAATTGATTGCGGGCATTCACTTTCAAGATGAAGCCGAGCCGTTACACGCTGCTGGCGTTGATCAAACCTACCTATTAATGACCGGCGCAGGCATCGGCATTGCAGAAAAAACCTGGGAGAAACTCCAAGACTCCATAAATTAACGCCCTCATGCTGCCTTACGCTGCCCCCACTTTGCGATGCCGCCAAAGGCGCATCAATACACCATGCTTGGGGGAAAACAGCAGCGCCATAAAGAAGCAGCTGGTGGCAACGAGAACAATGGTGCCACCTGAAGCGACATCGAAGGCAAATGACAGCCACAGCCCCACTATCGCCGAGCCCATACCCACTCCGATAGAGATAAACAGCATGGTTTTAAAGCGGTCGGTAAGAAGATGCGCCGTGGCTCCTGGTGTAATCAACATGGCAACCACAAGGATGATACCCACGGTTTCCAAACTGGCCACAATAGTTAAGGTAAGCAGTAAAATTAAACCGTAATGAATCACGCCGGTATTAAACCCCAAGGCCTGGGCCTGCGTGGGATCAAAGGCGTAGAGCATTAATGGCCGGAAGGCCAGCCAGACCACAAGTATCGCCACTACACTCGCCACCAGGGTCAGTAGCAGCGCAGATTGCTGCACTCCCAGCACATTGCCAAACAAGATATGCATTAAGTGGGTGCTGGAGGCAATTTTGCTGATTAGCACAATACCGAGAGCAAAGGCCCCGGTGAACATGATCCCCATCGCGGCATCTGACTTAATCCGAGTATGGCGTTCAATGGCCCCAATCCCTAGCGACGTCAATGCGCCCGTCACAAACGCGCCTATAAAGAAAGGCAGTCCTAGTAGATAGGCAATGGCTACCCCTGGCAGCACGGCGTGGGAGATCGCATCTCCCAGCAGCGACCAACGCTTCAAAACCACGTAGCAAGAGAGCATCCCACAGATAGCTCCCACCATCATTGATGTCAGCAAGGCTCGCTGCATAAAAGCGTATTGAAAGGCATCTGAGATGCCGCCAGGCAATAGATTCACTGGCACCATGATCGCCGCCAGCAGCCCAGCGACCAGCGCACTACTAAAAGCGTCTAACGTATGTAACATGCAAGTTGCCTATTATTTGCTTGCCAACGCAGGCTTGCTCACAAGCCTTACATCATGAGCAGATTGCTCAATGGCGCTTACCGCCAACTCTGCGAGTTTACTGTCGCTAAGCATCTCGTCGGGGGCACCTTCGCCGCGTATAAACCGGTTAATCAGCACGACATGATCCACATAGCGGCGCGCGCCCGGCATATCGTGGGTAACCATGACAATGGTTCTACCCGCTTCTCGCTCACGTTTAAGCACATCCAGAATAAGCTGCTCACTGGGCGGATCAACGCCCGCTAAAGGTTCATCTAACAACAGGATGCTCGCTTCTTGGGCCAGCGCCCTCGCCAGCAACACCCGTTTTTTTTGCCCGCCCGAAAGCGCACCAATCGGGCGATCAGCAAACGCCAGCATGTTGACATCTTCTAGGGCTTTCTCAACTGCTCGGCGATGGCGCTGCTCATGCCAGCGGGCAGGGAGCAAGCGCCTCCACCAGACGTCTTGACGCATGTGGCCATAGCGGGCACTCATGACGGTTTCCCATACCGAAATAGGAAAGTCCCATTCAATCGCTTCGCGCTGCGCCATATAAGCAATGCGACCCGCTTTGCGATGATGCTCAATGGCTTGCCCAAACGCATTCACATGCCCACGCAGTGGCTTCATGCTACCGGTTAGCACATGAAACAACGTCGACTTACCCGCGCCATTAGGCCCCACAATAGCGGTCCAGCGACCAGCGGGTAGCGTAAGGTGTATATCTTCCAATACGGGCTGCCGCTGGTAAGCGGCGTAGAGCCCCTTTACTTCGATCGCGGCGTTAGATTGGGATAAAAGCGACGACATAGTCAGTTACTCACTAGCCAAATAACGACGCAACAGCTCGATATTATGGCGTTGCATGGCGAAGTAATCCGCTGCCTCACCGTCGGGCGCACTGAGTGAGTCAACGTACAAAGGACCTGCCACTGGCAATCCCGTATCACGGGCAATACTGGTCACGTGTCGATCAGAAATGGTGCTTTCCCAAAACAGCGCGGCAGGTTGACGCTCATTTATACGGTCAATCACGCGCATCAACTGACGAGGCGAGCCTTCTGTTTCCGCGTTGGTCCCCCAAATACCGTCGTGTTCAAAACGATAGGCGTCAGCGAAATACAAAAAGGCGGCTTCACTGGAGAGTAAAACACGGCGCTCCTCGGGAATCACTTCAAGCGCTTCTTGAAGCTCCACATGCAAATCATGCAACTGTGTTTCAAGCGTTTCTGCCCGCTTCTGAATGGCCTCTGCATGATGCGGCAGGCTGTCTTCCAGAGTATTGGCTATCGCTTGAACATAAGCACTCGCCGCTCTCGGGTCCATCCACAAATGGGGGTCCACATCCCCTTCCATTTCACCCGTCACAATCGACTGCGTTGGGTACCCCGAAGACTCGGCTACTGCCACCATCGGCACATCGTCACTCACGGTGGCCTCTACTTGACGCATCCACTGCTCAAGCTGATAGCCGTTATAAAAAACGACATCGGCATCCTCAAGCGCGGCAAAATTATCTGGAGTGAGCTCCCACTCATGCACTTCGGCATTGATGGGGGTCAGTACGGTCACGTTAGCGTACTCACCGGCTACTTTTTGAACTAAATCTCCCAGTACTGAGAACGTCACCGCAATGTTAATAGGCGATGCTGGCAACTCATCCGCCTGCGCGCTGGTCACAACACTGCACCATGCTAACGATGCGCCTACTGCTGCGAGCAAATACTGTTTCGCCATTGGGTTTTCCCTCTATGCTAGGATCTGGTCTACAACAACTCTAGCTCAACAAAAAAGCTTTGTGCAAACAGTTTAGCCTTGGCTAACAATTATCGTGAAAAATGCGCTACCATCGCTAATTAACGTTTCCACTAACTTTGATAACCTTTGCCAATGAGTGATCACGAACAGCGGCCCATTCCCACTCTACGCGGTCAAAGCGGTGACGCTCTGCCGCCGGTGGAGCAGCACGCCCAGCAGTACGAAACGGTTCGTAATGCCCACGAGACCGAGTTGATCGAAGACTATGTTGAGCTAATTGGCGACCTCATTCGTCATCGTGGCGAAGCGCGCGCGGCTGATATAGCCAATCGCATGGCCGTCAGCCAAGCCACCGTGTCGAAAATGATTCGCCGCCTAAATGAGCTAGGCTTAGTGACCAGCAAGCCCTATCGCTCGCTATTTTTGACCGAAGAGGGTCAAAAGATGGCGGAAACATCGCGTGCGCGACACGATGTTGTGCTGCACTTCCTTCGGGCGTTAGGCGTGGATGACAGCACAGCAAGAATTGATGCTGAAGGGATGGAGCATCATGTCAGTGATGAAACACTCTCCATTATGCAGCGCTTTACCGACGAGCAGAAAAACCACTAAGCGTTTTTCCATGCACGCGTCTATGGCTGGGTAAAGCGCAGATGGTTTACCTGGGTAATGGCATCGTTCCAGATCATCTCTAGGTGAGTGGTCTGGATAACGTCCGTTACATGACGTGGCGTCATAAGCGCCCAGCAGTGAGCACCGGGGCGACGAACCGAATGGTAGCGGAGACCGTTCAATATATTTCGGACGTCCGCACCAAAGGGCTGAGACACCGCGTAGTGATCAGGAGCGTATACGGCATGATCACTAGGTAGCGTCAACGCATCGCCTATCATCTCCTCGCTGAACTCCCCTTTCAACCCCCGAAAAACGAACCGCTCATAGCGCAGCCCAGGCACACGCTGCCAATACGTTTGCTGATGATGTTTGACTTCCGCAATCGCGGTGTCCAGCGTATCGGCAAAATAGAGCACGCCAAATCTGCCATCGCTAAAACGTGATCCCTCTGGGTTAATGTGCGTAAAAGGTGCCACGGCATAAGAGCAGCCACGAATACCGAAAGGAATCTGCTCCAGCGGCAGCAGCGCTAAGTCACCCACCTCGTTTTGTAACCGCGGATTGGTGAGCGACTGAAGCGCATGGAGAGCGGCGAACTCGTTAGGGTCTGCCACATCATCGAACAAATTGATCGGCGGAAATTTACTATTAACCAACCGATAGCCGATGGCTTTACGGGCTGGCAGCACAGGTAAATCGGCCGCCTTTACCACTGCCCACTCCGCAGGCTGTCGATGCGCTTATAGGTTTCGTAAAGCGCGGCAAAATCCCCAGTCCCCATAATATCCAGCGGGGTACGGCCATTGAAATAGGGATTGTGATTAACCAAATTGACAAAGCCATACAAGTTGTCAGGGTTATCAAAAATCATACGCAGCGTCGCGTGGATATTCAGCACATAGCTGATGCGCGTGAGTTGGTCGCTATCTAGTTTTATCTCTACCAGGTCACCGCGCCGAGCACGAGCGTAGGTACTGTGGGATACACGCAAAATCGCCTCCCCCTGCTCTCCCGAGGCCCGCCACTTCTCTAGAATACGTACCGCTGCTTTTAACCCCACCGCAGCGGCTGCCTTATTCTGGGCAAACTCTTGTGCTGTTTGCATTGCACTTCCTAGCTAGTGTCTACAAATACCATTTTAGTATAAAAGTGTTTGGAAAGACATTTGGCAGCATTTTTTATAGTTGCTCTATACGTTCCCAGCCTTCATTATTTGTGAAACTGTGGTTTCAGGACGTGTAATGACACCGAACGCAAAGGAACGCTCATTTTTAAACCGGGTGCGCAGCGCCTTGCCTTCGCTGCACCCTGCTGAACGTCGTCTAGGTGAGTTTGTCTGTGACTTTCCTGGAGAATTAGCCAGTTACGACGCCCAAGAGCTCGCTTCTTTTGCCAAGGTATCCAAAGCTACAGTGTCACGCTTTGTACGGCGGCTAGGTTACGAAAGCTATGAAGCCGCCCGCAAACACGCGCGAGAGGAGCAAGCTACTGGATCAAGACTGTTTTTGCCATCGGCTGAGCAGCAGGAAGAAGAACACTCACTCAGCAATAACTTAGAGCAGGGAAAGGCTAATCTAGACCGCACGTTTGCCACTATTACCCAAGCAGAAATTGATGATGTCGCCCAGGCAATTCTGAGTGCTCGCAAAACATGGGTGATCGGCTTTCGCGCCAGCCACCCTTTTGCCGATTACTTACGCTGGCAGTTAACCCAAGTGGTAGAACAAGTCACCAGCCTTCCCGGAGGCGGCGAAACACTAGGAGAACAGTTAGTCAATTTCACTCAGGATGACTGCGTGATTATCTTTGGACTGCGCCGCCGGGTAGCATCCACTGAACAGTTGCTGCTCCACGCGAAAGAGTGCGGTACCAAGCTGCTTTACATAACTGATGAAGGCTTAACGACTGAACCAAGCGCCACGTGGCACTTCCGATGTCATACCCTCGCCATTGGCCCATTATTTAACCATACCGCCGTGATGGCAATCTGCCACTTGTTGGTAATGCGAACTATTGAATTAGCGGGTGACGCCTCCCGAACGCGCTTGCGCCGTATCGAAGCCCTCAATGATCGTTTTGAAGAGCTTTAGCGCTATCTATTATACAGGTTTAGCACCTCAATAGCGCAACGCTCTCACCTGACGCACAATTAGCGTGCATTTCCATAGCGTACTGACTCCCTTTTAATTATCGCGATATCAGGTAATCATTTGATTTCAATATGAAACTTCAGTTTCTTATTGATTATGGCATGAAATATGGATCTACATATTAAGCACGTTACTCGCATCCACTGCGTCATCAAGCGTTCGTGATAACACATCCAGAGGAAACCTTCATGCTAAAACGCACCGCACTCATCACTACCATCTCAACCGCCCTTATGGCGTCAAGCGCTCATGCAGCACCGCTATCGCTCAAAGTGCTTGGCCAACCAGCAGGCTCTGGACTGATTGCACAAAACAAGGAGCAGCCTTTCTTTGAGACACTGTCTGAACATAGCGGCTTAGATGTTGCCGTTCAGTATATCCCGGTTGATGTGGCGGGGATTCCCGACACTGATGGTCTTCGCGTGCTGAATTCAGGACTCTTCGACATTGTATCGCTGCGCGGCCCACAGGTGAGTCGTGACGAACCCTCAATCCTCGGCCTGGACTTGATTGGCCTGAACACCAGCTTTGAGGCCGGGCGCGATAATGTGATGGCTTTTTATGATTATGTCGACTCGCGCCTTCAAGAACGTTTTAACGCCAAACTTTTAGGCGTATGGCCTGCAGGGCCACAGGTGATTTTCTGTAGCGATGAGATTACTGGCCTAGATGACCTTCAAGGATTGCGCGTTCGGGTAGGCGACCAAAGTGCCGCTAACTTTGTTGGCGAGTTGGGCGCTACCGGTATTTCCATGCCTTTTGGCGATGTTCAGCAAGCGCTTTCACGCGGCGTTGTGGACTGCGCCATTACGGGTCCCGCCTCAGCGAACTCTGGGGGCTGGCCAGAAGCCACCAGCACCGTCCTACCCATTGCACTGCAGTTAGCGATCAATGGCTACGCCATCAACATGAACACGTGGAATCGTTTAACGACCGAACAGCAAACCCAGCTTGAAGAAGCGGTCGCCACACTCAGCGACGAAATTTGGGAGTACTCCGAAGCGCTCTATGAAGATGCCATGCGCTGCAATGCTGGCGAAACGCCCTGCGAGTTTGGGACCTCTTACTCGCTGACGGAAGTGGCTGTTTCAGAGACTGATTTAGCCACGGTTACCGCGGCCGTTGAGGAAGTATCGCTGCCTCTTTGGGCCAGCCAGTGCAACGCAGTGGCCGCTGACTGCGAAGCCGCTTGGCGTGACACCGTTGGCGCACAGCTAGGCCTTTAAGGCGCGAGGAAAGGAAGATGACAACTTACTCTCGGGTTCTGGGGATCATGTTTGGCAGCGTCATGCTACTGCTGGCCTTACTGATCACGCTGGAAACACTGATCCGCAAGTTCTTCTCGCTGTCATTGGGCGGCGTGGATGAACTGGGGGGCTACGCCATCGCCATTGCGGCACCCCTGGCATTCTGCGTGGCCATGGTGGAACAGTCGCATATTCGCATCAACTTGCTACATATGCGCCTTAACACCCGTACTCAAGCGATTCTCAATGCGCTGGCAGCCCTCTCAATGGGGCTGTTAGCGGCCTTTTTGCTCTACTTCACGGTGCAAACCGTACTTGATACGCAGATGTATGGCTCAATCGCTCAAACACCCTGGGCGACGCCGCTGATCTACCCACAAATAGTCTGGCTAGTGGCCATGCTAGCGTTTGGCGTCGCCGCCGCACTGCTCTCAGCCAAAGCGTTATATTTATTGCTAAAACGCGATTGGAAAACGCTGAATCAGAACTTTGGGCCAAGCTCAGCAACCGATGAATTGGAGGCTGAACTGGCTGACCTAGAGCAGCGTGAAGGAGGCAAGCCATGAGTATTCCACTGATTATTGCCGCCTTTTTGATCATGCTCGCACTCATGCTGTTGAGCTTGCCGGTGGCTGTGGCCATTCTCTTTGTAGGGGTACTAGGCGGCTATTTAATGTATGGCGCTCCCTTAGTGGACATGATGGGTGGCGTGGTATGGAGCAGCCTCAACAGCCCCTCTATGCTTGCCATACCGCTGTTTATGCTACTGGGGGAATTGCTGCTTCGCGGTGGTATCGCCGACCGTATGTATGCCGCATTAGCCGTGTGGTTTAACAAGCTTCCTGGTGGTTTACTGCACACCAATATTGCTACGTGCACGCTTTTCTCGGCAACCTCCGGCTCATCGGTCGCCACTGCCGCCACGGTGGGTACCATTGCTCTTCCCGCTCTTCAGGAGTACCGCTATCCCGTACGTCCATCCCTCGGCTCTTTAGCCGCTGGCGGCACGCTGGGCATCCTGATTCCGCCCAGCATTAACTTACTGGTCTATGGTCAGCTGGCCAATACGTCGGTTAGCCAACTGTTTGCGGCAGGCTTAATCCCGGGAATTGCCCTGGCGCTACTATTTTCGGTGTACCTGTTTATCGCTCACGGTAAGGCGGGAAACGCATCGCTCGTTGACGTCGATGTGTCTTTACAAGAAAAACTATCACTTTCTAAACACCTGATTCCCCCTGTAGTGATTTTTGGTGTTGTCATGGGCAGCATCTACGGCGGCTTAGCGACGCCTACGGAGTCTGCAGCCATCGGAGTGGTCATCGCGTTAGCGTTTATTATCGGCGGGGGCAAAATGAGCCTTGATCTGCTCGTTCACTGCTCACTGCAAGCGGCCAAAACGTCGGGCATGGTGATTATCGTGTTGATGTGCGCCTTGCTGCTTAATGTCACCATCTCGATGTTAGGCGTCACGCAGGCACTCACCCAGTGGGTGGCGTCGTTTGGCTTAAGCGCTGTCGGCCTGCTCCTGGTACTGCTGGTGTTTTACGTGATACTGGGCACCTTCATGGATGCTATGTCGATGCTGGTACTGACCGTACCCATTACGGTTCCCATGGTCATGGCGGTGGGCATTGACCCGATCTGGTTTGGTATTTTTATTGTGTTGATGTGTGAAATTGCGCTGATTACCCCACCGGTCGGCATGAATCTCTTTGTGGTTCAGGGCGTACGTAAAGACGGCGGCAGCTTTAATGACGTTATTTGGGGATCCATGCCGTTTGTCGCCATCATGGCGCTGTTTACCCTCGCGATTATGGTATGGCCGAGCATCGTGATGTGGCTTCCCGACCTACTGGCGGGGCGCTAATGAACCCTCAGCACTCATTTGAAAACACACCGCGTGTATTAATTATTAATCCCAACACAAATCGCCACGTTACCCACAGCATTCAAACGCTGATCCATCGGCTCGCCCCCGCAGATGTGGTCACAGAAGTGACCAGCCCTGCGCAAGGCCCCGCGGCTATCGAAACTGATCAGCATAAAGCAGACGCGACCCAAAACGTATTGGCGCTGATTGAACAACGTAAAGCAGAAGGGTTTGCTGGCTATATCATGGCCTGCTTTGATGATATTGCCATTGCACAAGCGCGGGCGCTGACTCAGGCGCCGGTCATCAGCTTAGCAGAAGCGGCCATTCGTCATGCGGCGGCGTCGGGCGGTTTATTTACCGTCATCACAACGTTTGACGAAGCGGTACCTACTATAGAGACGCTCAGCACGGCTTATGGACTAAACGAACGCTGCCGCGTAGTCGCCACCGGTATAGGGGTGGCCGATACCGCCGCACAGACTGAACGGGCCGAAGCTCGCCTACATGAAGCAATAGAAGAGGCAATCCGGCTGCACTCAGTGGCTATTGTACTGGGCTCCGGCGCATTTGCAGGGCGAGCCAAGGCACTACAACAACGCTACGGCATCGCCATCAGCGATGGCTTCGCTGAAGCCTTGGCTTACACCCTGAATTCAAACATTAAGCGCAGCACCCGCGGTTTCCAGCGCTCCTGAATACTCTCCCAGGAACACTTGTGCCGG
>NZ_JAWJBT010000013.1:0-129505 GCF_046536035.1 Halomonas sp. SIMBA_159
GAAACCGCTTAGCGCCGATGGTAGTGTGGGGTCTCCCCATGCGAGAGTAGGTCATCGTCAGGCACTTATACCGCAAAGAACCCAGCCACTAGGCTGGGTTTTTTGTTGCGCGCAAGAAAAGCGCACCATAACCCCAAGCCCCGTGCACCGCCTGCTCGGGGCTTTTTGCTGTGGACGTATTACGCCCGCGGAGTATCCGCAATAAAAAAGCCGCCCGTTAGGGGCGGCTGGGGTGACCATAAAACAGTCGCTGGTATTAATCCCTGCGGTGTTGGCAGCGGCCTCCCGCCCAGGTTTCATAAATAGCGCGATCATCAGCTAACATCATTAAGGCAAATAAGCGCTCTCCAAGCGTCGTGCAGTGTTGGGTGCGACGCTTAAGAAGTGATGTGGCCTGCGGGTCAATGACTACAAAGTCTGCTTCATAGGAAGGCGCCAACTGGCCGACATGGCTATCAAGCGAAAGCGCTTTGGCATTTCCATGGGTTAATCCATAGAAACCCTGCCAAGCAGTTAGCGGTTGACCGCGCAGCTGGCCGACTTGATAAGCACTCTTTAAGGTACCGAAGCCTGATAAATCCGTCCCTGCGCCTATATCACTGGCGTAGGTGTATGGCATCCCTGTTTCTTGAGCAGCCTCCCGATCAAAAAGCCCGCTGCCTAGAAATAAATTAGAGCTCGGGCAAAAAGCAATGTTAGCGCCACGTTCTGCCAAGCGTTTACGCATGCCGTTATCAAGATGAATACCATGGGCAAACGTGCTTTTTGGGCCAACTAACCCGGCCTGTTCATAAACAGATAAGTAATCTCGACTGCCGGGAAAGAGCTCAGCCACCCAGTCGAGTTCTCCACTGTTTTCGGCTAAATGCGTTTGTAGCCAGAGAGTCGGATCATTGCGAAGCAGTGCGCCTGCCGCATCCATTTGGGTTTTAGTGGAGGTGGGGGCAAATCGTGGTGTTACGCTGTAACCAAGCCGCTGCTTACCGTGCCAGTCTTCGATTAGACGCTCCGTATCGGCAATGCCTGATGCGCCATCCATCAATGCGTCAGGTGCATTGCGGTCCATCAACACTTTTCCTACAAGCATGCGCAGTTGGCGTTTTTGGCAAGCAGTAAAGAAAGCGTCCACTGACCCCGGGTGACTGGAGCCAAAAACCTGCGCGGTTGTTGTGCCCGCTCGCAGCATTTCATCTAGAAAAGCATTGGAAAGTGCCTCTGCATGAGCATGGTTCGCAAATCGGCACTCTTCAGGAAAAGTATAGTCATTTAGCCAGTCCAGTAATTGGCGACCGTAAGAGGCCATGATATCTAGCTGAACGTAATGAACGTGGGTATCAATAAACCCCGGCATGATTAATTTGCCGCGATAATCGAGTACTTGGCTGTCTGTAGGTAATTGGCTGATTAGATCAGCGTAGTGACCGACTGCCTGTATATGACCATCTTTTATCCATAATAGGCCATCACCGTAGTGTTCAAGGCTGCCTGATTGGGGCATGTTGTCTTCGCCGGGGTCTCTGGCAAAACTTACCAGTTCAGCACGAATAAACGTATCGGTAAAAGAAGTCATATCAACTCTGATGTGTCGCAGTATCGTTAAATAGGGTACGCAAGGCAGCAGGCTCAAGCCCGCGTGTTTGACTAGGTGTGGGTTGATCGGTTAGCCAAAGAAGCTCAGTCACTACCGTCATCGCAATCGCGTAGGGGGTTTTATTGCTGAGCTTTGTATCATAAACAGTACCGATAGGGCAGCGCACCCGCTGTATGGCTTCAGGCGTATGGCCATCCCGTTTTAGTCGGCTTTGAAAGCTAGACCATTTGCTGTCGGAGCCAATGAGCCCAATAGACGCAATATCCGGGCGTTGAATCAGCGCTGCGATCAGAGCGTAGTCTTCATCATGATTATGGGTGAGCACTAACACATGGCTGTGGGGGGGCAGGGCTGAAACGCTCTCTTGAGGGCTAGTCAGCGAGTGGCAGTGCAGCCTCGGCTGCTGTTGATCCTGTATGCCAAACATATCATCGCGGCTGTCGTACCAATCAATATGCCAGGGTAGCGGCGCGCTGAGTTTGGCGATTTCGCGCCCGACATGACCGGCACCAAACAGGGCAATGTAACTAGAAGCACCAGGAAATACTTCTAGCAGCACGTTCACAAAACCGCCGCAGCACTGACCACTGCGCCCGCCTAGCGAAAAGGCTTCTAAGTGAAAGCCAGAGCTGCCTTGCCGCAACAAATCTCGCGCCGCTTGGATGGTTTGCCACTCAAATGTTCCACCCCCTAAGGTGTCGAAAATCTCATCGGCAGTCACCACCATTCGCGCACCCGGCTCTCGGGGAGTCGACCCTGCACTGGTCACCTGCGTTGCCAGCACATGGGGTATCCCGCTCCGTTGCAAGCGATGCAGCGCCGCGTGCCATGTTTCGGTCATAGTGCTTTCTTCCTAATCGCATGGGCGGCTAGCATCACTCTTTCTGGGGTCGCTGGCGTGTCCAAGTGAGGAGAGGTGCGGTAATCCGTCAAACTCGAAAGCGCATCTCGTAGCGCAGACCATACGCAAATACCGAGCATAAAGGGGGGTTCTCCCACCGCTTTTGAACGATAAAGACTCGCCATGGAATTGGGGTGGCCTTCTAGCAGGTCAACATTGAATACGCGGGGTAAGTCGCCGTAGGTGGGGATTTTATACGTGGCTGGGCCATCGCTTACCAGTACGCCTTTAGCGTTCCATTTCAGCTCTTCACTGGTTAGCCAGCCCATGCCCTGAATAAACCCACCCTCTACTTGGCCAATATCAATGGCAGGGTTTAGTGAGTTGCCCACATCGTGCAGTATGTCGACACGATCAACCACGTACTCGCCGCTGAGCGTGTCAACGCTCACTTCGGCCACTGCCGCGCCAAACGCGTAGTAGTAAAAAGGGCGGCCTTGACCTGTCGCTCGGTTGTAATGGATTAAAGGCGTGGCATAAAAGCCTTTTTCAGACAGTGAAATACGGTTCAAGTAGGCGGTTTGAACGAGTTCCCCCCAAGGAATTCGGCGTTCACTTTCACCCATGCCAGAGATGAGCATGCCATCTTCTAAGCGCATGCCTTCTCTATCTAAGCCGCCCTCAAAGTGCTGTGCGGCAAACTCAAACAGCCGCTCGCGCAGTTTGCTTGCAGCATCCCGCGCCGCCATGCCGTTGAGGTCGGCGCCGCTAGATGCTGCAGTGGGTGAGGTATTAGGAACTTTATCCGTGCGGGTGGCGCTGATTCTCACGCTGTTTAAATCTAGGCCCAATTCGCGAGCAACCACTTGGCAAATTTTGGTGTGCAGCCCTTGGCCCATTTCGGTGCCGCCATGGTTAATCATAATGCTGCCATCGGTATAGACATGCAGCAATGCACCTGCCTGATTGAGGTGTTGCGCCGTGAACGAGATCCCAAATTTAACGGGCGTCAGCGCGAGGCCTTTTTTAATCACAGGGCTGGCGGTATTGAAGTCGCGGATCTGCTGGCGGCGAGACCAGTAATCGCTACTGGTTTCTAGGGTTTCAACCAGCGTGTGTAATAGCTTTTTCTGATCGACCTGCTGGCCATAGTGGGTAACATCCCGCCCTTCACGATAAAAGTTTCGCTTACGAATCGTC
The DNA here is from genome assembly GCF_046536035.1 of Halomonas sp. SIMBA_159. Classification (NCBI taxonomy): domain Bacteria; kingdom Pseudomonadati; phylum Pseudomonadota; class Gammaproteobacteria; order Oceanospirillales; family Halomonadaceae; genus Halomonas; species Halomonas sp. SIMBA_159. The sequence continues at coordinate 3,633 of NZ_JAWJBT010000013.1, forward strand.
AGCGGGTCTTCGCCAACGCGACGGGCGATATCATCCATCGCCGCTTCAATCACCATCATACCTTGCGGGCCACCAAAGCCGCGGAAAGCCGTGTTCGATGCGGTATGCGTTTTGGCACGATGGCCTGTTACCCGGGCGTCTCCTAACGAGTAAGCGTTGTCGGCATGAAACATGGCCCGATCGACAATCGCATCAGAGAGATCGGGAGAGTAGCCGCAGTCACCAACCACGGTGATATCACCGCCCTGGATAACGCCTTGGGCATCAATCGCTAATTGGTAACGGTTATGGAAGGGGTGGCGTTTTCCTGTAGCGCGCATATCTTCGCTGCGTGGCAGGCGTAGCCGAGTAGCTTTACCAGTGCGGCGCGCAATAATGGCGGCAATACACGCCCAGGGGGATGCCTGGGTCTCTTTGCCACCAAAGCCGCCCCCCATGCGACGCACTTCTACGGTGACAGCATGAAAGGGAATGCCCAACACTTCAGCGACGAGTTTTTGAGTTTCACTGGGGTGCTGGTTAGAGGTATATACCATGACCCCTTCGTCTTCAGTGGGCACGACGATGCACGCCTGCCCCTCCAAATAGAAGTGCTCTTGCCCACCTACAAACAGATCGCCTTCAATGATCTGCTCGGCCTGCTTTAAAGCAGTTTGCCAGTCACCGCGCTGCTGGGTATGGGTGGGACGAACAACATCATGCCGCTCAGCTGCAGCCACGGGGTCGAGGCTTGCCGACTGTTCGTCGATGTGAAGTGTCGCGAGCTTAACGGCTTGGCGAGCGGCCTGTAAGGAGGTCGCCGCCACGGCGAAAAGACACTGCCCCGCGTAACTGATCTCTTGCTCGACAAAGATAGGGTCGCCGGGAAAGACCGGCCCTATATCCGTGTGCCCCGGCACATCGTGAAAGGTAATCACATCAACCACGCCAGTGGCTTGCTTAACGGCGTCTAATTCAAGTTTTGTCAAAAGACCGTGAGCAACCGGCGAGAGGCCAAGGGCTACGTGCAGGGCATCTTGAGGCGTCTTAATGTCGTCAATATAAGCGGCTTTGCCGGTAACATGTTTCTCTGCGCTTTCGTGGAAGCTAGAAGTACCTGCTTGACGCTGCCCGTGGCTATCCACGGTATGGCGTGCCAGCGGACTAGAGCCTTGGATATGGTCATGCAGCTCGCGGCGTGCGCGGCTGCTATCACCGTCCAGCTTAGTGAGCGTACGCATGGAGCATGACCTCTTGTGTGGGTGCCGAAAGCGAAAGATATAGGCGCTCAAATAGATTAGCTGCCGCTTGCTGACGATAGTGCTGACTGCCACGGACGTCGCTCATCGGCTGAAATTCGTCAGTAAGTGACTGCTGTGCGGCTTGAAAGCTTTCTCGCGTGACAGGCTGCCCTGTTAACGCGGCTTCTGCCTTTAACGCTCGTTTAGGAACACCCGCCATGCCGCCAAACGCAATACGCACATCGCTTAATACACCATCGATGAGTCGGTAATGAAAAGCGCCTAATACGGCAGAGATGTCATCTTCACGCCGTTTGGAAAGCTTCCATACCTTAAGAGTCGCATCCTCAGCCAGCCGGGGTATGAAAATTCGGCTCACGACTTCATCAGCGGCTAACGCTGTCTTTTTATAATCGAGGAAAAAATCGCTAAGCGGGAGCGTGCGGGTACCCTCTTGATTGGCTAGCTCAACCCACGCTTTTAGCGCCAGCAGCACCGGTGGGGTATCGCCGATAGGGGATGCGTTGGCAATATTGCCACCTAGCGTGCCGCGGTTACGCACCTGCTTAGAACCCAGCCGATGGAGCAGGTGGGCAAAGGCCGGGTAGTTAGCCGTTAACAAAGGCTCAAGCTGTGAGTAGGTCACGCCTGCGCCGACCCACCAGCCTGGCTGTTCATCAAAGTGACTCTCTTCAATATGGGCAAGCTCTTCGACGCGTGTGACGTCAATCAATTGATTCAGCACCGCTAAGCGCTGCGTGCTTTCTAACCATAGATCAGTGGCACCTGCCACAAGGCGCGCAGAGGGATAGCGACGACGTAGCTCCGTCAGCTCTTCTAGCGTGCTGGGTTGGGCAAAGAAGTCTAGGTTGTTTGCGTCAGTTTGAGAGGTGCTCAGCGGTGTATGGGCAGATTGGCAGGCATCAATCCACTGCGGAGCGTTCCAAGAGGCGTTCTGCATGCTAAGCGCCGCATCACGAATAGGCCGATACCCTGTGCAACGGCATAAGTTACCGCCCAAGGCCGCTTCAAGCCGTTCTGGCGTCAGGGGGGCGGGGTGCGTTTGCTGCTGAGTATGTAGCGTAAAGAGTGACATCACGATGCCGGGGGTGCAGAAACCGCACTGACTGCCATGACACTTCACCATAGCGCGCTGTGCTGGGTGTAGCTCTCCGTTAGCAGCCAAACCCTCCACAGTCAGCAAATGCTGGCCATGTAACTGGTGAGCGGGCGTAATACACCCATTGATACTCTCAAAATGGGAGTCGTTATTGCCTTTGATCGCAACGGTACACGCACCGCAATCACCTGATGCGCAGCCCTCTTTCGTCCCCGTCATCCCCAAATGGTCGCGTAACAGCGTTAGAATACTGGTGTCAGGGGGCACGTGACATTGGGTCGGGGTGCCATTGAGCAAAAACTCAATTGTAGCCATGCCAAACTCCGTTATGATTGTTCTGACCGATCGGTCAATAATGTTGAGCTTGTGACAAAATTGCGCACCTTGCAAGACTTTGTTAAATGAGATCTTACATGCACTATAAGTGGGCATTTAATAGATGATCGCACGCCTATAGCGCATACCTTTGTAGACACATTATCTTGACAGCAAGCCGCAAGGATTAAGACAGGAGCTTATGGAATGACAGCGGATACCGCGAACCAAGAAAACGCCAGCAGAGATCGAATTGAACAGACCATATTAAGCGCTGCGGAGCAGGTGTTTTCTCAACATGGGTATCGTGGTGCCAGCCTCCAGGCAATTGCAGATCAAGCCAAACTGCCAAAAGCCAACATCCTGTATTACATGGGCAGCAAACAGGCGCTGTACGTGCGTTTGCTCAACCGCATGATGAGCCGCTGGAATGCGGTACTGGAAGATATTACGGCGGAGAGCGACCCAGGGCAGGTGCTCAGCGATTTTATTCGTACCAAAATGGTGCTTGGTCAACGTTATCCTGAGGGGTCAAAGCTGTTTGCTGCAGAGATATTAGCGGGGGCACCTTTTCTTAAAGAGTATTTGTCGGGCGAGCTAAAGGAGTGGGTGGCCTCCCGTGCGGCGATTATTCGTCAGTGGTCTCAGCAGGGGAAAATGGATGATGTCGATCCGCGCTGGCTGATTTTTTTGATTTGGTCCGCGACTCAGCACTATACCGAGTACAGCGCACAAGTGACCGGCATTTTGGGCGAGGAGGGACTCAGTGATGCTGACTTGGCCTCTATCTGTGAATTTTTGGAACACGTTATCCTGAAAGGCTGCGGTATCGCCCGTACTGCCCCAGTAGCACGCTAACCCATGATGACATCGCTTCCTATCGAGCAGCATTTAGCCGCTATTCAAGCGTCGCTAGCAAAGCACCCGCGACTTATTCTAGTGGCTCAGCCGGGCGCCGGTAAAACGACCCGTGTTCCGTTAACGTTACTTTCGAGTGAATGGGCGAAGGGGCAGCGGCTGTTACTGCTCGAGCCGCGGAGGGTCGCCGCTCGACTCGCCGCGACGTTTATGGCGGCTCAGTTGAATGAGCAGGTGGGCGAGACGGTTGGCTATCGTATGCGTGGCGATAGCAACGTTGGCCCAACGACTCGGCTTGAAGTGGTGACTCAGGGTGTACTGACCCGGATGCTTCAAGATGACCCTTTGATGGAAGGGGTGGCGGGGATTATTTTCGATGAATTCCATGAACGAAGCATCGAAGCAGACCTGGGATTGGCGCTGGCGCTTGATGTACAAGAAAGCGTCCGCGACGACCTGCGACTCGTCGTTATGTCTGCCACCTTGGATGTCGCGGCATTAAAAGGCGTGTTGGGTAGTGACACGCCGGTGATTGAAAGTACCGGCCGTGAATTTCCAGTGGAGACACTCTACCGCCCTTTGGGGGCCTCTGACACTTTGCAGATGGCTGCCCTAAGGGTTACTGAGGAGGCGCTAACGCGTGAGAACAGTGGTGATGTGCTGGTCATTCTGCCGGGCGTTGCGGAGATAACTAAGCTCGTAAGGGGGCTTGAGCATAGTGGCCTTGATATTGAGGTTCGGGCGCTGCATGGCAGTATGACAATCGATGCCCAGCAATCGGCATTAAAGCCTCATGCAACGCGCCAGCGAGTGATCGTTTCAACCGCCATTGCTGAGTCCAGTGTGACCGTTGATGGTGTGAATAGCGTGATTGATGCTGGTTTAGAACGTGTGCCGCTATTTCATCCTCGCACGGGGCTAACGCGACTCACCACACGGCGGGTAAATAGAGCGAGTGCCGACCAGCGGCGGGGCCGAGCGGGTAGGCAGCAGCCTGGCGTCTGTTATCGTCTGTGGGCATCCGAGCAGCCGTTAGTGCCTTATAGTGAGCCTGAAATGCTGCAGGCGGATCTATCTAAATTAGCACTGGAACTGGCGTTATGGGGTGCGCGTGACCCTCGGGAGCTTTCTTGGGTCTCTCCACCGCCAGAGGGCGCGTGGAATAGCGCCCAATCGCTGCTTCGCCAGCTTCGCTTGATTGATACCGACGGTATGCTGACGTCACTGGGCAGGCAGAGTGCTCAGTTGCCGCTGGAGCCTCGTTTGGCCGCGATGCTTACAAGCGCGATATCTCAAGAGGCGCTGCCGCTGGCCTGTGCGCTAGCCGCCTTGCTAGAGGGAAGGGAGCGTATTCAGGGTAGTTTACTTGGTGCCTTGAAACAGCATATCGATCAGCCGGCTGCGTTCCCCCAGTGGGAGAAAGAGGTCAAGCGTCTCTCGCGTCTGATGAATACGTCGCTGCCAGGAAAGTGTTCTTTTGAACCGCTAGGTGCGCTGCTTGCTGTAGCGTACCCGGACCGCATTGCCCAACGGATAGCGCCAGGGCGCTTCAAGCTAGCTAATGGTAAAACAGCGACGCTGCCCACGAGTCATCCGCTATCCCAAACCGCTTTTCTGGTAGCCGTCAACGTGGAGAGCGCGACCAGTGAGGCCAATATCTATGCCGCTGAAGCCATCACGCTAAAGACCTTGGTGAGCCTTTACCCCCAAACCCAGAAGTGGCAAGAGCAGATTACTTGGTCGGAGGAGCAGGGTAAGCTGGTAGGCGACGCTGTTCAGCGCTATGGGGAGCTAATATTAGCCACCCGACCGCTACAGCAATTGCCTGCCGAAGCGGTTGAAAAAGCACTCATTGCGGCGCTTAAACAGCGTCCAATGCTACTGTTTAACGAGCAGATGCGCCAATTGCAAGGGCGTATGGCGTTACTCAACACGCATGATGAGCGTTGGTTTGACTGGTCAGAGCTAGCGCTGCTGAGCACGCTGACGACATGGCTAAGCCCCTACATGTCTGGTGTTACTCGCCTCAGCCAATTAGAAAAGCGACCCTTTCATACCTACTTGATGAACACCCTCGATTGGGAACAGCAGACTCAACTAGAGAGGTTAGCGCCTGTTTCTATTATCGCTCCCAGTGGTAATCGCATTAGCGTGGACTATTCACCCTGCCGTGAGGGTGGCGCGCCAGTGCTAGCACTAAAACTCCAGGAAGCTTTTGGCTGGGAAGTGACGCCCACGGTAGTTGATGGGCGTGTCCCAGTAACGCTGCACTTGCTATCTCCCGCGCGAAGGCCGCTGCAAGTGACACAAGATTTGCACAGCTTTTGGTTAAACGGGTACTCAGAAGTACGTAAAGAAATGCGGGGGCGTTATCCCAAACATCCGTGGCCAGAAGACCCTTTCACTGCTCAAGCGACCGCATATACCAAGCGTCGCTTGGGTCAGTAATCAGTTGTTTTGCTCATCTTCTGAAGTCGCTGGCGGAATATCTCCCGGCTTACGATAGCGTACGCCGTCGGCACGCGGCTCTTCATAGCGGCGGTTCTCATCTTCAGGCACCACGCCAAGTACGGTCTCTTGAGAACCATCTGGCCATGTATAAGTGGTACAACCTGCGAGGGGTAAAAGCGGTAGTAAGGTGAAACACAAGTGGCGAAGCACCACTCCACGAGGCTTAGTCATGCACGGCTCCATTGACAGTCCATTGCGATCTTAGCGAGGGAATGCGCGTAGTTTGAATTGCCTCGCTGTTAGCCGCAAGCTTAATTACACGCCTCTAAATTTCCTCCCACAGGCAGCGTCGAAAGTCATCTGACAGCTGGGTGACGCCTGCCATTCGGTCGGCATGAGCATTGGTAAAGGTTTTGGCCAGCGACAGATAGTGTTCGCTGAACTCGGCATAGGTGCAACGACGGCGGTTCTGGGTCATGCACTCCATCAAGGCAATGTTGCTCTGGGTGATGGCATGAAATAAGTCAGCTTCTAACTGAAATGCCTTTGTCACGCTTTCAATCCAAATCAACTGAAGTTGCAGCATTGGCTGCACACTCTGTAGCAAATAGTGCTGACACAAAGCGGCGACAGGCTCAGTGTGGTTGGCTTGCGATGGGGCTATGTGTTGACCTTTCATAGCAAACTCCTGTTTGACCGCGCTGTTTTGGGCAGCACGATTCTTAATATTGCCTATCCTCAACTATAGCTGAGTACTACAGAGCAGCTGTCAAAATGAGAATGAAATATCTCAGCGTGAAGGGAGGTGCTATGTGGTCAGTGGTCAAGTCAGTCTTGGCGGCGCTATTGGGTGTTCAAAATGATCGCCAGCGCCAGCACGATTTCTCGAGCGGTAAACCGGCCGCCTTCATTATTACCGCAGTGCTGGTCACTGTTGGATTCGTGCTGCTATTAGCAGGTATTGCAATCTTTGCAGCAGGGTGAAGCGTTGACAGGCATCACGATAGTCATGCGTGACGAATGCCGCATGTTTTCTATACTGGGTAATATCACTTAATCCTAACCTCATAAAAAGGTTGGCGAGCACAACAATAATAAAGGAGGTTTCTATGCGCCTACCGTGGCGATGGCTTCTCACCATTACCAGTGCCGCAAGTCTCCCTCAAGCCCACGCGAGCAGTTGGAACATGCCGGTGGGGGTCACGGATATAAGCCGCGATATCTTTGGCCTTCACATGACCATATTTTGGGTGTGTGTCGTCATTGGCATCATTGTATTTGGTGTCATGTTCTACTCCTTATTTCGCTATCGCCACTCTAAAGGGGCAAAAGCAGCCCGCTTTCATGAACATACCTCGGTTGAGGTGCTGTGGACGGCTATTCCCATTTTGATATTGGTCGGTATGGCGGTACCCGCGACGGCCACGCTGAAAAACATGTACGACGCCTCTGAAGCGGACCTGGATATTATGATTACCGGGCAGCAGTGGCGCTGGCGCTATGAGTATCTCGGCGAAGATATTGCGTTTACTTCCAACTTGAGCACGACGCGAGAGCAGATTCGTGGCGATGCTGAGCGAGATGAGCATTACTTATTAGATGTCGATGAACCGTTGGTGCTCCCTATTAATCGTAAAGTACGTTTTTTGATGACATCTGATGACGTTATTCACTCCTGGTGGGTACCAGAGCTTGCGGTGAAGCAAGACACCATTCCTGGCTTCATTAACGAAAATTGGGTTCAGATTAATGAGCCGGGTATCTACCGTGGCCAGTGTGCTGAGCTTTGCGGCGTTAACCATGGCTTCATGCCCATTGTGGTACATGCCATGGAAGAGGCTGAGTTTGAAACATGGCTTGCAGAGCGCAAAGAGGCGGCCGAACAAGAGGCTATGGGGGTTGATCGTGAGTGGGAGATGGAAGAGTTGATGGCTCGAGGCGAGACGGTGTACCAATCTATTTGCTCGTCTTGTCATCAAAGTGAAGGGCAGGGGGCACCACCAGCATTCCCAGCACTTGCAGGCAATGAGCAGTTAATCGATGACCTTGATTGGCATCTGGATCGAGTGATTAACGGTGTGTCAGGGGCTGCTATGCCTGCGTTCCGCAGTACGTTGAACCCGGTTGAGATTGCGTCTGTTGTGACCTACACGCGTAACGCATGGGGTAATGATACCGGTGAGGCCGTGCAGCCATCGGCGGTGGCCGAGCGTATTGCTCAATAGATATCTATCCTACTTTCTCTATTAAAACAACAATGTACGCGGAGAGACTCATGGCGCCCAAACTACCTCCACAACACTCACTGCAGCATAGTTCGACTGCCGTGGCTGGTGGCCAGTCTCAAGAAGGCCAATCGCATGGTGCCTACGCAGCGCATCCCAAAGGCATGTTGCGTTGGTTACTGACGACGAATCATAAAGAGATTGGTTCGCTATACCTGATCTTTTCGCTGACGATGTTTTTTGTCGGCGGTATCTTTGCGCTCGTGGTTAGGGCTGAGTTATTCCAGCCTGGTTTGCAGTTGGTAGAGCCAGAGTTTTTTAATCAAATGACCACCATGCACGGCTTAATTATGGTGTTCGCTGCTGTAATGCCTGCGTTTACCGGTTTAGCGAACTGGATGATTCCGCTGCAGATAGGTGCGCCTGATATGGCCTTGCCGCGATTGAATAATTTTAGCTTCTGGCTCCTGCCGGTTGCTTTTACTCTGCTGCTTTCTACCCTGTTGATGCCCGGCGGCGGTCCGAACTTTGGCTGGACTTTTTATGCGCCTTTATCGACCACCTATGCGCCTGCATCCACGACGTTTTTTATTTTAGCGCTGCACATTGCCGGTATTAGCTCTATTTTGGGGGCGATCAATATCATCGCTACCATCTTGAATATGCGTGCTCCCGGCATGCGCATGATGGATATGCCACTCTTTGTGTGGACATGGCTGATTACTGCTTTCCTGCTAATTGCTGTTATGCCGGTGCTGGCAGGTGTCATTACCATGATGCTGATGGACATTAACTTTGGGACTAGCTTCTTTGATGCAGCGGGCGGGGGAGATCCTGTCTTATTCCAGCATCTGTTCTGGTTTTTTGGCCACCCAGAAGTTTACATCATGATTCTGCCTGCATTTGGCATCGTGTCGGCGATTATCCCTACGTTTGCTCGTAAGCCCTTGTTTGGCTATGCCTCGATGGTATATGCCACTGCAGCCATTGCGCTGCTGTCATTTCTGGTGTGGGCGCACCATATGTTTATTGTAGGACTGCCGCTAACGGCGGAGCTTTTCTTTATGTACTCCACCATGCTGATCGCTGTGCCAACGGGGGTGAAAGTTTTTAACTGGGTGACCACGCTATTCCGTGGCTCTATCAGTTTTGAGCCCCCTATGCTGTTTGCGCTGGCATTTGTGGTTCTATTTACAATCGGTGGTTTTTCCGGCCTGATGTTAGCGATTGCCCCCGCTGATTTTCAGTATCACGATACCTATTTCGTGGTAGCGCACTTTCACTATGTGCTTGTTCCTGGTGCGATTTTCGCCATCATGGCAGGCGTTTACTATTGGCTGCCTAAGTGGACCGGTCACTATCCTAATGAGCGTTTGGCACAGTGCCACTTTTGGTGCTCAATCATCGGGGTGAATCTAACCTTCTTTCCTATGCATTTTGCCGGTTTGGCGGGTATGCCTCGGCGTATTCCAGACTATGCACTCCAGTTTGCCGATTTCAATCTCCTCTCAAGCATTGGTGCGTTCTTCTTTGGTGCTTCCCAGCTGCTTTTTGTTCTGGTGGTGGTGCTTTGTGTGAGAGGCGGGCAAAAGGCGCCTGCCAAAGCATGGGAGGGTGCTGTTGACTTGGAGTGGAGTGTGCCAAGCCCCGCGCCATTGCATACGTTTGAAACGCCACCCGTGTTCCAGCGTACTCAGTCACATGATTAACGTCTAAATGCTGATATAGGCGGGGGTGACACATGGCAATAGACCGCTTTCAGAAAGCTGGTGTCAAGCGCACAGTCATACGCAGTGTGGCAGCGCTCGTAGGTATGTTTGCTTTTGCCTTTGCCTTGGTTCCTCTTTACGACGTGTTTTGTCGCATAACGGGGTTAAACGGAAAAGTAGACACCACGGCAAAAGCTATTATCTACGAAGAAGTGGACCAGACGCGTTTCATCACGGTGCAGTTTATTACCCGTGGCAGTGCCGGTTTGCCTTGGCAGATGAGTGTTGAGACACGGCAAATGCGGGTACATCCAGGTCAAACGGCTGAAGTGGATTTCACGTTTACCAATAACAGCCATCTGGAAAGTTGGGGGCGTGCGGTGCCAAGTGTTTCGCCCTCTAGTGCAACCACACATTTACGAAAAGTCAGCTGTTTCTGCTTCCAAGAACAGCAGCTACAGGGAGATGAGAGACTCACTATTCCACTGATATTTCAGCTAGCAAGAGACCTACCCGAGGACATCAATACCATCACCCTGGTGTACACCCTATATCCGGTGCAGCGTATCGCGCTGAACCCAGTCAATAACAATAACGCGGTGGGGGATAGCATATGAGCAGTGGCAGCTACTACGTTCCTGCAACTAGTCGGTGGCCAATTCTAGGGTCGCTTGCGCTGGGTGCCATGATGGTCGGTATTGGTATTAAGCTGGTGTATGACACAGGCGCTCCCTTACTCATTATTGGTGCGATAGGCGTTATTAGTGTCATGGGTTTGTGGTTTCGTGATGTAATTCACGAATCTATGGGAGGCTTATACGACACCCAAATGGATCGCTCGTTTCGTTGGGGAATGGGCTGGTTCATATTTTCAGAAGTGATGTTTTTTGCGGCTTTTTTTGGCGCTTTATTCTACATACGGACTTTCACCATTCCCTGGTTAGGCGGTGAAGGGGCAAAAGGAGTGTCTGCTCTACTGTGGCCCGGATTTGTTCCTCAATGGCCGTTACTCAATCCCCCTGATGCGGCGGTGTCAGGCCCTACGAGCGTACTGAGCCCCTGGCAATTACCACTGGTGAATACACTCATTTTGGTCACTTCAAGCATTACCTTGACGGTTGCCCACGAGGCGCTAAAGCTTGGCTATCGTCAGACTTGTCGGAACTGGTTAGCCGGTACCGTACTTCTGGGAGCCTGCTTTATTGTGATTCAAGGCGTTGAATACTATGAAGCCTATCATCATTACGGCATTACCCTAGAGGCAGGTATTTTTGGGGCAACGTTCTTTATTTTGACGGGCTTTCACGGTGTTCACGTCATTATTGGTACGCTTATTTTAGCGAGCATGCTCGTGAGGATACTCAAAGGACATTTTGCTAACGACCATCACTTTGGCTTTGAGGCCTCCTGTTGGTATTGGCATTTTGTAGATGTGGTGTGGGTAGGGCTCTTTATCTTTGTGTATGTTTTTTAGCCGATTAACCAAGCTCGCCGGTTAAAAAGCCAAACAAAAGTAATGCCATCAATACACAGGCTAATGCAATTCGCCATTTCAGGGATGTCACTAACCGTCGGGAGGAGCTGTCATCGCGCAATAAAAAGCCTGCGCCAGCGGCTAAGCTGGCCACCATTCCCATAAACATTAATGCAATGAGCAGTTTTAACCACATGATAAAGTCCTCTTATATTCCAGTGCGACTATACGCATGGTGCGTGTTTTGGAGTGTTCTGGTGGTGTTGGGGTTGTTCTTAGGACTATGGCAGTGGGAGCGGGCTGATGACAAGCGCGAACTGCTTGCCATCCGTGAGTCAGCCCCTACATTAGTTGAGCCTACCCAGACCCCAGAAGAAGGCTCTGAAGTGCATTTGCGGGGTATTTATCTTGATCAACATACACTTTATCTAGATAACCGAATTGTTGAAGGCCGCTTGGGCGTCGCAGTGCTAACACCACTCCGAGATACCGAAGGGCAGCTTTGGTTGGTGCAGCGCGGTTTCATTGAAACAGGAGCCAGCCGGGCACCTCCGTCGGTGTCAACTCCTCAAGGTGTTGTTGAGGTATCGGGCGAATGGCAAGCGGCACACGCACGTGGGCAGTTATACGGTATTAATCAAGAAGGCGTTCGGCTTCAACAATTAAGCTTAGACCCTTGGACAGCTTCGCTCGGTTCTTTCAGTCATGATGGTTGGCTTCATGCTGAAAGTGGTAGCGGTGTTTTTATACCCTGGTGGGAAGCGAATGTGATGCCGCCTAGCCGCCACCTTGGCTATGCTTTTCAGTGGTGGGGACTGGCGCTGGCAGCGGGTGTCATTATGCTGTTGGGTGGGTATAGGTTAGTGAAGGACTGGCGAGAAAATGACATAGGAGGGTTTTAGCGTGCACCATCAACGTCCCGTGCGTTATCCAAGGCTTAAAGTAGTGCTCCTATTTGCAATTTTTGCCGCTCCTATTGTCACTGCGTGGGGAATGGTGACTTGGGATGTGGGTATTCCCCGAGATCACACGGCGCATGGAAACATTACCTTAGAAGTGCCTCCTCTTCAGGATTGGCCCCTAATGGCCTCGATCGACGCTTCTGAGCAGTGGACGCTGGTATTTGAGTGCCATGTGCGCTGCGAGGAGCAGCAGGATGAGCTATGGCGGCTACACCGCGCCCTTGGGCGAGAAGCTACTCGCTTGCAGCGTTTGAGAATTGGGGGTGGCGATGCAACTCTGCCCGGTGAGACGAAGACCGTGTGGCAAAGCACACCTGCTTGGCGTAATACAAACGATGTTTGGTTATTTGACCCTATGGGAAGACCTGCGCTGGCATTTAGTGCAAACGTGTCAGCTGCCGACATTCTCGATGACATACGGCACTTATTTAAAGTGAATCCGATTTAGCCTATGTTCGGTTAGTAATAGCCGTAAGGAATTGCCATGCAGACTTACCAGGAGCGCCGTCTTCACTGGCTTATCTGGATCACTTTGCTGGGAACGTTACTCACGACCTGCGTCATACTGGTAGGAGCATGGACGCGTTTAGTGGATGCTGGTTTGGGCTGCCCTGATTGGCCCGGCTGTTATGGACGCTTGGTGGTGCCTGACAGTGAGCATGCCGCGCTTCATCATCCTGATGCCCCGTTAGAGCCATTCAAGGCATGGGTAGAGATGGCTCATCGCTATGTGGCCAGCTTTTTAGGTTTGATGGTGCTGAGCGTCTTGGCGATAGGTTGGCCACTGCGTAAACAAGTGGGCTACCCATGGGGCTTAAGCATAGCGTTGTTGAGCGTCATTTTGTTACAGGGGGCGTTTGGTGCTTTCACTGTGACATTAAAATTATGGCCACAAGTGGTGACGCTGCATCTATTGGGTGGATTAAGCGTCTTAATGCTGTTTTTCTGGCTACATTGCCGCCTGCGGCGTGTAAGAAAAGGGGAGGCAGGCAACGTTAGAAAAACAGGGTTGCTATGGTATCTAGCCGGGGGGTTATTGGTGCTTCAGCTTGCATTAGGTGGCTGGGTAACCAGTAATTATGCGGGTATTGCCTGCCAAGGGTTCCCGACCTGTAACACACAGTGGTGGCCCACAATGGATCTAAGTGAAGGTTTCCACCTGACACAAACGGTAGGGCCCAACTATTTACATGGTCAGCTGCATGCAGACGCCCGCACCGCGATCCATATGGTTCACCGCTTAGGGGCGCTGCTATTAGGTGTGGCGTTGGTTGCCCTTTGGTGGCGGTATCGTAGTATCAAAGCTGTGAGTGCTCCATTAAGTGGCGTATTGGTAGCCTACGGCTTCCAGGTTGCGCTTGGGGTGGCCAATGTGTTGCTTTGGCTCCCGCTTTGGTTAGCGCTATTACACACGGCGGGCGCTGTCGTACTAGTGCTGAGTATGGGTTGGGCATGGTGGTGTTGGCGGTATCAATATGGCGAAAAAGCGTCGTTTTGTGTTCGCCAAGCGCAAACGATATGACCAGACTCTATCGCTAAATTGCAGCCATGAATCTCAATCACCAAAAATGTACATCAATCAAATTGGTCTACGTTAGGTCGTTAGGTGTACAATTCTCGTTAAGATATTTACTGACCAATTTTTGACTACGTAGAAGGAGCTCTATGAGTTCGACGGTTGCACTTCTATTACTCGCGGTAGGTATCGCAATTATTGCGGGGCTCGTCGCCTACGCATTCTCTCTACGTAGAGAGGTAAAGCGACGTGACGACTTCCGACTTGATGAAGAGCGGCGCGCGCAGCAAAATAGTCTTGAGAACCTTGATTATGTAGTGAGCGCGCTTGTTCAAGAGCAAGTAGATATTACCGAAGGCTCTTGGCGCTGTAAGGTACTGCTTGAAATTGTTGATCCCAGCTTAACGGAGCGTCCTGAATTCGAGGCGTTTGCTGAGGTTTACAATCGCACGCGTCATTTAAAGACGCATTCCGCCCGTAAGCAGTTGACGCCTAGGGAAAGAATGCAGGAAGACAAAGAGCGCATTGCGGTAGAAGAAGAAATGCGCCCTGCTGTGTTGGCGGCTGCTTCAGCTGTCATCAAGTGGCGTTCTCAAGGGCCTAAGGCCCTGCATTGAAATTTTTTAATGTCAACGATGTCAGCTTTGCTATGCTGGAAGGGTCGGTATTGGCAAGAAGTTGATATCTTGGCATTGTTGCCTTCTAACGCTGAAACGTTAATGATAGGCACCTTGTTCGGTTTCAAGGGGCAGGGATTCCTAATCCTGAAGCAGAACAGCGAAAAATGGATGCTCTCGCAATAAGAAGCATTGGATAGATTTGGTCTATAGACCTTATCAGCATTGGATCAAGAAGGAGTCTTGCATGAAAAAATCAACGACTGGCTTGCTAATCGGTTCTGCCTTAGTAGTAGGTCTTTCCGGCTGCGCTAGCTCAGCTTCTCAGTCTTCTGGTCAGGCGGGCGCTAACAGCGGTCAAAGCTGGTACCAGCACCCGGCTGTTTGTGGCCTTGCGGGCAGCATCATCGGCGGCAGCATCGGCTATGCTACTAGCAGCAGCTCTGATGAAGACGCTGGCGCAGCAACAGGTGCAGCTGCAGGCGCTGCCATTGGCGGCCTGCTGTGTGCAGACCGTACTCCGGAGCCGGTAGCACCTCAGTGCCCGAGCTACGGTGAAGTACCGGCTGGCGTTGCTGTTGATGCTGAAGGCTGCCCGCTAGACTCCGACGGTGACGGCGTGCCGGACTACCGTGACCAGTGCCCCGGTACCCCGGCTGGCGTAGAAGTTAACGCCAACGGCTGCCCGCTGGATTCCGACAACGACGGCGTGCCGGACTACCGTGACCAGTGCCCCGATACCCCGGCTGGCGTAGAAGTTAACGCACTAGGCTGCCCGGCAAGCGTTGTTCTGCGTGAAGTAAACTTTGAGTTTGATTCTGCTCAGCTGACTGCCAATGCTCAAAACGTCCTGAACGGCGTTGCCGAGCGTCTGGTAAGCAACCCTGATGTACGTGTGAGCATCGAAGGCCACACTGATTCTCGTGGTTCTGACCAGTACAACAAAGACCTGTCTCAGCGTCGTGCAGAGTCCGTAGCTGCTTACCTGAATCAGCGTGGCGTTCAAGCTGACCGTATGCGTGCAATTGGCTACGGCGAAGAGCGTCCGATGGCTACCAACGACACTGAAGAAGGTCGTTTCCAGAACCGTCGTGTAGAACTGGATGAGTGGAACTAATCCACTTAACTAGATCATCAAGGGGTTGCCCGCATATCTTGGGTGGCAATTCCCTTTGATACAGAACGGGAGGCTTATGCCTCCCGTTTTATTTTATCAAGCCTTAAATTCTGGTAGGCTGAGCAGCCTTCAAGATGTGCTAAATACCCCCGACCATTGATAGCGAAATGTGATCCTTGGTATGGATCACCACTGCGCTCAAGGAATACCTGAATGCCCATTGTGACACTGCCCGATGGCAGCCAAAGAACGTTTGATGCGCCGCTCTCTATTATGCAGCTTGCAGAATCCATTGGCCCTGGTTTGGCCAAGGCCTGCGTGGCGGGCAAAATTGCAGGGGTGTTGGTAGATGCTGCTGATGTAATCGAACATGATGCAGATGTTTCGATCATCACAGCCCGCGATGAAGAAGGGTTAGAGATTATTCGTCACTCCTGTGCACACCTTATTGGGCACGCAGTGAAACAGCTGTACCCCGACGCTAAGATGGCGATCGGTCCTGTGATTGATGATGGTTTTTACTACGACATTGATTTCGGTAAGTCAGTCACGCCGGAAGATTTGGAAGCGATTGAGAAGCGTATGCAAGCGCTGATTGACCATGAGTATGACGTTGTTCGTGAATACGTCGACCGTGATCAAGCAATGGCGACGTTTGAACAGCGCGATGAATCGTATAAGCAAGAAATCATCCGTGATATTCCCGAAGGTGCCACGATTCGTCTTTATCACCATGAAGAGTACACGGACATGTGCCGTGGCCCCCATGTGCCAAATACTCGGCACTTAAAAGCATTCAAGCTGACAAAGCTTGCTGGTGCTTATTGGCGTGGTGACTCTTCTAACCCGATGTTGACCCGTATTTACGGTACAGCTTGGGGCGATAAAAAGCAGTTGAAGGCTTACTTGAAGCGCTTAGAAGAAGCCGAGAAGCGCGATCACCGCAAGCTGGCGCGTAAGATGGACTTGTTCCACCTTCAAGAAGAAGCGCCGGGCATGGTTTTTTGGCACCCTAACGGTTGGACCATGTACCAAGCCTTAGAAGAGTACATGCGGAAAATCCAGCGTGAGCATGGCTATCAAGAGATCAAAACTCCGCAGGTGGTGGACTTGTCGCTGTGGAAGAAATCGGGTCACTGGGGGCATTACAGTGAGCTGATGTTCACTACCGAATCTGAAAAACGCGAATACGCCGTCAAGCCGATGAACTGCCCGTGTCACGTGCAGGTATTTAATCAAGGCCTTAAGAGTTACCGGGATCTTCCGCTGCGCTTGGCCGAGTTTGGCAGTTGCCACCGTAATGAGCCTTCAGGCTCGCTGCATGGTCTGATGCGGGTGCGTGGTTTTACCCAGGACGATGCGCACATTTTCTGTACCGAAGGCCAGATCCAAGCGGAAGCAGAAGATTTTATAGCCTTGACCCTGCAAGTGTATAAGACGCTTGGATTCGAAGATGTTGAACTGAAGCTTTCAACGCGGCCTGAAGACTTCCTTGGTGAAGCCGAAATGTGGGATCAGGCCGAGCAAGGTCTGGAAGCGGCGCTAAATGCGACGGGCTTGAAATGGGATCTTCAGCCGGGTGAAGGGGCGTTTTATGGCCCTAAAATTGAATTCGCATTGCGTGATTGTCTGAATCGTGTTTGGCAGTGTGGTACCCTACAGCTCGATTTTAACTTGCCAGGACGTTTAGGGGCTCAGTACGTTGATGAAGATGGCGTGCGTAAAACCCCAGTAATGCTTCACCGCGCGATTTTAGGCTCCTTCGAGCGTTTCTTGGGGATTCTGATTGAGCATTATGCGGGCGCTATGCCATTATGGCTTTCGCCACAGCAGGCGGTTATCATGACTATCACCGATTCACAGCGTGAATATGCGCTTGAATTAGAGAAGCGCCTGCAAAAAAGTGGCCTGCGTGTTAAAGCGGACTTGAGGAACGAGAAAATCGGCTTTAAAATCCGCGAGCATACGTTACAGAAAGTTCCCTATCTCCTTGTGGTAGGAGATAAGGAAGTCGAAGCTGACTCAGTGGCCGTGCGAACACGCAGCGGCGAAAACCTCGGTACAATGACGGTCGATGAATTTATTGAACGCCATACTGCCGAGCGAGCAGCCCTGGCGACATCGTCAATTGCCTAAGGAGACGGAACGATCAAGAGAAGCAACCAGCGCGGGCGTCCAGCAGACAAACGCCCACCAATGAACGAGCGTATTATCGAAGAAGAAGTGCGTCTAATTGATGCCGAAGGTGAGCAATTGGGTGTTGTGCCCACCACCGAGGCCCTTGAGCGTGCGGAAGCTGCCGGTTTAGACCTCGTGCAAATTTCGAATGCCGATCCCATCGTCTGTAAGATTATGGATTACGGCAAATTCGTTTTTGAGACCAAGAAGCAGAAAGCGGCTCAAAAGAAAAAGCAGAAGCAAATCCAGGTTAAGGAAGTTAAATTCCGTCCTGGCACCGACGAAGGCGATTATCAGGTTAAGCTGAAAAACCTGACGCGCTTTCTGGAAGGTGGTGACAAGGGTAAGGTCACATTGCGCTTCCGTGGTCGTGAAATGGCGCACCAGGACATTGGCCGCAAGCTAATGGAACGGATCGCGGCAGACCTGGAAGAGATCGGAGCGGTAGAGTCTTTCCCGAAAATGGAAGGCCGCCAAATGATCATGATCCTTGCCCCGAAAAAGAAGTGATCCAACGGCGAAGTTAACGGGCCAGCGTGAAGGCGCTGGTCGGCCCTGGGTTTTCTAAAAAATATCGAGCGGAGTTTTCTCATGCCGAAAATCAAAAGCAACAGCGGCGCTGCAAAGCGCTTTAAAAAGACCGCTAACGGCTTCAAGCACAAGCAGTCTTTCCGTAGCCACATCTTGACCAAGAAGTCGACCAAGCGTAAGCGTCAGCTGCGTGGCATGAAGCAGATTCATGCTTCCGACAAAGCGCTGATTCAGCGCATGCTGCCGAACCTGTAAGGTCGAATTTTCTTATCTGAGTGCATTTAGCCTCAGTCATAAAGTCAGGAGTGTGTTATGACCCGTGTTAAGCGTGGCGTAGTTGCCCGTCGTCGCCATAAAAAAGTACTGAAGCAGGCCAAAGGTTACTACGGTGCCCGTTCGCGTGTTTTCCGCGTAGCCAAACAGGCTGTCATCAAAGCCGGTCAGTATGCGTACCGTGACCGTCGCAACCGCAAGCGCCAATTCCGCGCTCTGTGGATTCAGCGTATCAACGCTGGTGCACGCATCAACGGCATGTCTTACAGCCGCTTCGTTGGCGGTCTGAAGAAAGCCGGTATTGAAATCGACCGTAAAGTATTGGCCGACCTGGCAGTACACGAGAAAGCAGCGTTTGCTGCTATCGTGGAAAAAGCCAAGGCTGCCCAATAAGGCAATTTTGCGCTGAGTTAACATCAGTGCAAAATGCTGTGGTCATTTCAGTGTGACCCATACAGGGGAAGAGCAGCCGCTCTTCCCCTGTTTTTTTGTCACCTTCAACATGCCAGCCATCCTTAGAGATGGAACCGCTTAATTCGGAGTAAATCGGATGGACCACCTTCCTACTCTGGTGTCAGAGGCCCGCGATGCTATTCAAGCTGCGCAGAGCGTCTCAGCGCTAGATGAGTTGCGCGTACGTTACTTAGGTAAGAAAGGCGAAGTGACGGCCTTATTGAAAGGATTGGGCAAGCTATCGGCAGAGGAGCGTCCTGCGGCTGGCGAGCTGATCAACCAAGCCAAGCAGACGCTTTCTGCAGAGATTGACACAAAGCGACAGCAGCTTGAGAGCGAAGCGCTTAACGCACGATTGGCAGCTGAACGTATTGACGTAACGTTGCCAGGCCGTGATCAAGAGGCCGGTGGTTTGCACCCCGTAACGCGCACGCTTGAACGTATTGAAGGTTTGTTTACACGTATTGGTTATGACGTGGCGGTAGGTCCGGAGATTGAGGATGACTACCACAACTTTGAAGCGCTCAATATCCCTGCGCATCACCCAGCGCGTGGAATGGCGGATACTTTTTATTTTGATGCCACGCGGTTGCTGCGTACCCACACTTCTCCCGTGCAAGTGCGCACGATGAAAAACAGCGAGCCGCCTATTCGCATTGTATGCCCTGGGCGCGTGTATCGCAGTGACTCTGATCTAACGCACACGCCTATGTTTCATCAGGTAGAAGGTCTACTGGTCGACGAAGGCGTTAGTTTCGCGGATCTGAAAGGCACTATCGAAGACTTTTTACAGGCATTTTTTGAGCGCGATGACCTGTCGGTTCGCTTCCGTCCCTCTTACTTTCCATTCACTGAGCCATCCGCCGAGGTGGATATTCAGTGTGTGATGTGTAGTGGTAACGGTTGTCGTGTTTGCTCTCATAGCGGCTGGTTGGAAGTAATGGGTTGCGGCATGGTGCACCCTGAAGTGTTCCGACACTCTGGCATTGATACCGAGCGATATACCGGCTTTGCCTTTGGCATGGGCGCTGAGCGTTTGGCGATGCTGCGCTATGGCGTTAATGATTTGCGCTTGTTCTTTGAGAACGATCTGCGCTTTCTTCGTCAATTCACCTAAGACCGCTGCCAGCGACGGGAATCAACATGAAATTTTCAGAACAGTGGCTGCGTGAATGGGTAGCCCCGCAGCTTGATACGCAGGCCATTGCCGATCAGATCACCATGGCGGGCCTTGAAGTGGATGCCGTTGAAGCGGTCGCCGCTGCGTTTAGCGGTGTGGTCGTAGCTGAAGTGCTGACCAAAGAGAAGCATCCTGATGCTGATAAGCTCAACGTTTGTACCGTGAACGATGGCACAGGTGAGCCAGTACAAGTAGTGTGCGGTGCGCCTAACGTTGATGTGGGCCAGAAAATTCCCTTTGCTCAGGTAGGGGGCGTGCTGCCGGGCGACTTTAAAATCAAAAAGGCAAAACTGCGCGGCGTTGAGTCTCGCGGGATGATTTGCTCGGCATCTGAGCTGGGGCTGGAGGAAGAAACCTCGCCCGGCATTCTAGTGTTATCAGCGTCAGCGCCCGTGGGTACCAGTTTTCGCGAGTATATGCAGCTCGACGATATGACCATTGAGGTCGATCTCACCCCGAACCGCGGCGACTGCCTAAGTATCAAAGGCCTCGCTAGAGAAGTAGGCGTGCTCAACCGCCTACCGGTGAGCGGCCCTGACATTAACGCGGTTGAGGCGAGTATTGACGATACTTTCCCCGTTACTATTGAGGCCTCTACTCAGTGCCCACGCTATTTAGGGCGAGTTATCAAAGGTGTTGATGTCAGTGCAGAGACGCCTCTGTGGATGGTTGAGCGTCTGCGTCGCAGTGGCGTGCGCTCTATTGATCCCGTAGTGGATGTTACCAACTACGTCATGCTAGAGCTGGGTCAGCCGCTGCATGCCTTTGATCGTGACAACCTGCAGGGCGGTATTACTGTCCGTTTGGCACAAGAAGCTGAGTGTTTAACGCTGCTCGACGGGCAAGAGGTGGCGTTGCGCCCTGAAACGCTTTTGATCGCCGATGAGCGTGGCCCCTTGGCCATGGCGGGTATCATGGGCGGAGAGAGTTCAGGAGTGAACGAAAAGACTCACACGATTTTTCTTGAGTCGGCTTTTTTTGCTCCGCTGGCCATTGCGGGTCAAGCGCGTTCCTATGGTTTGCATACCGACGCGTCGCATCGCTTTGAGCGGGGCGTTGACCCCGAGCTTCCCGCCATGGCGATGGAGCGCGCAACGAAGCTTTTGATGGAAATATGTGGCGGCCAAGCTGGCCCAGTTGTGGAGTCAGTGAGTCAGGAGCACTTGCCAGCATCACGCTCTATCATGCTGCGCGAAGCTCGGCTAGAGGCCGCGCTGTCGAAGCAACTGCCTGCTGACGATGTGACCGATATCCTTCAGCGCCTGGGCCTTCAGGTCGATAAGCAAGCAGAAGGTTGGTCAGTTGTGGCGCCTAGCTGGCGTTTTGACGTTGCCATTGAAGAGGACCTCATTGAAGAGGTGGCGCGTATTCATGGCTACAACAATCTTCCGGTACGTCGACCTGCCGCTCGATTGGCGCTGCGTCCTGCCAACGAAGCAGTGCTGACGCAGTCGCAGCTGCGTAACCAAATGGTTGCACGTGGCTTCCAAGAGGCGGTGACCTACAGCTTCGTAGCACCGGATTTGCAGGCGGCGATGCTGCCAGAGGCAGTCTCTCCCGTGCTTGCGAATCCGATCTCATCAGATCTTTCGGTGATGCGAGCAAGTTTATTCCCAGGCTTGGTGCGTGCTCTGGAGCATAACCTCAACCGTCAGCAAACCCGTGTGCGCCTATTTGAGACCGGGTTAGTGTTTAACGGTCACCTGGATAACCTGACTCAAGTGCCGATGATGGGTGCGCTGGTATGCGGTGGCCGCGAAGCGGAGGGGTGGAGCAGTGCCAAGACCCAGGTGGATTTTTATGACCTGAAAGGGGACTTGGAGAGCCTGCTGGCAATGGGCGGCGCGTTAGATAAGTGGCGTTTTGAGCCAGGCGAACACCCCTCTTTGCATCCTGGGCAAACGGCGCAGCTATTTCACGAAGGCAAGCCGGCAGGCTGGATTGGCACGCTCCATCCTCAGGTGCGCGCTACGTTAGGGCTTAAGGTAGACGCGGTACTCTTTGAGGTGCGCCTTGATGCGCTGAGCCATGGAGCCATTCCGGCCTTTGAGCCGTTGTCACGCTACCCGGAAGTGCGGCGCGACCTGGCATTTATGCTGAAAGAGGCAACGCCCGTGCAAGCGCTGATGGATTGTGCGAAAGCACAAGCAGGCGATTACTTAAAAGACATCAAGCTATTTGATGTCTATGCTGGTAAAGGTGTTGCCGAAGGGCATAAGAGTGTTGCATTGGGCTTGACCTGGCAGCACGCTTCGCGCACGCTAAATGATGAAGAAATCAACCAGTTGGTAGATTCAATCGTCACTAACGTGCGTGCTGAACTGGAGGCCGAGCTTCGCGGCTAAAAGCTATGCCATGACACGGCGCTTATCACGTTCTTGGCAATGCGTTTGCTAAACCGTTTGCTACATGGAGGAGCCTTATGGGTGCGTTGACCAAAGCAGAGTTAGCCGAGCATTTGAATACTGAGCTGGCGCTGTCAAAGCGAGAAGCCAAAGCAATGGTGGAGGCTTTCTTCGAAGAAATCCGCGCCTGTTTGCGTGAAAACGAGCAGGTGAAGCTATCGGGGTTTGGTAACTTTGACCTACGTGATAAGCGCGAGCGGCCCGGGCGAAACCCTAAGACGGGTGAAGAGATTCCGATCTCAGCACGCCGTGTAGTGACTTTCCGTCCGGGTCAAAAGTTGAAGCAGCAGGTAGAGCGTTATTCAAGCAGCCAGTAATGGCGCTGGCCGTCTTGCAAGGCGGCTTACCGAAAAGGAGTGCTATGTGGCACTCCTTTTTTATGGGTGACCATACAACCCCATGCCACGCGTTACACGCCTCTGCCCTCAATCAGCCAAGTAATCACTACTTTAATAACATAGCCCAGCATTCCCGCACCTAGCACGACGAACAGCATAATGGTGCCAAATTTACCTGCATTCGATTTCTTGGCGAGATCCCAAATAATAAAACACATAAAAATGATCAGGCCGCCCACCATAATGGGCGTGATCCATGTCTCAAAGGCCTGTTGCATAAGCGCTCCTGTAGGGCGGTTGTCGGTAGCCTATGGTGGGGCGTGTGTCATTTTTGCTAGTCGTGTTAATATTTGAGCAAATTCATCAGGTATTTGTCGACTGAACTTTGCGGACTTAACAAAGCGCAGCGCGACACCTTTGCCGAGGAGTAGGCCCATGGCTAAGTTAACCATTCTGGTCGGCACCATGTATGGCGGTGCATTAGACGTTGCAGAGCAGGTCAAGCCACTGTTTGAACAGGCAGGCTATGCCGTTGATATTTCAGAGCAGCCCTCTGTAGACGATATGTCCCAAGCCAGTGATCTAACGCTTTTTTGTGTTTCTACCACTGGGAGCGGCGACTTTCCTGGCAACTTTGTACCTTTTGTACGCAACTTAAAATCCCAAAGCCCTTCGTTGTCCGGTATGCGCTATGGGCTAATTGCGCTAGGCGACAGCTCCTATGGCGATACGTTCTGCGGAGCAGGTAGAGCGCTAGATGAGCTACTGCAAGACCACGGTGCCCACCGGTTAGGCGAGCGTCTTGAAATTGACGCGATGGAAACATTTATGGCAGATGACGCTGCTGTACCATGGGTAGAAGAGTGGATTGATGCTCAGCAGTTGAAGGTCGCTTAATAATGCAGCGGACGCTTTACTCTCCTGAGCGTGTGAGCGTAGCGATTGGGTTGTGTGTCGTTATGCTCGCTGCCTTACCTCGCTATATGGTGGGCGGACATGAAACGCGCCAAACTCTTATACTGATGGCGTTGGCAATAGTCGCGGGGGCGGCGGTCTTTCAATGGAAAATGCTGCCTACCTCCGCGCGAAAAATGCTTCCAGCCTTGTTGAAACGCTTAGTCGTGATGCTGATATTAGGTGTGCTCGTGATGGGGGCATGGCATGGCCTGTTTACTGATTGGATAAGCTGGCAAGTGTTTATCTCACACGCCGCCACTTGTGGCTTGTTATTGCACGCCGTGTCGTTGTGGTGGTCGGTGCAAAAGTGACTGGCGGCTTGCTATTAGGCCTCAGTAATCCCTTCAAACGATCAAAAACGGTGGTTTTCGCTGTTTAAACCCTTGTAATTGATGCTCGCGCCCCCATCTTGCGAGCATGGCGCTTGCCACCATGCGTCAGGGTTCTTAAAATTGCCCCTTGAATTTATTTTTACGCAATCAACACAACGCCCAGCCGCTAGAGGACAATTCATGCAAGTTTCCGTCGAGACGACCTCCCAGATCGAACGCCGCATCACTATTCAAGTGCCGGCAACTGAAATCGACGAGGCCGTCAGCGCTCGCTTGAAAGACACCGCGAAAAACGCTCGCTTGAACGGTTTTCGCCAAGGCCGGGTGCCAATGGCCGTCGTGCGTCAGCGCTATGGCGACAGCGTCCGCAGTGAAGTGGTCGGTGAAGTAATGCGTGAGCGCTACGTGCGTGCGATTACCGAAGAGGGTCTCAACCCCGCTGGTTTCCCACAAATCGAGCCAAAGGTTAACGAAGAAGGTAAAGACCTTGAGTTTGTGGCGGTAATGGAGATTTATCCGCAGGTTGAACTGGCGTCTATCGAAGGCACTGACGTTGAGCGTCCAGTAGTCTCTGTTAGCGAAGCTGACGTCGATGAAATGATCGATACGCTGCGTAAGCAAAACGCTGCTTGGGCAGAAGTAGATGCCGCCGCCGCTGATGGCGACCAAGTTACTATCGACTTCCAAGGCTTTTTGGGCGATGAGCCGTTTGAAGGCGGCAGTGCAGAAGGTCACGCACTGGTCATCGGTTCTAACAGCTTTATCCCAGGCTTTGAAGAGCAATTGATTGGTGCGAAAGCGGGCGAAGAAAAAACTATTTCGGTCACTTTCCCTGCTGATTACCAAGCCGAGCACTTAGCGGGTCAAGAAGCGACCTTCAAAGTGACGGTTCACAAAGTAAGCACCCAGCAGCTGCCGGAAGTAGACGCTGAATTTATCGAGCGCTTTGGCGTAGAAGCCGGCGACGAAGCTAAATTCCGTGCCGAAATCAAAAAGAACATGACTCGTGAAGCCGCTCAAGCGGTCGACAATCGTGTTAAACAGCAGGTATTGGACGCTCTGAAGAAAGCCAACGATATCCCTGTGCCCAGTGTCCTGGTACAGCAAGAGACAGACGGCATGAAACGTCAAGCTGCTCAGCAGTTTGGCCTCGGTGAAGATTTTGACGTAAGCCAATTGCCGAACGAGCTGTTCGAAGAGCAAGCGAAGAGCCGTGTGCAGGTTGGCTTGCTGTTGGCTGAAGTAATCAAAGCCAACGAACTGGATGCTGATGATGCTGCTATCAAAGCCAAAGTAGAAGAGTTGGCTGAGCAGTATCAAGACCCGTCTGAAGTAGTCGAGTACTACATGGGTAACGAGCAGCTAAAAACGCAGGTGAAATCTGCCATTCTCGAAGAGAAAGCGGTCGAGAAGTTGCTTGAGCAAGCGAACATTAAAGATGTAGAAATGTCTTACCAGCAAGCGCTGGCAGCGGCTCAGCAACAAGCTGAGCAAGATGAGAATGCCGAAGAGGGCGAACAGGCAAGCGCCTGATCTCATCGCGCGGCGCACCCTGTCGGGGTGCGCTTTTCCCTTACCGGACGCAAGGAATCACCCGAATGAGTGAATTTGATATTCAAAACGCCGGCGGTTTAGTGCCCATGGTGGTTGAGCAGAGCGCCAAAGGGGAAAGAGCCTACGACATCTACTCGCGCCTGCTTAAAGAGCGCGTGATTTTTCTGGTGGGCCCGGTAGAAGACTACATGGCCAACTTGGTTGTGGCGCAGCTGCTGTTTCTTGAATCTGAGAATCCCGATAAAGACATCCACCTTTACATCAATTCTCCCGGTGGTTCGGTAACGGCGGGTATGTCAATTTATGACACAATGCAGTTCATCAAGCCGGATGTATCGACCGTCTGTATCGGCCAAGCCGCTAGCATGGGTGCACTCCTGCTAACCGCAGGCGCTGCGGGTAAGCGTTATTGCTTGCCTAACTCTCGTGTGATGATTCACCAGCCGCTGGGTGGCTATCAGGGTCAGGCCTCGGATATTGAGATTCACACGCGTGAAATCCTTGGTATTCGTGAGAAGCTGAATCAGATTTTGGCCCACCATACTGGTCAGGATATTGATAAAGTAGCCCAAGATACTGATCGTGATAATTTCATGAGCGCCAATAAAGCGAAAGAGTATGGCTTAATTGACGCAGTGCTGGATAAGCGGCCTACATCCTGATAGCGTGATAGGATTCTGCTTTTCTAACGAGCTTTTCAGGCGGCGCAAGCCGCCGCAGTGACAGAGGTACGCGAATGGCCGACGGCAAAGGCAAGGACGAAGGTGGCAAACTACTTTACTGCTCGTTTTGTGGCAAAAACCAAAACGAAGTGCGTAAGTTAATTGCTGGCCCGTCCGTGTATATCTGCGATGAGTGTGTCGACTTATGTAATGACATCATTCGCGAAGAAGTTCTCGAAGCCGATGCCGAGAGCGATGAGGAGCGTTTACCTACGCCTCGCGAAATACGTCATACATTAGACGACTACGTCATCGGACAAGACCGCGCCAAAATGGTGCTGTCAGTAGCGGTTTACAACCACTACAAGCGTCTGAAGTCAGAAGTGCGTGAAGGCGATGTGGAGCTAGGTAAATCCAACATTCTGCTGATTGGCCCCACGGGTAGCGGTAAAACGCTGCTTGCTGAGACCATGGCGCGGCTATTGAATGTGCCTTTCACCATTGCTGACGCAACAACGCTGACCGAAGCAGGCTATGTGGGTGAAGATGTTGAGAACATCATCCAAAAGCTGCTGCAAAAGTGCGACTACGACGTTGAGAAAGCCGAGCGTGGCATTGTCTACATCGACGAAATCGACAAGATTTCACGCAAGTCGGATAATCCTTCGATTACGCGCGATGTGTCGGGCGAGGGCGTACAGCAGGCGTTGCTTAAGCTGATTGAAGGCACAACAGCATCTGTCCCGCCGCAAGGTGGACGTAAGCACCCTCAGCAGGAGTTTGTGCAGGTCAACACGGCCAATATCCTGTTTATTGTAGGCGGGGCGTTTGCTGGGCTGGATAAAGTCATTCGTGACCGCGCTGAGAAAGGCGGTATTGGCTTCAATGCTAGCGTGAAAAGCAAAGAGTCCTCGCGTGGCGTTGGAGAATTGCTGGCAGATGTTGAGCCTGAGGATCTGGTCAAATTTGGTCTGATTCCAGAGTTCGTTGGACGCTTACCGGTCATCGCAACGCTGACCGAGCTGACTGAAGATGCCTTGGTGCAGATTCTGACAGAACCTAAGAACTCGCTGATCAAGCAGTACGCCAAGCTCTTTGAGATGGAAGACGTTGCGCTTGAGTTTAGAGACGACGCACTCCGTGCCGTGGCCTCAAAAGCCATGGAACGTAAAACAGGTGCTCGTGGCCTGCGCTCTATCCTGGAGTCAGTGTTGCTAGACACCATGTATGAAATTCCTTCGTTAGAAGGAGTTAGTAAGGTCGTCATCGATGGCTCCGTCATTGCTGGCGAAAGCGAGCCACTGTTGATCTACTCGCAGCAGGAAGATGCACGTGTCGATGGTACTGACGGTTAACCCTTCGGTACGCGCCACGGCCTAGCTCTCACCGCTTGCGCCAAACCAAGGGGTCGCCTAGGCGACCCCTTGTTGTTCTAAGTTATTGCTGAAACGCCTGACCAGCACACGGTGGTGTGTCGTGTCATGCCTTTCACACTGTGAGGTACTTGGCTAAGTACCCTTCAAGTACTCATCCGAATTCGAGGAACGTCTGCGATGCAGCAGAACGCCGATCAGACACAATGTCTACCCCTGTTGCCTTTGCGGGATGTGGTTGTTTACCCGCAAATGGTTATTCCACTTTTTGTCGGTCGTGAAAAGTCCATTCAAGCCCTTGAAGCCGCGATGGAAGCCGACAAGCGTGTACTGCTGGTAGCTCAGCGCGAGGCCTCGCAGGATGATCCTGATAATGCGGATCTCTACGCTATGGGGACCGTCGCTGACATCATGCAGCTGCTCAAACTGCCTGATGGCACTGTCAAAGTGCTGATCGAAGGTAGCTTCCGTGCTGATGTTATTGAGATTGAAGAAAACGAAGCGGGCTACACTCAGGCACACTTAACGCCGCGTGAAAGCGAGCCGCTTACCAGCCGCGAGCAAGAAGCGCTGGTGCGTGTCCTGCTCAATCAGTTCGAGCAGTACGTCAAGCTGTCTAAGAAAGTGCCCAACGAGGTGCTGAACTCGCTGTCGGGCATCGAAGACCCTAGCCGTTTGGTCGACACCATCTGCGCCCACCTGTCGCTGAAAATTGGTGACAAGCAGGAGCTGCTTGAAATGGATCGCGTTCGTGACCGTATTGAGCACCTGATGGCGCTCATCGAGTCCGAAATCGATCTGCTCCAGGTAGAAAAGCGTATTCGTTCGCGTGTTAAAGAGCAGATGGAGAAGACTCAGCGCGAGTACTATCTCAACGAGCAGATGAAGGCCATCCAGAAAGAGATGGGTGAGCTGGATAACGTGCCTAACGAAGCCGAGAAGTACGAGCAGGCGATCAAAGAGTCTGGGATGCCTAAAGAGGCCTCCGATAAAGCGACTCAAGAGCTGAACAAGCTCAAAATGATGGCAACCAACTCTGCTGAGGCGACGGTCGTACGCTCGTATCTAGACTGGCTGGTGGCGGTGCCGTGGAAAAAACGTACCCGTGTGAAGCACGATTTGGTTAAAGCTCAGCAAGTGCTGGATGAAGACCATTATGGCCTGGAAGAAGTAAAGGCACGCATTCTAGAGTACCTAGCCGTACAAAAGCGCGTGCGTAAACTGAAAGGCCCGGTATTGTGTCTCGTTGGGCCACCTGGGGTGGGTAAAACCTCCCTTGGGCAATCGATTGCCCGTGCAACCAACCGTAAGTACGTACGCCTAGCACTAGGTGGCGTGCGCGATGAATCTGAAATCCGTGGCCATCGCCGTACTTATATTGGCTCGCTTCCCGGTAAGCTGATGCAACGTATGAGCCGTGCTGGCGTAAAAAATCCGCTCTTCCTATTGGATGAAGTCGATAAGCTCGGCATGGACCACCGTGGTGATCCAGCATCAGCGCTCTTGGAAGTGCTGGACCCCGAGCAGAACAACAGCTTTAGTGATCACTACCTTGAGCTGGATTACGATCTCTCTGAGACGCTGTTTATTTGCACGGCAAACTCGATGAATATTCCAGGCCCGCTTTTGGACCGTATGGAGATTATTCGTCTGCCGGGCTACACCGAAGACGAAAAGCTTGCCATCGCCAGACGCTACCTGCTACCCAAGCAGCTAGAAGCGAATGGGCTTAAAGAAGAAGAGTTAGCGCTGAATGATGATGCGCTGCTGGAGCTGGTGCGTTATTACACGCGTGAGGCGGGCGTTCGTGAGCTTGAGCGTCAGATTGCTAAGGTGTGTCGTAAAGTGCTGCGCGAGCGGTTAGAAGCTGAGCGCATCTCAAAAGATAAGGCAGGAAATAAGCTGCAGGCGCAGCAGGTGCTATCCGCTGATCAGATAGAGGCTTATGCCGGCGTTCGCCGCTATAGCTACGGCTTAGCCGAGCAGGAGGACCAAGTTGGTCGTGTCACTGGCTTAGCTTGGACGTCCGTAGGTGGCGAGCTGCTCAATATTGAGTCAGTGGTAACCCCAGGCAAAGGACGGATTCACAAGACCGGCTCACTTGGCGATGTGATGAAGGAGTCGGTAAGTGCAGCGCAAACCGTTGTGAAAGCACGTGCACAAGCTTACGGCATTGATCCGCAGCGGTTCGAAAACGAAGACCTGCATATCCATGTGCCGGAAGGTGCTACGCCTAAAGACGGGCCCAGTGCGGGTATTGCCATGGTAACGGCGATTGTCTCCGCCTATACTCAGCGTCCGGTTCGTTGCGATGTGGCCATGACCGGGGAAGTGAACCTGCGTGGTGAAGTATTACCGATTGGGGGCCTAAAGGAGAAATTGCTGGCGGCCCGGCGGGGTGGTATAAAGACCGTCCTAATCCCTGAGGAAAATCGTCGAGATCTCAAGGAAGTACCTGAGAATATCAAAGGAGCACTTGATATTCGTCCCGTACGCTGGATAGATGACGTGCTAGCCGTTGCGCTAGCAGAGAACGTAACAGAAGGTGCCCCGCTAAAGGGTACGGATAAGTCGTTCAATACAAATGCTGTTGCAAGCACCCATTAAGCGTTAGAGCAGCTTCTGCTTTAATTTTACTTAATAAATTTGCCCAATGCCTTGAGCGGCGGGCATTTCACGACTCGGTCGCTTGACAGGTGTTTCAAGGCATTGCTATAAAACGCAGCTATGCTTTGAGGTTGTTGCACTCGGTGACCGTGCCGTTCAGAGCCATTTTTTTGAAACAGTTAAGGGGTGAAGTGTGAATAAGTCCGAGCTGATTGAAGCTATTGCCGCGTCTGCTGATATTCCTAAAGCAGCGGCAACCCGCGCATTGGATGCCATGGTGGAGTCTGTCACCGATAGCCTCAAAAAAGGCGAGAGTGTTTCTCTGGTAGGTTTTGGTACTTTCGCTATCAAAGAACGCGCCGCACGTACTGGTCGTAACCCCCAAACGGGTCAGCCAATCGAAATCAGTGCTGCAAAAGTGCCCAGCTTTAAAGCCGGTAAAGCGCTGAAAGACGCCGTCAACTAATTGGCTCGCGTTTGCTGTAACCTAATGGGCGCATCGCATCCGCGATGCGCCCATGTTCTTTTCTGGCCCGATGGTTTGGGCAATAGATGGCTTTGATGATCTGAGGCTAGCATGCTGCAAAGTATACGAGATGGCTCCAGAAGCTGGGGCGCCAAGATAATTATTGGTCTCATGGTGGCTGCCATGGCCCTGTTTGGCGTGGAGTCGCTGTTTAGCGTGTTTGGCAGTGACCCCAATGAGGTCGCCAGCGTTAACGGTCAGCCCATTATGCGTCAACAGGTTGAGCTAGAAGTGCAGCGTGCGCTGCGTTCTGGTCAAGTGCCTCCTGAGCAAGAGCGCGCTCTGCGTAACGATATGCTCGATCAGCTGATCACCCAATCACTGTTGACCCAGTACGCTGAAGACGGCGGTTTTGTTGTCTCTGATGCCCAACTGGATCAAATGATTGTCAGTCTTCCAGAGTTTCATGATCAGGATGGCCGCTTCTCGGCAGAGATTTTCCGTAATCGTTTAGCGGGTGCTGGTTACACGCCGATCTCTTTCCGCGAAGAGCTGCGGGTAGATATTAAGCGTCAGCATCTGCAGCAGGGACTCGCGTTTAGTGATTTCAGCTTGCCCGGCGAAGAAGAGCGTTTAGCTGAATTGCAACGCCAGCAGCGTGATTTCCGCTATGTGATGCTGAATGCTGATGATGTTGACGTAAATATCGATGTCACCGACGCGCAAATGCAGACCTACTATGACGCTAACCAGGCCCGGTTTGAGCGTCCAGAGCAGGTGCGGGTTGAATACGTTCTGATTGATCGCCAGACCATGGCCGACGATGTCGACGTCGAAGAGCAGGCGCTTCGGGATGCATGGCGTGATCAGAATCAAAACGCTGATCGTCGCGTGTCTCACATCATGGTGACCTTTGGCGATGAGCGTAGCCGCGAAGAAGCTGAGTCCATGGCAAACGAGGCACTTGCCTCATTGAACGACGGCGAGAGTTTTGCTGATACCGCTGCACGTTACTCTGATGACAGCGCAAGTGCTGAAAATGGTGGCGATCTAGGGGTGATTAGCCGTGGCTTTTTTGGCGATGCCTTCGACGAAGCTGCGTTTGGCCTCGGAGTGGGAGAAACGTCTCAATTAGTAGAAATGGACGGTGCCTTCCATATCCTGCAAGTGACTGAGCTTGCAGGCCCGTCGTTTGAAGAGCAGCGTGATGCGCTGGCGCAAGAAGTGGCTCTGCGCGACGTTAACGACGAGTTCAACGAGCAGGTACAACGCCTCATCGATGAGAGCTTTGCCGCCGACGACTTGCAAAGCGTAGCCGATGACTTAGACCTTACGTTAAATCAAACGGAGTGGTTGGCACGAGGCGAAGGAGAAGGTGTTCTTTCCGAGCCGGGCGTGTTGGAAGAGGCCTTCAGCGCCGATGTGCTTGAAGAGGGCTACAACAGCGAAGTGATCGAACTTGATAACGATCGTCGACTGGTGCTGCGCGTCGCTGAACATCGTGAAGCAACCGTTCTTCCGCTTGACGAGGTGCGTGATGAAGTAGAACAGGCCGTGGCAGCTCAACAGCGTCAACAGGCGCTCCGGGAGCAGGCTGCAGGCATGATTGGCTCGCTTCGCGAAGGTGATACGTTGGAGCTTGATTGGTTGGACGCGAACAGTGTAACCCGCCAATCAGATACAACGCTGCCGCAAGTGCTGGTGCAGGAAGTGTTCCGTATGCCTCGCCCAGAAGAGGGTGCGAGTGTGTACCGTTCAGTTAACATGCCACAAGGGGTAGCGGTGGTTGCCCTGGATAGCGTGTCCGTCGGTGAGGGTGACGAGCAGATGACATCGTTTGTTGCTCAAATGGCCGAACAGCTGCGCGCGCAATCCGTCATCCAAGGGTTGATGGATGACCTGCGCAGTGATGCTGAGATTGAACGCTAAGCACTACTGACATAACGCTAACGCAAGTAACGAAAAAGCCGATCATAACGATCGGCTTTTTTTATAACGTCATGGCGTTGGTTAGGGCGGAGTGCCCAGAGGGAACTGTCGCAAAATGGGCTCGGCGTGGCGCTCGTCAGCACGTTCCACCACCACATCCCAACCGTGTTCGCTGTCCCAGTCACCCAGCACAAAACGTTTGGCAGGCACATCTTCCACCGTCAGATCGTGTACTTTTGGGCGATGGGTATGGCCATGAATCATGGTCGACACTCCACAGCGCTGCATTAGCGCAACGACTTCTTCCTGGGTGACATCCATGATGTCCTCTGCTTTCCCGGCATTGGCATCACCCGATTGCATGCGCAGGCTCTTGGCGAGTTCCAGCCGCTGCTCTAACGGCAGCGCAAGAATTTGGGACTGCCACTGTTCACTGCGTGACTGCGCCCGAAATGCCATGTAGGCCTCGTCTTTGGTGCACAGGCTGTCGCCATGCAGAATGACGGCGGGTACGCCTTGCAGTTCTACTTGCTCGCTTTCTGGTAGCAGCGTGGCCCCGCAGTCATTGATAAAGCGTTCGCCCAACAAAAAATCTCGATTGCCATGAATGAAATACACCGCCGTCCCCGCGTCGCTGAGCGCGCGCAGCCGTCGAGTAACCTCATGAGCCACCGCGCTCAACGGGTGGGGAGTGTCTAGCAGGTCGTCGCCAATCCAGGCATCAAAAAGATCGCCCAGAATGTAGAGCGCGTCCGCACCTTGAGCGGTCTGTTCCAAGTAACGATAGAACCCCTGATTGATCTCAGGGGTATCGTGACTTAGATGCATATCAGCGATGAGCAGAGTACGCATAAAGCTCCTAACGGTTATTCCGCTTCCTTCACGTAAGCGCGCTCGATGATGACATCTTCTGCGGGAACGTCGGCATGCATGCCACGGCGCGTGGTGCTGACGCCCTTAATAGCGTTAACCACCTCCATGCCTTCAACCACCTCACCAAACACCGCGTAGCCCCAGCCCTGCAGGCTTTTGCCGCTGTGGTTCAGGAAGCTATTGTTGCCAACGTTGATGAAGAACTGCGCAGTAGCGGAGTGCGGGTCTTGGGTGCGGGCCATGGCCAGCGTGCCAACCGTATTCTGCAAGCCGTTGTCCGCTTCGTTTTCAATCGGGTCACGGGTGGCTTTCTGGTTGAAGTCCTGGTCGAAGCCGCCGCCTTGAACCATGAAGCCATCAATGACCCGGTGAAACAGCGTGCCGTCGTAAAAACCGTCGCGCACGTACTGTTCGAAATTCGCCGCGGTAGCCGGGGCTTTTTCATGATTAAGCGCAATGGTGATGTCACCGTGGTTCGTCTGTAATACGATCATAGATAAATTCCTGTTCAATAAAGGCGTTCGCCTTGGCGCTGTGCATCGGCGTCACGTTATAATAGCGGTTTTGCTCGGCACCGCGAAGCGTAAACCCTGATTGCATTCGCAACGTTTGCCCAGCACGCCATCCACCATGAGGTTATCAACACCACCATGACCAACGAGACCACCCCAGCGCCGAACTTCATTCGCAGCCAAGTACGCGACGAGATAGCGGGCGGCCAGGTCACCAAAATTGTGACGCGCTTTCCCCCCGAGCCCAACGGCTTTTTGCACATCGGCCACGCCAAGTCGATTTGTCTGAACTTCGGGTTGGCAGAGCAGTTAGGTGGTGAGTGTCATCTGCGCTTTGACGACACCAACCCGGCGAAAGAAGAGCAGGCGTACATTGATGCCATCAAAGAAGACGTTAGCTGGTTGGGCTTTGAGTGGGCAGGCCCGGTACGTTTTGCCTCTGATTACTTCGACCAGCTCTATGCCTGGGCGCAGCACCTGATCCGTGAAGGCAAAGCCTATGTGGATGACCTGTCTCCGGATGAAATCCGCGAGTATCGGGGTACGCTCACCGAGCCGGGTAAGCCGAGCCCCTACCGCGAGCGCAGCGCCGAAGAGAATCTTGATCTTCTAGAGCGGATGCGTAACGGCGAGTTTGGCGAAGGTGGAAAAGTGCTGCGTGCCAAAATTGATATGGCGTCGCCCAACATCAATTTGCGCGATCCGATCCTGTACCGGATTCGTCATGCACATCACCACCAAACGGGCGATAAGTGGAAAATCTACCCCTCGTACGATTTTACCCACGGCCAGTCGGATGCCATTGAGGGCATCACCCACTCCATCTGTACGTTGGAGTTTGAAGACCACCGCCCGCTGTATGAGTGGTTCTTAAATAATCTGCCGGTCCCCGCGAAGCCCCGTCAGATTGAGTTTGCGCGCCTCAATCTCGACTACACCTTAACGTCTAAGCGCAAGTTGAAGCTGCTGGTAGATGAGCAGATTGTTGATGGGTGGGACGACCCACGAATGCCGACCATCTCCGGTATGCGTCGTCGTGGCTATACCGCCGCGTCCATTCGCAAATTCTGCGAGATGATTGGTGTCACCCGTTCCGACGGCGGTTTGGTGGATATCGCCATGCTGACCCACGCCATCCGCTCAGATCTGGAAGATAACGCACCCCGCGCCATGTGCGTGATGAAGCCGCTAAAAGTAGTGCTTACCAACGTGCCGGAAGACCACGAAGAGGTCTACGAGGTGCCAGGCCACCCGGCGCGTGAAGACATGCCGATGCGTAAAGTTCCGTTTGCTCGCGAGCTCTACATCGAGCAAGACGACTTTATGGAAGACGCGCCGAAGAAATTCTTCCGCCTAGCACCGGGCAAAGAAGTGCGTCTGCGCAACAGCTACGTAATTCGCTGTGATGAAGTGATCAAAGACGATGCAGGTGAGATTGTTGAGCTGCGCTGCTCCGTGGACTTCGACACCCTGGGTAAAAACCCGGAAGGCCGCAAGGTAAAAGGCGTGATTCACTGGGTCAGCGCTGCCCATGGTGTACCGATGGAAGTCCGCCTGTACGACAACCTGTTTATGGTCGAGCAGCCGGACCGCGATAAGGATGTCGACTTCCTGGAGCACCTGAACCCCGAGTCGCTGGTGGTATGTGAAGCCATCGGCGAGCCAAGCTTGGCCAGTGCAGCTCCAGAAGATCGCTTCCAATTCGAGCGGGTAGGTTACTTCTGCGCCGATCGTCACGCCTCTACTGCTGAGCACCTCGTGTTTAACCGTACCGTCGGTCTGAAAGACAGCTGGGCGAAAATCAAACAGAAGGGTTAAGGAAACGTCATATGCACATTTACAATACGCTGACACGCCGCAAAGAGCCTTTTAGCCCACTGGTTGCTGGCAAGGTCAGCATGTACGTTTGCGGCATGACGGTGTATGACTACTGTCACCTTGGCCACGCCAGGGTGATGGTGGCCTTTGACGTGATTACCCGCTATTTGCGCCACCGTGATTATGACGTGACCTACGTGCGTAATATCACGGATATCGACGATAAAATCCTCAAACGGGCCGAGGAGAACGGCGAAACCATCAGCGCACTCACCGAGCGCATGATTGCTGCGATGCATGAGGATGAGGCGCGCCTGAACGTGCTGCCGCCCAGTCAGGAGCCCCGTGCAACGGGGCATATTGGCGATATCGTCGCCATGATCGAAACGCTAATCGAAAAAGGCTTTGCCTACGCAGCGGCCAATGGTGACGTTTATTACCGAGTGCGTAAATTCGCCGACTACGGCAAATTGAATAACCGTCAGTTGGATGACATGCGCTCTGGTGCACGGGTCGACGTGGATGTGCACAAAGAAGACCCGCTGGATTTCGTGCTTTGGAAAGCGGCCAAACCGGGTGAAGCCCACTGGCACTCCCCCTGGGGAGACGGGCGACCGGGTTGGCACATCGAGTGCTCCGCAATGTCGACCTGCTGCTTGGGCGATACCTTCGATATACATGGCGGCGGGCCGGATTTGACCTTTCCCCATCATGAAAACGAGATTGCCCAATCGGAAGCGGCGACAGGTAAAACCTACGTCAATACCTGGATGCATGCCGGAGCCGTTCGCGTCAACCAAGAGAAGATGTCCAAATCTTTGGGCAATTTCTTCACCATCCGCGACGTGCTAGCCGAGCACGACCCAGAAGTTGTGCGCTACCTGTTGGTGGCAAGCCACTATCGTAGCGCTATTAACTACTCGGTCGATTCGCTGGTCGAAGCGCGCAAATCGCTAACGCGGCTGTATACGGCGTTAGAAGGAGTAAACGCCGACGAGCAGGCAGCCGCCAGCGATGCCGCGGAGCGCTTTACTGCGGCAATGGACGACGACTTCAACACGCCCATCGCTTTGGCCGCGCTGTTCGATTTGGCCCGCGATCTTAACCGTGCGAAAAGTGATCAGCCAGCAGAGGCACCACGCTTGGCTGGTGAATTAAAGCGTTTGGCCGGTGTGCTGGGGCTATTACAGCAAACGCCACAAACGTTCCTGAAAGGTGCCCAGCAGCAGGTAGCGCTGAGCGAAGAAGAGATCGAAGCAAAAATCGTCGAGCGACAAGCGGCGAAAGGAAGTAAGGATTTTGCCCGCGCTGATGCTATTCGTGATGAGCTGGCAGCGCTTGGCATTATTCTCAAAGATTCTCGGGAAGGAACCACCTGGGTGATCGAAGCGCCTTAATCGTTGTAAACAGTTAGGCGTCGTTACTGCGACGTCTGACTTCAACGCAGCAGGCTCTTATACTGAAACGATACGCCCCAGAAGCTCATTGAAAAGGACGACTCCATGCGCTCATTGTTCACACCTGCCATGGCTGCCTGTTTATCAACGGTAGCTGTTTCTATGGCCACGCTCTCCACGGCCAATGCCAACGACCCCATCGTGGTCTCTTCTAAAATCGATACCGAAGGTTCGGTGCTAGGCGAGTTGATTATTCAGACGCTGGAGCGCAAAGGTATTCCAACGGAAGATCGGCTTCAGCTTGGCGGAACCAGCGTGGTACGCAGCGCGATGCAGGCGGGTGAGATTGATCTTTACCCCGAATACACCGGCAACGGTGCTTTCTTCTTTGACATGACTGATAGCCCGGTATGGAACAGCGCTGAAGACGCCTACCAAACCGTCCGTGAGCGTGATGCGGAACAGGGCTTAATTTGGCTTCAGCCAGCAAGTGCCAACAACACGTGGGCCATGAGCATTCGTCAGGATGTAGCCGAAGCCAATGACTTAACCACGTTGGATGATTTGGCTGCTTATCTTGCCGACGGCGGAGAATTCAAATTTGCCGCCAGCGCCGAGTTTGTGGAATCTGCCCAGGCGTTACCTGCTTTCCAAGAAGCCTACGACTTTGAGCTAAGCGATGACCAACTGCTGGTGCTGTCTGGTGGCAATACGGCTGCAACGATGCGTGCAGCAGCTCAGCAAACCAGCGGTGTCAATGGTGCCATGACCTACGGGACCGACGGTGGTTTAAGCGCTTTAGGCCTCGTCGTCCTCGAAGACTCTAAAGGCGTTCAGCCGGTGTATCAGCCAGCGCCCGTGGTACGGGAAGAGGTGTTGAATGCCTATCCGGAGATGGAGGCGCTGCTTAATGAGGTATTCGCCACGTTAGACCTAGTGACACTGCAAGAGCTCAACGCAGATGTCGCGGTGAATGGCTTCTCGCCGGATCAGGTCGCCAGTGACTATCTCGACAGCCTGGATGACTAATGAATGTCGTTAATCGACGCCTTGCCTTCGCCATCGTTTAAACGACGTCCGTGGCACCCGAATGTTTTGCTGTTGTGCCTAAGCGGTGCCATGCTGGCTGCCGCTTGGTTGTTAAGCTTTGTCAGTGTTGCTCCTAATCGCATTGTTTCCGGCACGGCTTTTGGCATGG
The DNA here is from genome assembly GCF_046536035.1 of Halomonas sp. SIMBA_159. Lineage (NCBI taxonomy): Bacteria > Pseudomonadati > Pseudomonadota > Gammaproteobacteria > Oceanospirillales > Halomonadaceae > Halomonas > Halomonas sp. SIMBA_159. The sequence goes on from NZ_JAWJBT010000013.1 coordinate 42,253, forward strand.
TAGACGCCATTAGCTGGCCGGGCGCGGCACTGGTATCACTGCTCTTTATCGCCATGGCGGCGTTGTCGTCTGTGCCTACCCCAAGGCACTACCGGGCGATGCTGGGCATCATCATACTCACCTTGCTGTTGATGCCGTTTGGCTTAATGGTGGCAGGCCACTGGTTGGTCGACCCCTCGTTACCCCAAGCAAGACTCGGCATTGGCGCAGCCTACTGGACCGTGCTGTTCGTGCTGTTGCTGTGTTTGGTGGAGCTACGCCTACGCTTAGGGTTATCCCGTTGGTGGCCCACGCTGCTGCTGGCAGGCGTTGGCATTGCTTGGTGGGGATGTGCCGCGCTGTGGCTAGATCGTCTTGCCCTCGTGCAAGAGTTCCAGGCCCGAGAAGGGCAGTTTTATCAGGCCGTTGGTCAACATATTGCCTTGGTGGGCACAGCGGTGGGCGTTAGCGTGGTGCTGGGAATGCTGTTAGCGATGCTGATGCGCCGCTATCAGCGCCTACAAAAAATCGCGTTTACACTGCTGAATTTTTTACAAACCATCCCAAGTTTGGCGCTGTTTGGGCTACTGCTGGCGCCGCTCGCTTGGCTGGCGGCTAACGTACCCCCGATGGCCGCTTTGGGTGTCAGCGGTATCGGCAATGCCCCAGCGCTGATTGCGTTAATTGCTTATAGCCTGCTTCCTATGGTGCGTAATACCTATATTGCCCTGGAAGAGGTGAGCGCTGAGACGCTCCAGGCCGCTAAAGCCATGGGGATGCGTACCGGGCAGCGTTTTTGGCAGGTGCGTTTTCCGTTGGCGCTTCCCGTACTGTTAGAAGGCGTACGCATTACGGCCGTGCAGGCGATTGGGCTAACGGCAGTGGCGGCACTGATTGGTGCTGGCGGTCTAGGGACGTTTATTTTTCAAGGGCTGGGTCAAGCCGCCATGGATATGGTGCTACTGGGCGCACTGCCCATTCTGATCTTGGCACTAATAGTGGATGCAGGATTAGGGGCGTTGGCAGATGCGCTGCGTCCCGGAGGACAGGAATGATAGAGCTTTCCCACGTTACAAAACGCTTTGGTGACGACACCGCGGTTGACGACATCACGCTGCGGGTCGCTAAAGGAAAGTTCTGTGCGTTGGTGGGTACGTCAGGGTGCGGTAAATCTAGCACGCTGCGCATGATCAACCGCCTGATTGAACACTCCAGTGGTGACATCTTCCTGGATGGCCAGGCGATAGAGCAGTATGACCCAGTAAAACTACGTCGGCGAATCGGCTATGTGATCCAGAGTACCGGGCTGTTCCCGCACTGGAACGTTGCGCGCAATATTGGATTAGTCCCTCGGCTGCTGAAATGGCCCGCTACAGAAATTAACGCCCGTGTAGAGGAACTGATGGGCTTACTTGGCCTGCCAGTGGGCGAGTTTGCGCATAAATATCCGCACCAGCTCTCAGGTGGCCAAGCGCAGCGAGTAGGGGTGGCCCGCGCCTTAGCCGCAGACCCCGATATACTACTGATGGATGAGCCGTTTGGCGCACTGGACCCAATTACCCGGGAAAAGCTTCAGGATGAGCTGGCCAAGCTACAGGCACGGCTACACAAAACCATTGTGTTCGTGACCCACGATATGGATGAAGCGCTGAAGCTAGCCGACCATTTGGTCGTCATGCGTGATGGCCGTATTGTCCAGCAGGGCACGCCGCTGGCACTGCTTCAGCAGCCCGCTGATCCGTTTGTGGAATCCCTGCTGGGTGGGCTTGAGCGGGGGTTGAAGCAGGCAGCGTTAACGCGCGTAAAAGATCATATGACATCGCTTGGGCCTACTTTGCCGGCACAATCTCGAATTCCCGCCGATTTCTCGCTGCGCCAAGCGCTTTCCATGATGCTGCGGGACCATTGCGACCGCTTAACGGTGGTAGATCAAGGCGATGTACCGATAGGGGAACTTTCGCTGCGCCGCATCGTTAAAGAGGCGCAGTTGGATAAGGTGAGCCAACGTGACGCGTAATTCTGCCACCGTCAGCTTGCCGAACGCACCGAGCATTCAATGGTTTCTGCCGCTTATTTGGGCCGCGCTACTGGCGGTGTGCGTCGCCGGCATGCCGCTCCTAGAGGGCCTGTTTCGTTGGGTAGAGCCTGACGCCCGGCAAGTCGTCTATAATCGCGCGGCGTTTTACGAGCTGCTGGGCCGCCATGTGTTAGTGGTTGGCGTGGCGGCAGTGGTTACCATTGCGGTTGGTGTGGCGGCAGGTATTGCTGTTACCCGCGAGCGAGGGCGGGATTTTTTGCCTCTGGTGGGGCAGTTGGCCTCTTTAGGGCAAACGTTTCCTCCGGTGGCTGTGTTGGCGCTGGCGGTACCCGTTCTGGGGTTTGGTACGCTGCCTATTATCGTTGCGCTGATGCTTTACGGGCTGCTGCCAATCGTACGCAATACGCTGGCGGGCATTAACGATGTTGACGCGACCATCAAAGAGGCGGCCCAGGCGATGGGCATGACGCCTTGGCAGGTGCTGCGTCACGTGGAGTTGCCCCTGGCCGCCCCGGTAATTCTGGCAGGGGTACGTACTTCCGTGACGATCAATATTGCCACGGCAGCCCTTGGAGCGACGGTAGGGGCTAGCAACTTGGGTGATCCGATTATTGCCGGTATCGTCAATGGTAATATGGCCTACGTGCTGCAAGGCGCGCTATTGATCGCGCTGCTGGCGCTGAGCGTGGATAGCGCCTTTAACGTCTACCAGCAGCGGCTTCGCCAACGCCTCTCTGCTTCTTAAGTGCTCTCTGCGTCTTAAGTTGAATCCCTAAACGGCTTGCACTGAGTTACTGTCCAAGTGTTGCGTTGACCTGTGTCAGATAAATCCACTGGCATAGAAGGTCATGACCGACAACACTGCCCTCAAAAGGGGTAAAAACAAGGACAATAATGATGACTCAGTACGTACACCAGCCGGCCTTCATGACCGGTGATGAATTCTCGATCGAGACGTTCAGTCTACTCAACCCGGATGGCGAGCTGTATCCGGGTGGCGAAGAGCCCGCGCTCACCCGAGACCACGCTCGTAGGCTGTATCAAGCCATGTTAGCCACGCGTATTCTTGATGAGCGCATGATGGCCGCGCAGCGCCAAGGGCGGCTGAGCTTCTATATGCAGTGCACCGGTGAAGAAGCCGCCGTGGTAGGCGCTGCTGCCGCGCTTGATGACGCCGATATGATCATGGCCCAGTATCGCGAACAGGGTGCCTTGATGTATCGCGGCTTCTCTATCGACGAGTTTATGAATCAGCTGTTTGGCAACGAGCTTGATTACGGCAAAGGCCGCCAAATGCCGATTCATTACGGCTCTCGCAAGCTGCACTACATGACCATCTCTTCCCCGCTAGCGACTCAGATCCCGCAAGCCACCGGGTACGCCTATGGCCAAAAGCTGGCCGGTGAAGGCCACTGTACGCTGACCTTTTTTGGCGAAGGCGCAGCCTCAGAAGGGGACTTCCATGCCGCGCTCAATATGGCCTCGGTGCATCAGGTGCCGGTGATCTTCTTCTGCCGCAACAACGGCTACGCTATTTCTACTCCCTCTACAGAACAGTTTGCCGCTGACGGCATCGCTCCCCGTGCCTTTGGCTACCATATGCACGTGATTCGTGTAGATGGTAACGACGCCCTAGCGGTGTATGAAGCGACCCGCCAAGCGAGAAAAATCGCCGTTGAGCAGAACCAGCCGGTGCTGATTGAAGCCATGTCCTACCGGTTGGCTGCCCACTCATCTTCAGATGATCCGTCGGGCTATCGCGCTAAGAGCGAAGAGGAAGCGTGGCGCGTGAAAGATCCGCTGCTGCGTATGCAGCGCTGGCTGGCTAAGAAAGGCTGGTGGAGCGATGAAGAAGAAGCTGTCCAGCAGGAGAACCTGCGCCGCGAAGTGCTGGAAACCATGAAGCGCGCCGAAAAACGCCCGCCGCCGCCACTGGAGTCGTTAATCAGCGATGTTTACGCCGACGTGACACCTGCGCTTCAAAGCCAGCTGGATCAGTTGAAGCGCCATATTCGCCGCTACCCAGATGCTTACCCGCGCGGCGCAAAATCGCTAGATCTGACGCTTTCGTCAGCCACTGATACTCAGGGAGAGGCGTAATATGGCGACGATGAATATGCTCCAGGCGATTAATAACGCGCTGGATATCGCCATGGCGGAAGATGAGAAAGTCATCTGTTTTGGTGAAGACGTAGGTATTTTTGGAGGTGTTTTCCGAGCCACCAGCCATTTACAAGAAAAGTACGGCAAAGCGCGCTGCTTTAATACGCCGCTGGTGGAGCAGGGCATTATTGGTTTTGCTAACGGACTGGCCGCACAAGGCTCTGTACCCGTCGCTGAAATCCAGTTTGCGGATTATATCTTCCCCGCATTTGATCAAATCGTTAACGAAACCGCCAAATTCCGCTACCGCTCTGGGGATCTCTTCAACGTAGGTGGGCTCACCATTCGTACACCCTATGGCGGCGGCATTTCCGGGGGCTTATACCACTCGCAATCTCCTGAGGCGTACTTTACCCACACGCCGGGCTTAAAAGTCGTGGTGCCGCGCAACCCCTATCAAGCTAAAGGGCTACTGCTGGCGGCGATTCGTGACCCCGATCCCGTGCTGTTTTTAGAGCCAAAACGGCTCTATCGCGCCGCCGTAGGTGAAGTGCCCGATGAAGATTACCAACTGCCAATTGGTGAAGCGGAGGTGATCAAAGAAGGCACCGACATTACCCTGGTGGGCTGGGGCGCGCAGATGGAAGTGATCAGCAAAGCCGCCGAGCTTGCCGAAGAGCAGGGCATTGCCTGCGAGGTCATCGACCTGCGTTCGCTGCTGCCCTGGGATTTGGATACCGTGGCAGAGTCGGTATTCAAAACCGGCCGTATGATTGTTAGTCATGAAGCGCCGCTCACCGGCGGTTTTGCCGGTGAAATTGCTGCAACGATACAGGAGCGCTGTTTTCTCTATCTGGAATCGCCAATTACTCGGGTTACCGGGCTGGATACGCCTTTCCCACTTGTGCTGGAGAAAGAGTACTTGCCCGACCACCTGAAAATTTTTGAAGCGATTCGCGAAAGCGTGAACTTTTAGCGCCAGGGAGAACAGCCATGAGTGATTTTTTACTGCCAGATATCGGTGAAGGTATCGTTGAGTGTGAAGTGGTGGAGTGGCGCGTGGCCGAGGGCGACACCATTGAAGAGGATCAGCCGATTGTCGAAGTGATGACCGACAAGGCGCTGGTGGAAATCACCGCGCCAGAAGCCGGGACGGTCACCAAGCTGTATGTGGCCCAGGGGAAGATTGCCAAGGTTCACGCGCCGCTTTATGCATACCAAGCCGCCGGTCAGACGAACAGCGACACGACTGCTACCGAGCAGGCACCTTCAGTGCCGCCAAGCAGTGACGCGATGGCCTCGGATGAAGGTAGCCTTAGCCTGGCGCCTAAAAGCCAAGCCGTTACCGCCGCGGCTTCTTCAAGCAAAGTGCCCGCTAGCCCTGCGGTACGGCGCTTAGTACGCGAGCACAGCCTAGCCCTGTCGGAGATCTCAGGCAGTGGTAAAGATGGCCGAGTGCTGAAAGAAGACGTGCTAGCGCACCTCAACGCGCCAGCGGTATCTCACCAAACGGCCAGTGTTGCGGTGCCTTCAAGCACAGGCTTAGCACCCTCAAAAGTAGAGCCGCTGCGCGGCGTGCGGGCGGTGATGGCCAAGCGCATGGTAGAGGCCGCTAGCTCCATTCCTCATTTTCATTATGGTGAAGAGATTGATGTCACTGAGCTGTTGGCGCTGCGCGAGCGGCTCAAGCCGCAGGTAGAGGCAAAGGGCGAACGGCTCACGCTGATGCCGTTCTTTATGAAAGCGATGGCGCTGGCCGTGGCGGAGACGCCGATCATCAATGCACAGTTAAACAGCGAAGCCAACGAGCTAAGCTACTACGACCAGTGCAATATCGGCATGGCGGTGGATAGCAAAGCGGGGCTTTTGGTACCTAACGTGAAGGGTGTCGAGGGCTTAACGCTGTTTGAGATTGCCAAAGAGGTCGGCAGGCTAACCAATGCCGCGCGGGAAGGGCGCGTGGAGCAGGCGGATCTAAAGGGCGGCACCATCAGTATCTCCAACATTGGTGCCCTCGGGGGAACCTACGCTGCGCCGATTATTAATGCGCCGGAAGCCGCCATTGTGGCCATTGGCAAAACCCAGTGGCTGCCGCGCTTTGATGAGCACGGGGCTGTGCAGCGCCGGGCAATCTTGACGGTCACCTGGGCAGGCGATCATCGCTTTATTGATGGCGGTACTATTGCTCGCTTCTGCAACGCCTGGAAAGGCTTTCTCGAGGCGCCGGAAAGCATGCTGCTTCATCTGGCTTAACCGTGTAGGCACCTTGCTATGAGCCAGGCACCGCTGCAGCAGTTTTACATACCCGAAGAGCAGTCGGTTTACCTGCTAAGCCATCACGATGCGCGAAAGCTAAAAGACTGGGTAGCGCTGTGCCAGGCACAGCTTGCCCAGTTGGGCTATTCGAATATCGAGCTGATTGGTAAGGGGGCCTACGGGTTTGTTTTTGCAGGCAGCGCATGGCAGCAGGGCATGACTGCCCACTATGTGTTTAAGTTCTCGCGTATTACCTTGCCCACCCATCTACAAGAACGCCTCGAAGAAGAGGCATTTATGCTTGATCAAGTGTCACACCCTCGGATTCCTAAACTCATCGCCTATCAGCGTTCACGCGGCCAGTCGATTCTGGTCATGGAGCGTGCTCCTGGCTGGAATCTGGAGCAAGTCTCGCTCAGGCAGGGAAGGCTCTCACCTCGGTTAATTGTGCGCATCGCCGCACAGTTAGCAGACATCCTACAAGCACTGCGTCGTGAAACAGGCCCGAACGCGCGGCCGGTGGTGCATGGCGACATTAAACCCTCTAATCTGGTCTTTGACGACACCTGCGAGGCCATTGCGCTGATTGACTGGGGCTCGTCGGTGTTTGCCCAGTTGGATGAAACACTGCAGTTTGTGGGGGCTAACGTGATGGAGCTAATGTCCGACAACCTTCAGCAAACCAATGCTCGGCTGGGCGATGTCTACTTTATTGGGGAAGAGCAGCTTAATGGGGCGCTCTCGTCGCCACGGTTCGATGAGCAGGGGGCAGCAGGTACGCTCTATGCGCTGGCCTCGGCGCAGTCCTGCCGTTTTGGCCATCGAGCAATTCCGGCCAGCTCATTGGGATTGCCCATCGAGTTCGCGCGTACGCTGGATGGCATGCTCGACCCCGACCCGCAGGTGCGACGTAAAGCGGGGGATTACTTTATTCGTGAAATGCCGCGCATGGCGAAGCTGGTTATGGTTGACCTGCCAATCCCCTCCCAAACGCCGCTAGTGCCCGTATGGGGAAAAGGCCTGCGTCGCCCGGCTAGCCAAGAGATTGATACCGTGGTGTACAGCTCACGAAAGGCTTTTTTACGCGAGGCAAGCGCTGAGGAGACGTTAAACGACGTCAACGATGTGCAGCTTGATCGCTACTACAAACAGTTTATGCAGGGCATGGGAGAAACCGAAAAAGCCTTTTTGGCTTCGGTGAGCCGGTTAGGCAAATACCCGGTCGTAGGCGGTTTAGCGGTGCGCTGGGAGCGGGAGGGTGTTTATATTGATTCGTCGCTCAACCTGCATGACCCAGCGTTAAAACCCGCGTTTATCGAAGCGGTGAATAACATGGTGCACTTAGCACGGGCCATTCATCGCCAAGGGGTATTTAAAAGCTGCCTGTTCAATGCCCGCCAAACGCTGCACTTAGAGCGCGCCAGCCCTGAGGAGGCTTTTCAATGCCAGCCAGAGATGGCGATTAATTACGAAGTAAGCGCGGTGCCGGAAATGGAGGATCGCACCCGGCAGCACAGCTACTTTGAAGATGGCCCGGACCCAGAAGAGCTACTGGTGCTGCCGAATACCATTATGCAGATGCTTCAGCGGCTCAATGAGATCCACCATACCGGCATGATCATCTTTGAAGCGCTGCCCAAGCATCTCAAAATCCATAGCTACTATCGGCTGCTCGACCCTCAACGCGAGCAGGAATTTCGCAGCCTACTGAGCCGAATGCTGGCCGCTGTCAGTCAAATCGAGGGGCTGGGCGTGTCGGGGTTTATGAAGATGCCCTACAAAGACACACGCTTTTTTACCCACTTAGAACGACAGCCAGAGCACTTCTACCCCAAAGACCCAAAAGAGTATGTGAGAAAAAGCGCCTTGCCCGCGCCGCCGCGTTAGGCGGCACTGTTAATTCGGCGCGTTTGTGATTAACCAGCTCGCCAACTGTTCGGTCAAGCGGTCGGTGGCGCTAGCAAAGGCGTTCACCACATCGGGTATCTCCGTGCTCGTGGCGCGCTCCCGAATCGCAAAGCTTGTGGAGGCCACGGGCTGTTGGTCCGCGCCGAGTAATTGAACGTCCAACTGCAGGTTAACGCTGGGTGGAGAGGTGTCATACTCGCTCTGAAAGTGGCGCAGCTCGCTTAATAGCAGCAAATCGTGAGGGAGCCGATCGCTGCTCACGTTGGCGAACAGCTCTTGCTGCTGTAGGCCTTCAATCAGCTGGGCCTGCAGCATATCTGGAGCATCTTCATGCCAGCGAGCACCCTCATACACATTCACCACATTGCCTTCGGGAAACACCACAATACGATTGCTGCTGAGCAGGTGGCCGGCTTCTGGTGTAGCGATAGCCAGCCGCTCTGGCTGCGTGATGGTGGCAGGGTCGCTCTGCATCGTGGTCGCAGGCAAGCGATACAGCGTCGATGGCTCTTTCTCCGGTAAAATAGAGCAGCCCGAAAGTGTGAATAGGGCGCTTAAAAGAAAGCCGTTACGTAAAGCGTGCATGTTCATGGGCGGAACTCCTCTACTTGGTCGCGGCCTAGGAAAAAGTCCGTGGGGCTCTCTTCAAGTTCTCGCGTAATGCGGTCAAGGGTAGCGAGTGTCGAGCGTAACGCCGCTAGGGCCGGGGCAATGTCGCGGGTGCTTTGTAGAGTGCCTTCGACAGCACCCGCGTTATCGTTCACCAACTGTTCTATCCGCTGGGCAGCGCTGGCAACATCGCGGCTTGCGCTCTCTGCGCTGCGCATCACCTGCTGACCTTCCTGGCTCAGCAAGCGGTTCGCCTCTAGGCTAAGCGATTCGATACTTTCAAGCGTGGTGGAGGCTTGGCGTGACACATCGCCAAAGAGCGCCATGTTTTCATCCAGGGCAGACTGCTGAGAGGCAATCATCTCGGTGATTTGGGCAATATTGGTCAGGATATTGCCTGCTTGCTCACGATTATTGTCATCGAAGAGCTCGTTCACACTCTGCAAAATCGCGTTGAGGTTTTCGACCATCTCTTCGCCTTCGTCAAACAGCGTAGCAATAGGCGACGGGTCGGCTTGAATGAAAGGCGTATCGTCGCTGCTTTGCGCTAGCAAGCGTTGGCTTTCTGGGGTGCCGCCATAGAGCTGCACCGACATACTGCCGGTAATGCTGGCAAAGGCTAGCTTTGCGCGGGTATCCACTTTAATCGGAGTGTCTTCATACACGCGAATAAGCGTGATCACTTGGCGTGGGTCGTCAGGATTGAGGGAAAGCTCGGTGACATCGCCCACTTCAATGCCGTTGTACTGCACCTTGCTGCCCACCGAGAGGCCGCTGACGCTGCGCTCGAACAAAATGCGGTAGGGTTGATAGTCGCGTTGGCCAGCCGCATAGCTCATCCAGAGCGCAAACAGCAGGGCGGCAGCGGCCGTCAGCACGGTAAACAGGCCGATCAAAATATGGTGCGCGCGGGTTTCCATGTGCGTCACTCCTGAGAAGAGGTTGGGCCAGCAGAGCGCTGTGCAGCGCGTCCACGCGGTCCATTAAAGTAATCCTGTACCCACTCGTCGTCCGTTTTAGCGACGTTTTCCAGGGTATCCACCACCAGAACGCGCTTTTGCGACAGCACAGCGACCCGGTCACAGGCCGCATAGAGGGTATCGAGGTCGTGGGTGACCAAAAAAACGCTAAAGCCCATTGCATCGCGCAGCGTGACCAGCAGTTGGTCAAACGCGGCGGCCCCAATGGGGTCGAGTCCTGCGGTAGGCTCATCGAGAAACAAAATATCCGGGTCCAGGGCCAGTGCCCTGGCAAGCGCGGCACGTTTCACCATGCCCCCAGAGAGCGATTCTGGAAATTGCCGTGCGGCATGAGGGGGCAGGCCTACCAGCGAGAGCTTGATACGCGCCAGATACTCGGCCTCTTGCCGAGAGAGTTTGGCGTGCTCGATGAGCGGCAGCGCAACGTTTTCCTGCAGGTTGAGCGAACTAAACAGCGCCCCACGCTGAAAGAGCACCCCAAAGCGCCGCTCGACCTGGCTGCGTTGGGATTCACTTAACTCATTTAACCGCTGGTTCAGCACCTCTACTGTGCCGTCATTTGGCCGCTTTAAGCCCACAATACTGCGCAGTAAAACTGATTTACCGGTACCTGAGCCGCCGACCACGCCGAGAATTTCGCCTCGGTAGAGGGTCAAGTCCAGCCCTTCGTGAACGACGTTGTCGCCAAATCGATTCACCAGCCCCTGCACGCGGATAACCGCTTCATCGCGCTCGGGCTGTTGCGGCATCTCTGAATATCGCTCGGTCACCAGCCCATCTCCATGAAAAATAGCGCCGCTAACGCATCTATCAGAATCACCATAAAGATGGACTGCACCACGCTTGAGGTGGTGTGGGCACCTACCGATTGGGCACTGCCGCTGACTTTAAACCCTTCTAGACAGCCAATGACGGCAATCACAAAGGCAAATACCGGCGCTTTGCTCAAGCCGACCAGGAAATGAGTGACCGACACGTCTTTTTGCAGTGTGGTGATGAACTGACTCACAGAAATATCCAGCGATAGGGTGGCCACCACCGCGCCGCCGACGAGGCCGCTCAGCATGCCCACAAACGCCAGCAGCGGTAGGCTGATCAACATCGCCATCACCCGGGGAAGTACTAGCAGCTCAATCGGGTCGAGTCCCAATGTTTTGAGGGCATCAATCTCTTCGTTGGATTTCATCGCGCCAAGCTGGGCGGTAAAGGCGCTGGCAGTGCGGCCTGCCAAAAGTATCGCGGCCAAGAGCACGCCAAATTCCCGTAAAAAAGAAAATGCTACAAGATCAATGGTGTAAACCGTTGCGCCGAAGTCTTGGAGCACCGTGGCCCCTAAAAACGCCACCACTGCGCCCACCATAAAGGTTAAGAGCGCAACGATGGGCACCGCATTCAAGCCACTTTGCTGAATATGCGCGACGGTAGCGGTAATACGCCAGTGGCGGGGTCGAAACAGAAGTGAGGCAAACGTGGCCAGCACCAAGCCAATGAAAGCCAGTAGCTGGCGCTGCTGAGACCCCAGCGCCACCATTTGCTGGCCCACTGTCGCTAAGGCTTCGCTAATCCGGTTGGGTCGGGGTGGGGGGCTCTCAAGCGGAGCGTCCATAGCCTCGGCAATGCGTATCAGCAAAGCCTGCTGCACCTGGGGAAGATCGCTGGCCCACTCGCCAATCTGCTTGGTTTTTTCAACACCAATTAGCTCAACGATCAGCGCCGCACCGGCGGTATCCAGCCCCTCAAAACCGGGTAGCGACAGCGATGCCGAGCTTAGCTGACCCTGCTGCTGTAGGGCGCGCTTCAGCTCAGCGTAGTGGCGTAGTGTCCATTCGCCGTGCAGCGAGACACGCTCGCCCTGTTGAGTGATCCACTCGTTTGGCATCCCTGCTCCTCAGTGCCTTCACATGCAGTGAAGGCCTATAATGCAATCAAACGAGCGTTAGTGAAAGGTAAGCCGTCGTTTCTTAACGTGACGCACGATACTTGGGGGCCAGCTCCTGCTTAATTTTCGCTGCTACTTCCTTGAGTCTAGGCCCAAGGTTGTTGACCAATCGATCATGATCCAAGCGCAGGCTAGAGCCGCCGCAGTTAATCGCCATCACTTCGGCACCATCTTCTAAAATGAGCGGCATGGCCACAGCGCTGATATCCCGCTGCCAATCCTGCTCAGAGAGGCAAAAGCCGTACTCGGCATAGTCGCGCAGGCTCTGCTCAATACCGGCATGAAGGCGCGGCCAGTCGCTGCCGTGAAACGCGGCTAGCTCTTGCATTACCTGTTGGCGGCGCTCGTCAGTTAATCCGCACAGCCAGGCACGACCAATCGCCGAGGTGGCAATCGGTAGACGAGAGCCAACATCTAATCGAATAATCAGCGGCCCGTGGCCGTGGCAGGTTTCCAGATACACCATGTCGCTGCGGTCGGCACCGCCCAGGCTCACGTTGCAGTCGGTGGCGTCGGCAAAGTGCTGTAAATGGGGGCGAGCAATTTCGCGAATGCCCATATTGGCCAGAAAGCGGTAACCCAGCGCCAGCACACCCGGCCCGAGGCGGTACTTCTCTAGGTGGCGATTGTGTTGCAGGTAGCCTAACTGGGTCAGCGTATAGGTTAACCGGGACACCGTGGGGCGCGGGATATGGGTGCGATTAGAGAGCTCTGCATTGCCCAGGTACTCTTCCCCTGTTCCAAAAGCGCGGAGCAGCTCTAACCCCCGCGCAAGCGCGGTGACAAAGTTGCGATCTTTTTCGGGTGATTGCGGCTCATCAGCAGCGGCGTCGGTTGGTTCCATCAAGCGTCTCGGCTAATCAATCATTGAATGGCAAGTATCGCATACCTGCGCTGGGGCGTTGCAAAGCGCGATAAGAGAGCTTAGTCAACGCTTGGCCTGCGGCGCCTGCCTTAGATACTGTGCTAGCGCCGCAGGAGGGCGGTTAGCTGTCTAGGCGTTCAATAATGGTCGCAATGCCCTGGCCAACGCCAATACACATGGTGACCAGCGCATAGCGCCCGCCGGTGGCTTCTAGCTGGCGCAGCGCAGTGAGCGCCAAACGTGCGCCCGAAGCACCCAGCGGGTGGCCAATAGCAATGGCGCCACCGTTGGCATTAAGGCGCGGGTCGTCGGCGGAGAGCCCCAACTGTTGAACGCAGCCCAACACCTGCACCGCAAAAGCTTCGTTGATTTCAATCACGTCCATCTGCTCAAGCGAGAGGCCAGCCCGGGCCAGCGCTTTTTGCGAGGCGGGTACCGGCCCCAAGCCCATGACGCGGGGAGCAACGCCCGCCACGGCGCTGGCAACGATACGCGCTCGCGGAGCAAGCCCAGCTCGCTCGCCTGCTGTCCGCGTGCCGACAATCAGCGCGGCAGCCCCGTCGTTTAATCCAGAAGCGTTGCCTGCGGTCACGACACCGCCTTCAAACAACGCGCCGAGTTTGGCCAGTTTCTCCTCGGTGCTTTCAGCCCGGGGGTGCTCGTCTTTATCTACCAACAGCGGCGGCTGTTTGCGCCCTTGAGGCACGTCTACCCCCAGCATTTCGCCTTCATAAAAGCCGTTTGCCAGCGCCTTGGCATAGCGCGCTTGCGAGCGGGCGGCAAAGGCGTCGCTGGCCTCGCGGCCAATGTTCAGGTCGTGGGCAATGTTATCGGCGGTTTCCGGCATGCTGTGGCTGCCGTACTCTTTGGCAATCCACGGGTTGGGGAAGCGCGAGCCAATCACGGTATCAAACATCGGCTGATTGCGAGCGTAGGGGGAATCGGCCTTACCCAGCACGTAAGGCGCGCGGGACATAGACTCCACGCCGCCAGCCAAAAATAGCTCACCTTCGCCTAAGCGAGCGGCACGGGCGGCATCCATCATGGCGGCTAAGCCACTGCCGCACAGGCGATTGACAGTTTGGCCTGCCACCTCAATCGGCAGGCCCGCCAACAGCGCACCGTGACGGGCCACGTTACGGGAATCTTCCCCCGCTTGGTTAGTACAACCCGCCAACACCTCTTCGTAGCTTTCTGGGGCAAACGGATTACGCGCTACCAGTGCTTTGAGCGTTAGGCCCAGCAGCTCATCTGGGCGAATGGCCGCTAGGCTGCCGCCATGGCGACCAAAAGGGGTGCGTAATCCATCGTAAATGTAGGCGTCTTGCATGGTTATTCTCCTTATTTGTCTGAGCCTTACTTGAACCGTAGTTGAAACTGAGGTGTGTCAGCCCGTTGGCCCGTCAGTAAGGGGCATACCCAGCGCGGCGCGGCGGCGCAGCCACGGGCTAGGGCGATAGCGGGGGTCACCGGTGGCGTCTAATAGGTTGTTTAAAATGGTCAGGATGCGCGAAGCGCCGTAGTGGTCGCCCATGCGCAGCGGGCCAAACGGGTAGCCCAGGCCAAGTTCCACCGCACGATCAATAGTGGCGGGTGCAGCGACGCCTTGCTGTGCGATATCTGCCCCAACGTTGACGATGCAGGCCACCACGCGCTGCAGCACAAAGCCGGTGCTGTCTTGTAGGGTGCTGACCGCCGTGCCGTCAGCATTAAGCAGGCTGGCAGCGGCATTGATCAGGTCAGGTCGGGTAATGGGGGATGCCATCAGGCTGCGGCGCTTATTCAGCCCCGCCAGCATATCCACCGCGACGCACTGCTCGGCATTCAAGCCTTGGCGCAGGGCGCACTGCGTGGTGTCTTCGCCCAGCGGTGTCAATAGGCACAGCGCTTCTGAGGAGGGCTGATCCGTACTTTCTAGTGGCCAGCCCGCCGTGGTGACCAGTTCGGCAAGCTGGGCGGCGCTGCCAGGGTCGTCTTGACTGATCCACACGGGGCAAGGCGAGGCTGGCGCAATGGCGGGCTCTTCCGGCATCTGCTGCTGGCCATCCACGTAGCGATAAAAGCCTTCACCGGTTTTGCGCCCCAGCAAGCCTGCTGAGAGCCGCTGGCGGGTGAGCGGTGAAGGGCGAAAGCGCGGCTCTTCATAATACTGGTGGTACACCGACTCCATCACCGCATGGGAAACATCCAGGCCGGTCAGGTCCAGCAGGGTAAACGGCCCCATTCGAAAACCGCCTTGATCCACCATGATGCGGTCAATGGTGGCGGGGTCGGTCACGCTCTCACTCAGAACGCGCAGCGCTTCGGTGCCAAAAGCGCGCCCGGCGTGATTGACCAGAAAGCCAGGGGTATCGGTGGTCTGGGCGGTAAAGTGGCCCATGGCGGTGCCCAAGGCATTGACCCGCTGGGTGACGTCGCTGGCGGTACGTAACCCCGGAATCACTTCCACAATTTTCATCAGCGGGACTGGATTGAAAAAGTGAAAGCCAATCACGCGCTCTGGGTGCTGGCAGGCGGCAGCAATTGCGGTAACAGACAGCGAAGAGGTGTTGGTGGCGAGCACGGCATCCTGGCGAACAATGCCTTCTAAATCGCTAAACAGCCCCTGTTTGGCTTCCAGTTTCTCGATAATTGCTTCAACGACGATATCGCAGGGGGCGAGGGCGGCGAGGTCGCGGGCTTCAATCAATCGTTCGCCGTACTGCTCGGCTTGGGCTTGGGTAATCCGCTGCTTGTCGGCGCTGCGCTGCCATAACCCATTAATAAAGGCAGTCGCTTCCGCCACCGCGCCTTCTTTTACATCAAATAGCATGACGTTCAGGCCTGCCTGCGCGGCGAGCTGAGCTATTCCTCTACCCATGGCCCCAGTGCCGACAATGCCAAGAGTGTTGAACGAATGGGCGACTGCGTCGTTGGACATAGGTCAAAATCCTCGCTGCAAGTGTTTGTTGTTCTGCATTGCAAAATAGCATTTCGTTTATTGACTGCCATCCTAGGCTATGCAAAAGTGCCTGACAAGAGAGTGGACGCTAGTTTCGCCATGCAGAATTATTGCAGGCCTCACTGCCCGCGCGAACGCCAACCATAAAAATATCGTTGCCACCAGGAGCCGTTATGATCCGTGATCCCGAACTGCTGAATCAGTTGGTTGATACCATTGCCCGCTTTGTCCGGGAGCGTTTGATTCCCAATGAGGCACGGCTTGCCGAAGAGGATGCAGTTCCCGCCGAGATCCTGGCGGAAATGAAGGAGATGGGGCTGTTCGGGCTATCCATTCCTGAAGAGTACGGCGGCTTAGGGCTCACCATGGAAGAAGAAGCTCTGGTAGCCATGGAAATCGGCAAAACGTCTCCCGCGTTCCGCTCGGTATTCGGTACGAATAATGGTATCGGTGCCCAGGGCATCCTGATTGACGGCACTGAAGAGCAGAAAGCCAAATACGTGCCGCGCTTGGCCACCGGCGAAATTCTTAGCTCGTTCTGCCTGACCGAACCGGACTCCGGCTCCGATGCCGCCAGCCTGCGCACCACCGCCGTGCGCGATGGTGACTACTACGTGTTAAACGGTACCAAGCGCTATATCACCAACGGCCCGGAAGCGGACCTGTTTACCGTGATGGCGCGTACCGACCCAGACAACAAAGGCGCTGGCGGTATCTCCGCCTTTATTGTTGAAGGCAATACGCCCGGTCTGATTCGCGGCCCGGCAGATAACAAGATGGGCCAGAAGGGCGCGCATACCTGCGATATCATTTTTGATAACTGCCGTGTACCGGCTGAAAACATCATTGGCGGCAAAGAGGGGCAAGGCTTTAAAACCGCCATGAAAGTGCTCGACCGTGGGCGACTGCATATTTCTGCGGTGTGTGTGGGCGTGGCCGAGCGTTTGGTTGAAGAGTCGCTGCGCTACACCATGGAGCGTAAGCAGTTTGGTGCGCCGCTGGCGGTGCATCAGCTGGTGCAGGCTATGCTGGCAGATAGCAAAACCGAGGCCTACGCAGGCAAAACCATGGTCATGGACGCCGCACGCCGGAAAGATGATGGCGAAAACGTCTCAACCCTAGCCTCCTGCTGCAAGCTGTTCTGTGCCGAGATGGTGGGTCGCGTCGCGGATCGCGCCGTGCAGGTGCACGGCGGTGCGGGCTATATGTCGGAATACGCCGTTGAGCGTTTCTACCGCGATGTGCGCTTGTTCCGCATTTACGAAGGGACGACGCAAATTCAGCAGCTGGTGATTGCCCGGAACATGGTGCGGGAGGCGTCCTAATGGCTCTGTCGGTCCCTTACCAAGCGCCAGATGAGAAGATCTTTGGCCGTCTGGCAAGCGAGCTGTTAGCAGAACTTCCCGAGCGCTTGAGCACCCGCGTGCTGGAAAATGCGAAACGCCTAGCCGATCACCCCGCGCTTGTGGATGGCAACGTTCGCTGGAGCTACGCCGAGCTGGGGCAAGAGATTCATGCCGCCTGCGAGTGGTTAGCTAATTTAGGCGTACGGCCCGGCGACCGTATTATGACGGTCAGTGAAAACTGCCGTGCCCTGGTGGTGCTGCTGTTGGCCGCCAGTGAAATGAATGTTTGGGTCGCGATTGTCAATTCGCGCCTCTCTGCTCAGGAAGTGGATTTAATTCAGGGCAACTGCCTGCCTCGCCGAGTGTTTTACACCTGCGAAGCCTCCCCAGAGGCGAGCCATCACGCCGAGCGCCACGCGGCTGACCGCTACCAACATCCGCAGCTCGGCAGCCTGGCGATTTCACCGCTATTTGAGAGCGAGCCAGAGCCTGTTCATGCAAGCGGTGCTGAGCAGGTGGCGGCGATGATCTACACCTCAGGCACCACCGGTACGCCGAAAGGCGTCATGCTGACCCATCGCGGTATTCTGTATATCGCTTCTATTTCCGGCGGCATGCGCCATCTGAGCGAAGGGCAGCGGGTGTATGGCGTGCTGCCCATGTCTCATGTGTTTGGTCTCTCATCGGTGTGTATGGGCTCGCTGTATAACGGCGCGTGCCTGTACACCGTGCCCCGCTTTGACGCGGTACAGCTGCTGGCAACGCTCAAAGAGGAGCGCATTACCGTGCTTCAGGGCGTGCCTGCCATGTACGCTCGCGCCCTGGAGTACTTGAAGCGTGAGCAGCGCGCGTTAGAAGCGCCTGCGCTTATCTATATGTCTGCAGGCGGCTCACCGCTGGATAGCGATACCAAAACCCGTGTTGAAGCTGCGTTTGGCCTAACGCTGCACAATGGCTACGGCCTCACCGAAGCCAGCCCAACGATTAGTCAAACCCGGATTGAAGACCGCCATCAGAGCAGCACCGTGGGCCGCGTGCTGCCGCTGTTGGAGTATCGGTTGGAGCCCCTAGGCAGCAGCGGCACGGCAGAAAAGGCAGGCGATGAGATCGGCGAGCTGTGGGTGCGTGGCCCTAATATCATGAAGGGCTACTTCCGCCAGCCGGACGCCACCCGCGCCACCTTAACGGAAGATGGCTGGCTCAATACCGGTGATATCGCCAAACTGGATCACGACGATCAGCTCTATATCGTGGGCCGCAGTAAAGAGCTGATTATTCGCTCGGGCTTCAACATCTACCCGCCGGATGTGGAAGCAGTGATTAATGAGCATCCTGCTGTGACGTTAACCGCAGTGGTAGGGCGGCAAGTGGCAGGCAATGAAGAGGTGGTGGCATTTGTGCAGTGTGAGCCGGGTATTGAAGTCGATATGGTAGAGCTCAAAGCCTTTATTGCCGAGCGGCTTGCGCCCTATAAGCGGCCGACCCAAATTGTGCTGATGGATGCGTTGCCTTCCACCGCCAGTGGTAAGATTTTGAAAGGGCGGCTACGCGACTTGGCCCAGCAGGAGAGCGCTTTATGAGCGAAACAGACAGCGCAATCGCTTCCACCACGCCCCAGGCGCTGATGGGCTATCACGAATTGCTGGGCATGCACGTGGTGGAGTGGGAAGAGGGGCGAGCGGTGGTGGAACTCACCATTGAACCCAAGCACCTTAACCGCAGCGGCAATGTGCACGGCGGCGTACTGGCTTCCATGCTGGACAGTGCCTTAAGCCTAGCGGGCCTGCACTGCGATGTGCCGGGGAATATTCGTCGCGGGATGACGCTGTCACTCACTACCACCTTTGTGGGGCCTGCTCGGCAAGGCGTGTTACGGGCCACGGGCACGCTGCGTGGCGGCGGGCAAAAAACCTTCATGACCAGCGGTGAGATCGTGGATGAGCGGGGCAATCTTGTCGCTATGGGCGAAGGCTCTTTTCGCCGCCGTAGCGGCAGTGAATCGTCACAAGGCGTTCCCGACCCGCAGTTGAGGGAGCCTAGCGAGTGAGTCCAGCCCGCCTGCGGGTTTCCTGTTTGCTACTGGTGACGCTTGCCACGCTGATCCATTTGGTGGGTGGCAGCGTGGCGTGGCAAGCCGCAGGCATTGTTGCGCTGCTGCTCTATTTGATGACCCTGAAAGGTCAACTCACCCGCATGGCCAAGGGGCTGCTGTGTGCCGCTGGCGTACTCACGCTGCTCGCGCTGTGGCGCTCGCCCACGCCTGGGCAGCTGCTGTTTGAGGCGAGTGGGCGTTTTGCGTTTTTTGCCACCTTTGTGGTGGCGCTGAGTATGTTGCGCTTACCTGCCTATCGCTCCCGTTTAGTGCGCCGCTGCGGGCAAAGCATGCTGCTTCAACCCCCTAGCCGCCGTTATCCGATCTTATCCTTGGGCTCGGCGCTGTTTGGCATCATTCTTAACATTGGCGTGCTGAATCTGTTCGCCGCGATGATCGAGAAGAGCAATACCCTGAGTGCCGCCCAAGGGCGCGCCTGGGTGCGTGAGGCCCGCCAGCGGCGCATGATGCTGGCGCTGCTGCGCGGATTTTCGCTGGCCCCGCTGATTTCGCCCATGGGTATCGGGGTGGCCGTGGTGCTTTCAAGCCTTCCCCAGGTTACCTGGCCACAGCTGGCGCCCTATATTCTATGGGCCGCCGCGCTGATTTTTATGGCGGGCTGGGCGGTGGACTACTTCACCGGCCCGCACCCACCCGCCAATAAAACCTATGTCACCCCGTCGCTGCGCCCGTTGGCGCAGTTTAGCGTTTTGCTAATCGGCATTGTGGCGCTGGTGTTCTCTATTGCGTGGCTGCTGGAGTTACGACTGCCCATTGCCGCGCTGCTGGGCGCGCCTACCGGGGCGCTTTTATGGCTGGCTTGGCAGCGTCGCAGGCTGGGCTTTGGCGGGCTGCCTGCCGCAGTCACGGCAGTACACCGCCAGCTACCTTGGTTGCTGTCTCCCAGCGCTAATGAAATCGTGGTGCTGGGGGCGGCAGGCTATTTGGGGCATGTATGCGTGGGCTTGGTGGATACTCAGCAGCTAGCACCGCTATTGGCGGTGCTAGACCCGCTGGGCACTTTAAATGCGGTGTTGGCCATGCTGATGGTAGTGGGGCTAGCGCAAATAGGCGTCAACCCGATTGTTACGGTGACGCTGTTGGTGGGCTTGCTCCCCACGCTGGGCATTGAGGGGTTAACGCCTGAGCTGATTGGGGCATCGTTAATGGTAGGCTGGGCGCTGGCGCTGATGTCATCACCAATGACCGCTTCCATGCTGATTCTCTCGCGCTTTACCGGCGTACCCGCCACCCGCATCGGCTACCGCTGGAACGGGCGCTTTCTGATCGCGGCGATACCGCTGCTGGCGTTATGGTTTGGTTGGTCGCCTTTCTGAGGTGGGCTGTACAAGGAAACGCTTGACCTTTGGCAGGCGTTTTTTTATTGTTCTTTTTATAAAGTAAAATATTATTTTGCTATGCGGAATAAAAAGCCGATGGTTCAATCGCTGGAGCATGCCTTATGAAAATCCTCGTCGCGGTGAAACGCGTCATCGACTACAACGTCAAAATCCGCGTCAAAGCGGATCATTCTGATGTGGACCTTACCAACGTCAAAATGGCCATGAACCCCTTCTGCGAAATTGCCGTGGAAGAAGCGGTGCTCCTGAAAGAGAAGGGCGTAGCCACCGAAGTCGTGGCCGTGACCGTGGGCCCCAAGGCCGCCCAAGAGCAGCTGCGCACCGCGCTGGCGCTGGGGGCTGACCGCGCTATCCACATTGAAACCGACGAGCGCGCCGAATCGCTGGCGGTGGCCAAACTGCTGGCCAAAGTGGTGGACGAAGAGCAACCCGGTTTGGTGATCCTCGGCAAACAGGCCATCGACACCGACAACAACCAGACCGGCCAGATGCTGGCAGCCCTCACTAACCTGCCGCAAGGTACGTTCGCTTCGGAAGTGGTGGTAGATGGCGACAAAGTAAATGTGACCCGTGAAATCGACGGCGGCCTGCAAACTGTCGCGCTGACACTCCCGGCGATCGTCACCACCGACCTGCGCCTGAATGAACCGCGCTACGCCAAGCTGCCGGACATCATGAAGGCCAAGAAAAAGCCGCTGGATGTCAAAACCCCCGCCGACTATGGCGTGGAGGTAGCCTCCAAGGTCACGCTGCTCAAAGTGGAATCTCCTGCCGAGCGCAAAGGCGGTATCAAAGTCGCCTCGGTGGACGAGCTGATCGACAAACTGAAAAACGAAGCCAAAGTGCTTTAAAAGGAGCTGATCTCATGAGCATTCTGGTACTTGCCGACCTTCATGAAGGTCAGTTGGCGGGCGCGACCGCTCACGTCGTCGCAGCGGCCCAGGCCATCGGTGGCGATATTGATGTGCTGGTCGCCGGTGAAGGCGTCCAGGCGGCAGCAGACGCCGCTGCACAACTCGACGGCGTGAGCAAAGTACGCGTAGCAGATAACGCCGCTTACGCCCATCAGCTTGCCGAGCCCATGGGCGCGCTGCTGGTCGAACTCGCTGGCGATTACACCCACGTGCTGGCCAGCGCCTCCACCACCGGCAAAAACGTGCTGCCGCGCCTGGCGGCCCTGAAAGATGTCAGCCAGCTGTCGGATGTGATTGGCGTCGAAAGCGCCGATACCTTCCTGCGCCCGATCTATGCCGGTAACGCCATCGCCACGGTTAAAAGCGACGACGCGCTAAAAGTCATCACCATCCGTACCACCGGCTTTGATGCAGTCGGCACCAGCGGCAGCGCCACAACGGAAGCGGTGGATTTCGTTGCCGACAACGCCCAGTCCAGCTTCGTCAAACAAGAGCTGGCGCAAAGCGACCGCCCGGAACTCGGTGGCGCCAAGGTCGTCATCTCCGGTGGCCGCGGCATGGGCAATGGCGAGAACTTCAAGCTGCTGGACGGCATTGCCGACAAGCTGGGCGCGGCCATTGGCGCTTCCCGTGCGGCGGTCGATGCGGGCTTCGTGCCCAACGACATGCAGGTGGGCCAGACTGGTAAGATCGTCGCGCCCGAACTCTACATTGCGGTGGGTATTTCAGGTGCGATCCAGCACTTGGCGGGCATGAAAGACTCCAAGGTGATCGTCGCCATCAACAAAGACGACGAAGCGCCGATCTTCCAGGTCGCCGACTACGGCCTTGTAGGGGATCTGTTTGAGATCCTGCCGGAGCTGGAAAGCAAGCTGTAAACGTCCCTTAAAAGCCCCGAAAGGGGCTTTTTTCGCTTAGAAATTTTAATAATAATCAGCGAGCTGCTTATGCTAACCCAACTGACTGCCTCGATGACGCTGCCGGTTATCGGCTCTCCCATGTTTATAGTTTCTGGCCCTGAGCTGGTAATTGCCCAGTGCCAGGCGGGCATCATGGGCGCGTTTCCTGCACTGAACGCCAGGCCTGAGGAACTGCTTCGGGAGTGGCTGCAGCAGATTACCGATACCTTATACGACTATAGCGCTCAGAATCCGCAGCAGCCCGCCGCGCCGTTTGCGGTGAATCAGATTGTGCACCCCACCAATGACCGTCTGGATCACGATTTAGCGCTATGCGCTGAGTTCAAGGTGCCATTGATCATCACCAGCCTGCATGCGCCCAATCGGGTGGTCGAGCAAGTGCACGCTTATGGCGGCCTGGTGTTTCATGACGTGACCACGTTGAGGCACGCTAAAAAAGCCATCGATGCCGGGGTGGATGGGCTGATTTTGGTCTGCCATGGGGCAGGCGGCCATGCGGGGCGGCTTAACCCCTTCGCCTTTGTTGCAGAGGTCAGGCAGTTTTACGATGGCCCGCTGGTGCTGGCAGGGGCGATAACCAAAGGCGAGCAGATCGCTGCCGCTCAGGCGCTGGGCGTGGACATGGTGTATATGGGCACGCGCTTTATTGCCACTCAGGAAGCCAATGCTCAGCCCGCTTACAAGCAGATGGTACTGGAAGCCGCTGCGGGGGATATCGTCTATACCAACCTGTTTACCGGCGTGCACGGTAACTACCTGCGCCAAAGCATCGAGCTGTCCGGGCTGGACCCAGAGGCACTGCCAGAGGGCGACAAAAATGCCATGCGCTATGGGTCAGGCGGCAGCAGTAAGGCAAAAGCGTGGCGGGATATTTGGGGTGCAGGGCAAGGGGTGGGGGGTATTACCACACTGAACAGCGTGGCCGATGAAGTAGCCACGCTGCGTGCGGATTATCAGCAAGCACTGGATCAGTTACGACGGCGCTGACGAAAAGCAGCCACGCGAGCATGAAAATCCTCGGTGGCTTTACACTCATCTTGCAGTGCGCCTTCAAGCGTTAGCGTGTCGTCTAACGGCAGTTTCGCCGCCTGTCGCATGGCCTGTTTTGTTGCTCCCAGCGCTTGAGGGGATTGAGCCACAAGGGTCTGTGCCAGCGCTCGTGCTTCCGCTAACACCTGATTATCTTCCACTGCCCGGTTGGCCAAGCCCAGCGCCACACAGCGCTCGGCATCCATTGGGGTAGCCAGTGCCGCCATCTCAAAGGCTTGGGCGTGGCCAAGCTTGCGTACCAAATGCCAGCAAGCGCCGCCGTCGGGAATCAAGCCAATATTGATAAAGGCCAGTTTTAGGTAAGCCGAGCGGCCCATCACCACCATATCGCTGGCTAGCACGTAGGACACACCAATTCCCGCAGCAGCGCCGCTCACCGCGGCGATCACAGGCTTTTCCATCGTCATCATGCTGCGCAGCGCAGGCAGAAACAGCGTTGCCAGCCGCTCGCTGGCAGGCTGGGTGGAGGCCTTTTCGAATTCTGCTAAATCGGCACCGGCGCAGAAGGCGCTACCTTCACCGCTCAGGATCACGCAGTGCACCTGCGGGTCAGCTGCCACGGTGGCTAATGCGTCATTGAGCGCAAGGGCCGTGGGCTCGTTGAGGGCATTGCGCACCGCAGGGCGCGCAATGGTCACTTCGGCGATACCGCCCTCGGTAGTCTCAAGGCGTACAAGTGACGTTTCTTCACTGTGCATGAGCTTCTCCTTAGGCGGCGTCGAGCTGTTCGCTCACCGTCTCAAGGTGATAGTCGCTGTCGCCCAGGTAGTGGTCAAACATCACCAAATGTTTGGCGTAGTGGGCCACGTAGCACTCTTCGGTCATACCCATGCCGCCATGAAGCTGAATGGCTTGTTCCGCAATAAAGCGCGCAGACTCGCCGCAGTAGGCCTTGGCCGCGGCGATTTTATAGTCCCGCTCGTCAGCAGGCAGCGAGAGGCTGGTGGCAGCGAGAATCGCCATGGAGCGCGACTGCTCCAGGTGGAGGTGCATATCCACCATGCGGTGCTGCAGTGACTGGAACGTGGCCAGCGGCAGGCCAAACTGCTTGCGCTCTTTTAAATAGGCGAGGGTTTGGTCGCAGGCAGTTTCCATCGCACCAATGGCCTCGGCACACAACGCGGCGCGGCCCAGGGCCAGCACCTCTGCCAATGCGTCACCTGCGTCTTCGCTTAGACAGTTCTCTAGCGGCAGTGCCACGCTGTTCAACGTTAGGTCACCGGTGGGCTGGTCATCCATTGTGCGATAGGTCTGCAAGGTGACGCCTTGAGTATTGGCAGGGACGATAAACACGCCAAGCTTGCCGTTAGGCAGTTGGGCGGTCACCAGCGTGGCGGCGGCATTGCCGAGGTTCATTACGACATCTTTGCGGCCGTTAAGCTGCCACTGGCCATCGTGTTGGCTCGCTTGGGTAGAAATATCGAAAGCGTCATAGCGGGCGGTGTGTTCATGCCAAGCCAAGGCGAGCTGGTGTTCACCTTCCAACAACGGGGTCAGCCAGCGCTCCTGCTGTGCTGAGTTGGCGCATAGCGCAAGCAGCTGCCCGGGCATGACTAACCCAAACAGGTACGCTTCTGGCACTAAGCCGCGCCCCAACGCTTGCATAATAATCATTACATCGGTGCCGTCGCCGCCTAGCCCGCCGACGTCTTCGCTAAACGGCATATGCAGCAGGCCTAATTCTGCGAACGTGCGCCATAGCGGGCTGGCCCCTTGGGCTGGCGCTTCCAGCATAGCGCGGCGCTGCTCGGGCGTTACCTGGTCGGCCACTAAGCGTGTCAGTGTCTCTTCGAGCATGCGCTGCTCGTCGGTGAGTGCAAAATCCATGGTGACCCCCTTACATTCCTAAAATGGTTTTAGCGACGATGCTTTTTTGAATCTCGTTGGCACCGCCATAAATCGACAGCTTGCGACGATTAAAATATTGAGCGCTGGCGGCAGCGCCTTGGGCGTATTCGTCAGCCAGCGATTCATCACCATGGAGAAACTCGGGGAAAAACGGCAGGGCAGCAGGGCCAAGCGCACGGCGGGTAAGCTCACTAATTTCTTGGCGCAGTTCAGAGCCGCGTACTTTGAGCAGCGAGCTCTCTGCACCCGGCACGCCGCCATCCCGCGCTGCGGCAATCACGCGCAGATTGGTCACTTCCAGCGCCATCAGCTCAAGCTCGGCTTTGACCACCCGCTGGCGAAAGCTGGGTAGCGATAAAAGTGGTTTGCCGCGATGCTGCATACGGGAGGCGAGGGATTTCAAATGGCGCAGCGCCTGCTTGGCGTGACCAAGCCCGGCAATGCCGGTACGCTCGTGGGTAAGCAAGAATTTGGCACAGGTCCAGCCTTGGCCCTCCTCACCCACGCGGTTTTCTATCGGCACGCGCACATTGTCCAGGAACACTTCGTTGACTTCATGAGCGCCGTCGAGGGTGATAATCGGCCGTACGGTAATGCCAGGGGTTTGCATATCAATCAGCAAGAAGCTGATACCCGCCTGTTTTTTCGCGTGAGGATCGGTGCGCACCAAACAGAACATCATGTTGGCGTGCTGGCCTAGGGTGGTCCAGGTTTTCTGGCCATTGACGATGTAGTGGCCGCCATCGAGCACGGCGCGGGTGGATAGGCCCGCCAAATCCGAGCCAGCACCCGGCTCAGAATAACCTTGGCACCACCAGTCCTGATTATTAAGAATCCGCGGCAGGTATTGCTGTTGCTGCTCCACACTGCCGAATTTCATGATCACTGGCGCGACCATATTGACGCCAAAGGGCACCACCGTAGGGGCGTGGGCGGCTGCGCACTCTTCATCGAAGATATGCCGCTGTACCGGACCCCAGCCTGGACCGCCGTGCTCAACAGGCCAGTTGGCGGCAAGCCACCCTTGATCGCTGAGAATATTCTGCCAGCGGATGTGGTCATCGGCGCGCAGATGGCGGCCTAGACGCACATGCTCACGGATGTCGCTCGGCAGTGCATCGGCTAAAAATCGGCGGACTTCCTCGCGGAATGCCTGCTCTTCGGGGCTAAATGTCAGGTTCATGAGTGTGCATCCTCGGAAGGCGTCTTTTTGTGAATCGATAAATGGGATGGCAGAGTGGCTTGGCGGTGCGGCCCGCCCAAATGGCGTGGGTAGCTCAGCGCTTCCACTGCCAGAAGGTCAATATCGCTCTCGCGGTAGCAGGTACCTTGCTGCGCTAGCGTCAGGCTCGCCTGCTCCATGGCTGACTGAGCGTCGTTGTCGGGCGCTTGCTTTGCGGCGTTATAAAGCGTGCTCAGTACGCTAGGCGACTTGCTAACCACCACGTTGGCCCGCAGCGCTTTGAGTGTTAAGGCAGCCCGCTGCTGGTCGGTCGCGCTGGCGTGGTGATTCACCAATTCATGGAACGGGCCGCGCTCGGCAAGCACTAGGCTGAGAGGCGATGTTGAGGCATTTGCGGTAAGTAACTGCAGCGCTACGGTGACCGCTTGAGAAGGGCAGGCGCTTGCGTCTTCGCCAGGGGCGAGCAGGCACAGTTCAGTGCTATCGTTTGGGGTATCGGTAAGCGTTATGTTGGCGCGCTGGGCGGCGCTATGAAGCGTCTCAAAGAGCGGGTGTTTACCGATAAGGGCGATCTGCGCAAAGGGCTCAGCATTGTCTACGCCAGGGACGACATGGGGATTTCTAGCGGCAAAAAACAGGTGAATCAGCCCTGCGCGCTGGGGGGAATCCATACAGGCAAGAAATAGCTCACGCTCGCAACGCAAACCCTCTTCCAGAGATGCGGCTTTAGTGCAGGCGTCAACGGCGTCCACAATGCGAAACGGAGAAAACAGTGCCGGTACGCTGGTTTCAAGCTGTTCGCGCATAGCGATAATGGCCTGGGAGTTGGCCTCTGGAGCGGGTAACTGACCGGTGATGCGCGCCTGCTGTTGTCCCGCTAATACCTCTTTTGCCGCTGCCAAACCCGCTTCCAGCGGTGTTTGGGCATCGCTGATGGCATCGATAATGCCGATATCCTGCGCTTCAGCGGCGTCTACAAAGCGCCCGCTGGTGATGATGTCTAGGGATCTTTCCACACCTACCAAGCGGGGCAGCCGCTGGGTACCGCCTGCGCCGGGCAGTAAGCCAAGCTTCACTTCCGGTAAACCAACGCGAGTGCCTGCCAGCGCAATTCGATAGTGGCAACCCAACGCGACTTCAAAGCCGCCGCCCAGCGCGGTGCCGTGTAGCGATGCGATGAGCGGTTTGGGGCAGGCTTCTAGCTGGGTAATAACATCCGGTAGCAGCGGTGCTTGGGGCGGCTTACCAAATTCACGTATATCGGCACCCGCAATAAAGGTGCGCCCCTCTGCCATCACCACCAGTGCTTGGGCCTGCTGGTCGGCCAACCCCTCTTTAAGGGCGCTGAGCAAACCGCTACGCACCGCTTGGCTCAATGCGTTGACGGGCGGGTTAGCGATACTGATGACGCCGACCTCGCCATGTCGCTGGTAGTGAACACTCATAGTGGCTCCCGTGTTTCGCTATATGAAATTGAAAGTTGTTATTCGGAATAAAGTGATCATGGCGAAAGACACCGTTGGAGTCAATAATGCAAAACAACGTTTTGCATTGCGGAATAAGGCTGGTTAAACAAAAGGCCGCACAGAGGCGGCCTTAGGTAATGATTTCCGTCGTGATTGAAGCAACATCAGAAAACGGGGTTTAACTCAGCTTCTTGTAAGGCAGCCCGCCGAGTTTCCATCCAACCGTCGATAAACGCCGTTTCGTCTTCGGGGGCATCGGCTTGATAGGCTTCCCAGGTGTCCATTAGCAGCTGTTGCCGCTCCACCAGGGAGTTTTGGTGGGCGTCCATTTCATCGGTCCATACACCGCTTTCTTGGTAGTACGCCACCACGGCCTCGTGGAACGGCACCACCCAGGTCATGTTTTGATTCTCAAGGGCATAGCCGCTAGCCCCTGGGGCGTTATCTTTATAGTCGTCAAACGACTCCACTAGCGTGGTGATCAAACCGGTGACCGTTTCTGGGGCTAAATCGGCGTTGCCCACTAGAATGGGGTAAGGGTAGCTGGCGCTGGCCAGCGGCTGTTCAGCGTTAATACCCGCGCCTGACGTCACATCGTGGGGCTGGAAGTAGGGCGCCAGTTCCAGCATCTGTGCCCAGCCTGCTTCATCGTCAGTGGGCAGTTCTGGCCACTGTAAGCCACGAGGGCTAGCCGCTAACCGCTGCGCCGCCGGTGTCACGGTGGTGGTAATAGCGGCATCGGCACGGCCGCTGATAATGCCGTCGAAGGCGGCGTTGTAGCCGGGGAAGTCGACGCGTTCAACGTCATCCCAGGTCAAACCTGCGAATGCTAGGTAGGCTTCAGCAGCTTTGTTCAGCGCATCGTCGCCGCGCAGGTAGGCTAGCCGTTTACCTTCCAGATCGGCGATGGAACCCATCTCTACGTCGCCTGCCACCGCCATGCCTATGCCAAAACTCGCCATGGAGGTGGAAATCACCCGAATAGGCTGCGGGCCCCAGTCTGGCCCGGCGAACATCATCACGCCTTCAGAGCCGTAGTAACTGGCAATGCCGCAGGCGCAGAGATCCACGCGTCCCGTTTTCAGCGGCGTCATGCGCATGGTGTCGTTTTCACCCGGAATGACGCGGGACTGAGTGCCGTGCTCCTCTTGTAGCAGCTGGCTGATGGCCATTATCTGCGCATGGCCACTGGTGCCGGTGCCATACGCGGTCCAATTCAGCGTGCTAGGCATGGCGCTGGCGCTTCCAGCCGCCAGCAGGCCTGCCGTTAAACTACCGAGTACGAGGGAGAGGGTTGTTTTTGTGCTCATAAATATCCTCGAAGGTGGCATTAAGCGTTGGCAGTGAGCGAACGCTGGTGATGGCGCTGGCTAAGCCGCGCAAGCGCAACGCCTGGTAGCAGCGCCGCTGCGGCCAAGCCAATTAATTCCCACTGGCTGAAAGGCACCATGCCGCCACCGGGCAATGCCAACAGCAGGCCCGCGATGAGCACTAGCGCGCGAATGACGATTTCCTGCAGCGCGCCGTAGCCCAATCGCCCAACGCCCATTAGGTAGCCTTGCATGGCAGAGGCAAACAGAATGATGCCGATGACTGCCTGGATAAACACGGCAATGATCATCAATGGTTCGCCCTGCATGATCAGCGCGGGGTTCAGCACGAATAGAAAGGGGATAAAGTAAATCACGCTGCCTAGGCGCATGGCCTGCAGGCCAGTTTCCATCGGGCGGGCACCGGCCACGGTGGCGGCTGCAAAGGCACCCAGTGCCACGGGCGGCGTGATAAAGCTGAGCATGCCCCAGTAGAGGATGAACATGTGCACCGCCATGGGGTCTAGACCGCCGCCTTGAATCAGCGCAGGGGCGAGCGCCACCGCCAGGAAGATATAGGCCGCAGTGACCGTCATGCCAATGCCCAGTACAAAACTGGTGACCGCGCCCATAATCAGCAGTAGCGGAACGCTGCCGCCGGCGATATTGATAAAGTCGTTGGCAATGGTGCCCGATAGGCCGGTCATGGAGAGTG
The DNA here is from genome assembly GCF_046536035.1 of Halomonas sp. SIMBA_159. Taxonomy (NCBI): domain Bacteria; kingdom Pseudomonadati; phylum Pseudomonadota; class Gammaproteobacteria; order Oceanospirillales; family Halomonadaceae; genus Halomonas; species Halomonas sp. SIMBA_159. The sequence goes on from NZ_JAWJBT010000013.1 coordinate 72,076, forward strand.
CGCCTACCAACATACCCACGCCCGCCAGAATGGCGATAAGCTCAGCAAATAGCTTGGCCGCTGACGAGAGCGTTTCGGTGACATCCTTCCAACCCCAGCGGTTCTGCTTAGAGAGCTGGTTGAGCACTAACAGCAGGGCGGTCGCATAAAATGGGGCAACCGCTTCGCGCTGCATGATCAGCAGCATCCATACCAGCAGGCCGAAGACGAAGATAAAGTACCAGCCCTCTTTCAGCGTTTGCTTAATCGACGGTAGCTCTATGGCGGGCAGGCCTTTGATGTCATTGCGCGCGGCATAGGCATCAATTTGAATGAACAGGCCAAGGAAATAGAGAATAGAGGGAATTACCGCTGCCAGCGCCACCGCTGAGTAGGGAATATCCAGGAACATGGCCATCACGAAGGCGGTGGCACCCATCACCGGGGGCATCAATACGCCACCGGTTGAGGCGCAGGCTTCCACACCGCCCGCAAACGAGCGGCTCATGCCAATGCGGCGCATGGCCGGAATCGAGAGCACCCCAGTGGTCAGCACGTTACTGATCACGCTGCCGCTCATGGAACCCATCAGGCCGCTTGAGAAAATCGACACCTTAGCCGGGCCGCCGCGTACATGGCCTAAAAGCGCAAAGGCTAAATTAATGAAGAATTTGCCGCCGCCGCTTTTTTGCAGCACCACGCCAAACACCAGAAAGCCAATCACCAGGCCCGCAAAAGCCTGTAGCGGAACCCCCATGATGCTTTCGGTGCTCATGGTGTGGTACATCGCCGTTTCAGGCAGGCTAGAAGGGAATGCCTGGATGGGGCCAGGAACGATATCGGCTACTAAGGGGTAAAGCGAGAACACCCCGGCAATGATGGCAATCGGCAAACCGCCGGCTCGGCGGGCGGCTTCGATAATCAATAACCAGTAGGCATAGCTGAAATAAATGGCGATATCCGGAGCTGCAAACGCCCAGCCGCGCTCCAGAATGGGAACAGCGTTATACACAAAGTAGCCACCCACGATCAGCGTGACAGCGCTAAACAGGTAGTCATACCAGGGAATGGATTGCTCCTGCTGGCTGCTGCGCATGGGCCATAGCAGAAACACGAGCGGCAGAAGCAGTGCCACCACTGCATAGTAAAACTGAGTTTCCAGCCCGGTCACGAACGTGAGCAAGCCCCAGTTAAACAGGTAGTCCAGCGTCATCATCATCAGTAATACGGTGACGGTGGCAGGCACCCAACGAAGCGCCAAAGGCAGCTCGCGGATTTGGCTGATTTTTTCTTTAACCTGCGGCGTGCTGGCAGGTGCGGTATCGGTGGTCATAGGGCGTTCCATCAATCAGCAGGGGCGGCGAGCGCCGCCCCGTGGCGAGTTACTCGAAGATCGGCTCGAACCCAGCATCGGTGAGCGCCGTGGCGCGGGCGGCCATCCAGTCAGTAGTAAACGTATCGGCATCGCTGGGTGCGTCTTGCATAAACTGCTCCCAGGCCTGCATTAATACGTTTTGACGCTCAACGAGTTGGTCTTGGTGGGCCTGCATCTCATCGGTCCACACGTCGATCTCTTTGTAGTACTCCACCACTGCGTCGTGGAATGGGATTACCCACTGTAGATCCTGGTATTCCAGCGCGTAGCCCACTGCACCCGGCGCGTTATCTTTGTAGTCGTCGTAGTTTTCCTGCATCGCTTTGATTAAACCGTAAGCGACATTGTCATCAAGGTCTTGATTCGCCACCACAATGGGGTAGGGATAGCTGGCGCTGGGTACCGGGTTGTCGGCGCTAATGCCGCCTGCACCGGCGGTGACTTCATGGGGGCGGAAGTAGGGTGCCACCGCCGCCATGCGTTCCCAGCCAGCTTCATCGTTAGGGTCAAGCACCGGCCAGCTAACGCCCCGTGGGCTGCTTGCGAGCTGCTGAGCGGGCGGTGTAACGGTGGTAGTGAAAGAGGCGTCCACATCGCCAGCAATAATGCCGTCGAAAGAGCGGGCATAGCCGGGGTAGTCAACGCGTTCAACGTCATCCCAGGTTAATCCGCCAAAGGCAAGGTACGCCTCGGTGCCTTTGTTCAGGGCATCGTCACCGCGAATATAAGCAATGCGTTTGCCTGCTAAATCGGCGGGGGTTTCAACGTCCAAATCACCCGCCACAGCCAACGACAGACCAAACGACGCGGTTGAGGTGGTAATCACGCGAAGCGGCTGCGGACCCCAATCGCGGTCTGCAAACATCATGACCCCTTCGGCGCCGTAGTAGCTGGCGATACCGCAGGCGCACAGGTCAACACGACCCTGTTTGAGGGGCGTCATACGTGAGACATCGTTATCGCCAGGCAGAATGCGCACAGAAGAGTCGTACTTATTCTGCAGCATATTGCCAATGGCAACGGCCTGGGCGTAGCCGCTGGAGTTGGTGCCGTAGGCGGTCCAGGCCATGGTGCTGGGGAGTTCTACTTCGTTGGCGTGGCTGACCGCCACTCCTAACAGCGAGAGCGGGAGGGCAGCGATTAACAGGCGGTGAGCAAACGGACGCATTGAAATGCTCCTTTATTGTGGTTGCTTCTATTGTGATTGTTGCTTTTGGGCTCGTTACGTTCAGTTACTTTATATTTTGCTATGCGGTATTTGGTTTTGCTAAGTGGTCGAGTGATAGTAGGTAAGGCCAGAGAGGCTGTCAACGCTGTTCTCATAGGCGGCTACAAATAGTCCTTAGCACAACGTAAAAAGCCAGGCGGTTGCCTGGCTTTTCAATAAGTTATGATTCTTAAAGCTAAGAAAATTCGCGCCATGCAGCGTAGGTGCTCAAAAATACCCGCCCGGTTAAAGCATCCAAAAAGTCACTTTTTTTCAACTGATCCATCACCGGTCCTTTCACCTCTGACAGGTGTAGTTTGACATCGGAATCCTTCAAGCGAGCATTGATGGCATCCAGGCTCTCTAAAGCAGAGGCGTCAATCAGGTTGACCGCTGAACAAATCAGCACGACATGCTCAAGCTCCGGGCGGCTGGCCACCAAGTTGTAGACGGTGTCTTCAAGATAACGGGCATTGGCGAAGTAGAGGCTTTCATCGATGCGCAGCAGGGCTGCGTTGCTTACCGTCTCCACATCGTGGCGCTCTATGTTGCGAAAGTGCTCGGTATCCGGTACCCGGCCCACTAACGCGCTGTGGGGGCGGCTGGTGCGGTACAAAAAGAGCGCAATGGAGAGCGTCACCCCGCCGATAATGCCTGCTTCAATGCCTTCCACCAGCGTCAATAGAATGGTGACCGCCATGGCGGCAAAGTCGCTGCGGGAGTAGCGCCAGGTTTGGCGCAGCATGGGGATATCCACCAGCGTTAAAATAGACACCGTGATGGTGGCGGCAAGCGTCGCGATGGGCAGATAGTAAAGCCAGCCGGTAAACGCCATCGTCACCAGCGCAATGCCGAGCGCGGCAAAGGCCCCAGCAGCAGGCGTTTGCGCGCCCGCATCGTAGTTGATGACGGTGCGGGATAAGCCGCCTGTAACAGGCATGCCGCTGGTAAATCCTGCCGCTAAGTTGGCGGCTCCTAAGCCAATCAGCTCCTGGTTGGGAGAGATGCGCTGGCGCCGTTTTGCCGCCAGCATCTGCCCCATAGAGACCGACTCGACAAACCCTACTAGGCTAATCAGCATGGCGGGTATCAATAGTGCTCGCCATAGCGACGCATCCCCCCAGGGAAAGCTGAGGGCGGGCAGGCCGCTGGGAATAGTACCGACCACGGCTACCCCATGCTCGTACGCCAACTGCCAGTGCCACGCCGCCAACGTGGTGACCACCACGGCAAAAACGGGCCCGGCTTTGGTCATTAAATCAGCGAGTGCTGCGGGAAGGCCTACCTTTATCAAGCTTTGTTTGCCATAGCGGCGCATTAACACCAGAAACAGCAGCGTTCCACCGCCAATGGCAACTGTATAAGGGTTAAACGTAGGCAGGTTAGGCAGTAGCGTCATCAGGCGCTCTACCAGAGTGAAACCACTGCTTGAAACGCCCAGTAGGCTGCCTAACTGGCTAACGGCAATCAAAATTCCCGAAGCGGTCAAAAAGCCCGAAATAACCGGGTGGCTTAAAAAGTTGCTGAAAAAACCCATCTTCAGCGCGCCCATGGCCACTAAAATACCGCCTGAGAGTAACGAAAGAACGAGCGCGGCCTGCAAATATTCGGCGCTGCCAGGCGTTGCAACAGAGGATAATGCGGCCCCGGTCATCAGCGCGATAATAGCCACAGGCCCGACCGCCAGAGTTCTACTGGTGCCCAGAAAGGTATACAGCAGCTGCGGGAGAATGCTGGCATAGAGCCCCACCACCGCAGGTAACCCTGCAAGCAAGGCATACGCCAACGATTGTGGAATGACCATGACGGTCACAATCAGGCCCGCCAGCACATCGGCTCCCAATAAGCGCCGGTGGTAATGGGGCAGCCAGGTAAAAATAGGCAAATAGCGCTTGAACATAAGCTCCTAAGGCGTCGGCCGAGTGTGAAAAAGAGCGGCGTTGCAAATAAGGTCAATAGTTTAGCGCGATATGCGGCCTAACGCGGCACCTCCCGCCTCGATTGGTAGATACAGAACGTCCAAACGGTGCTCTGCCCCAAAAGTGCTACTTATTTCATTAGCATAACCCGTTAAGCTAACTGAGAAAGAGAGAGTTACTCCATCGCATCGTTTTACAGCTCAATAACGTCAACTAAAAAAGAGTGCCTTATATGCGACTACTCCGTTGGCTGATGCCACTGTTTCTTCTATTAGCCGCTATCTGGCTAGTGTCGCTGCCCGGTGTGTGGCCATACGCTGGGGTAGTGTGTGCTGTGTTCGCCGGAATGGCCGCCGTGGTCAGTGCGCTTTACGGTATTTATAACGCAGGCCAGCACCACTTAGGTAAATCTGCGCTGCTGAAGCCATTGCGCGACTACGGTTCGTTGCGAGCCATGGCGTATCGGTTAATGAACCGGGCCAGTAGCACCGCTATTGCCTCTGCGGAAGTGTCTCACTATGCCGACCTGATGGCTCAAAGGCTCGGCAAGCAGGAGAGTATGGCCAGCGAGGCATCCTCTAGCATGAACGCTATTAACACGGCGATTATGCAGGTGAGCGCGAGTGCCTCACAGGTGGCTACGCTAGCGGAAAATGCCCGCCAGGCCAGCCACCATAATTATGATGAGCTGACCGATATCATCCACGATATGAGCGATGTTGCTGAACGTTCCAGCCAGGCGTTAGACATGCTCACCGCGCTCAACGACAAAATTGAGCGGGTGCGCAGCGTCACCTCCATGATTGAAGATATCGCTGAGCAAACTCACTTACTGTCGTTGAATGCCTCCATTGAGGCCGCCCGAGCAGGTGAACATGGCAGAGGCTTTGCAGTGGTCGCAGGTGAAGTGCGTAATCTCGCTTTGAAGACCTCGACGGCGACACAAAGCGTTGATGAACTGGTTAAGGACATGCATCAGAGCGGCCAGAGCGTGGTGGCTACTATGGGAGATTTGATGACGCGGGTTCGCGAGCGCTCCCAAGGCATGCAGCGAGTAGGCAGCAGTCTATCAACGATGACCGAAGAGTTTGATCAGGTGCAGCAGGAAATTACCAGCGTGGCTGACGCTATGAGTAGCACGAAAGAGCATAGTCAAACCGTTGCCGACAGCCTGCGCCAGCTAGAAGACGATGTGGATGAAGGCAACCGCAATATGCACGAATTAGCGCTGCAAGCGCGCGCATTAATGGATGCCGCAGAGGGCGTTGATGGCGAGCTGGCGCAGCAGCGTTTATTGGGTCGGCATCAAACGGTTTTCTTAGCCGCTCGCCAAACCGCTGACCGCATTGGCAAATTGTTTGAAAAAGCCATTGCCCGAGGTGAACTGTCAGAAACCACGCTATTCCAGCCTGACTACGCCACCATTAAGGGTACAAAGCCGCCGCTGTACCGCACGGGGTTTGATCAGTTTACGGATCAGCAGCTGCCCACCCTGCAAGAGCCCTTACTCAGCGAATATGGCCTTAGCTACGCCATTGCCTGTGACCGCAATGGCTATGTGCCCACCCACAATGCAGCAGTCAGTCTCGCGCCTACCGGCGATTACGATCATGACCTCAAATATTGCCGCAGTAAGCGTATTTTTGATGACCCGACCGGCAGCCGGTGCGGTGCCCACGAAAAGCCATTGTTGTTGCAAACCTACAAACGCGACACTGGCGAAGTGATGCACGATCTATCAGTGCCTATTTATATAAACGGCAAGCACTGGGGAGGCTTCCGCGTGGGTTATCAGCCTGAAAAAGATCCGCAAGCCAGCAGCGCTCTCTCAGCGCAGGAAGCGCTACCGGCTTCAAGCCGTCGCTTGGCGCGTGCGTGACTGCCAAGATGACCAGGAGTAGAGTGCGAGCCCTGTCCAAATCATTAAGAACGTGGCCAGTTGGATAATGCCAAGAGGCTCACCAAATACGGTCAGGGCGATGAAGAACTGAATGCTGGGGTTGATGTACATTAAAAAACCCAGCGTGGCCAAGCGTAAGCGACGAGCCGCGCCTGCAAACGCCATTAACGGCAGAGCGGTTAACACGCCACTTACCACCAGCAGGGCCGACATAGGCACATCGTTCAGAAAGTGCGATTCGCCCTGCCAGCTTATCCACGTCAGTGCCATTAGCGCCAGTGGGAATAGCAGCAGTGTTTCCACAAACAGCCCCGAAAGCCCGTCTAATGGTACCTGCTTCCTAAACAGCCCATAGCTGCCAAAACTGAGCGCTAGCAGCAGGCTAATCCAGGGCAACTCACCCAGCATGATAAATTGAATAGCGATGGCTAGGCTGGCAAGGCCAAGTGCCACTAGCTGAAGTTTTGCCATAACTTCACGCAGCACCAGCATCCCCAGCGCTACATTTACCAACGGCGTGAGAAAGTAGCCTAAACTGGCCTGTAATACCTGCTTGTTTTCCACCGCATAGATATAGATGCCCCAGTTAAACGCGATCAGTAACGCACAGGCTAACACCCGGCCGAGGCGCTTAGGCTGCACCAGTGCCGCCATTACGGGGGGCCAGCGGCGCAGCACGCTGATAAGCCCAACCAGAAATAGGCACGACCATATAATTCGGTGAACCAAAATTTCAAACGCGGGCACACCGTCAAACAAGGCAAAAAACAGCGGGAAACAACCCCACATGGTATAGGCGGTTAAGCCAAACATAACGCCTTTGACCGCTTCAGGGTCCCGTGGAGCGGATGGAAGCATAGCAGCCTCATTAAGTAAAAATGCTAATCTAGCACACAATTGATAAAGACACTGATGCAAAGGAGACATGGCATGAGCCAATTAAAAACCACTCTGGTGCAGTGCGATTTACGCTGGGAAGATCCTCACGCCAATCATGAGCGTTTAGCCGAGCTGTTGGGCGATTTAGACAGTCGCGACACGGATCTGATTGTACTGCCAGAGATGTTTGCCACGGGGTTTACTATGAACTCTCGGGAAATGGCCCAGCCGATGGAGGAGAGTCAAAGCGTTGCCTGGCTGAAGGCGCAAGCCCAGGCAAGAGGCTGTGTGATCACCGGCAGCGTGGCGATTATGGAAGAGGGCCAATACTACAATCGCATGATGTGGGTAACGCCCACAGGGGAGTTGAGTTACTACGACAAACGCCACCTGTTTCGCATGGCCGGTGAGCACGAGCGTTACGGGATGGGGAAAGAGCGTCATATCGTCGAGTTGAAGGGGTTTAAGCTACAGCTCAGCGTGTGCTACGACCTGCGCTTTCCCGTGTGGATGCGCCAGCAGCCAGCAGAGGGCGAGCATTTCGAGTATGATGCCATCCTGTGCGTGGCTAACTGGCCCGCTCCTCGACGGCATCCGTGGCGTACGCTGCTACAGGCGCGCGCGGTAGAAAACCTCGCTTACGTGGTGGGTGTTAACCGTGTAGGCGAAGACGCCAAGGGGCTGGCCTATAGTGGCGACTCCATGCTGGTCGACTTTAAGGGCGAACCGCTCATCGACCGACCTGCCAATGCCCCGTTTATTGAAACGGGGACGCTAGATAAAACGGACCTAGATGCCTTTCGTGAAAAATTTCCTGCCTGGCAAGATGCCGACCGCTTTTCGTTACTGCCAGGAGTGGGGCAATAATGCGACTTGATCGTTTTTTAAGTGAGACTTCGCCGCTCACCCGCAGCTTGGCAAAACGCGCGCTTAAAAACGGTGAAGTGACGCTCAACGGTGAGCCGATTAAACAGTCGGCCACCCAGATCGATACCGAGAATGACGAAGTGAAACTCAATGGCGAGAGGCTCGCCTTAGTGGGTCTTCGCTACGTGATGATGCATAAGCCAGTGGATGTCGAGTGTACGGCACGCCGGGGTCTCTACCCACGGGTGATCGATATTATCGATTTGCCTAAGGTGGAGCGACTCCAGCCAGTAGGGCGTTTAGATGTGGATACTACCGGCCTGTTACTGCTGACCGATGACGGCCAGTGGTCTCACCGAGTGACCTCACCACGCCACCGCTGTGCCAAAGTGTATGTTGCGGAGTTAGCCGAACCGATGGAAGGCGAGGCCGCACAGTGGGCGGTAGAGCAAGTGGCGCAAGGCATTCTCTTGGACGGTGAAGAAACGCCGACACAGCCTGCTACGCTGCGATTTGTGACCCCACAGCAGGCGGAGCTGACCATCACTGAAGGGCGTTACCATCAGGTGAAACGCATGTTCGCTGCCTTAGGCAACCATGTGAATGCGTTGCACCGCCGCTCGATTGGCGATGTGGTACTGCCTGATGATTTGGCCGCTGGTGAGTGGCGGGAGCTGACGGCAGAAGAGATAGCCAGCTTTTAAGCGCTGATGATCCTCAAGACGCCGCCATGGATTCTATATCCATGGCGGCGTTTTCGTAGCCAAGTAGGCCCTAATTTTTATACCGTTATCTTATAGCCATCACTTTCAAATTGCCTACCCGATTTATTGACACAATCGAAAGTAAGTGAGGCAGAAACCTAGTGCAGATGTGCGGCTTCGATCAGCGCTTTAGTGTAGGCATGCTGAGGGGCGGCGAGCACTTCCAAGCAGTTGCCTTGCTCCACCACTTCGCCATCTTTGAGCACCATGATGCGGTGAGCCATGGCGCGCACAACGGCAAGATCGTGGCTGATAAACAAATAGCTAAGCTGGCGTCGTGCCTGTAGCTCTCGTAGCAAGATCACCAACTGCTTTTGCACGGTGCGGTCAAGGGCGGACGTGGGCTCATCAAGCACTAGCAGCTCTGGCTCCAAAATAATTGTCCGCGCCACGGCAATGCGCTGGCGCTGCCCGCCAGAAAACTCATGGGGGTAACGAGCCGCGCAGCTTTCCGGCAAGCCGACTTCACGCAGGGTGCGGTGTACCCGCTCGGTGACTTCTGCCTCACCCAGCGTCGGGAAGTGAAAACGCAGCCCTTCACTGACAATATCAAACACCGGCATGCGGGGTGAAAGGGCACCGTAGGGGTCCTGAAACACCATCTGTAATCGATGGCGTTGGCGGCGCAGTGCATCACCCGACAGCTGGCTGAGCGTGGCATCGCCCAGCTGCACCTCACCTTGGCTAGTCACCAAGCGCATAATCGCTGATGCCAACGTTGTTTTACCGGAACCTGACTCACCGACTATCCCAAGCGTTTCCCCTGGGGCGATGGTCAAGTTGGTGGCTTTTAAGGCCTCAAACGCCGGCGGTTGCCGCTGAAACAGACCTGTCTTAGGGCGTTTAAAACTGACCCGTAGCTGCTGAGCCGTCAGTAACGGTGTGGTATTCACTGGCTCAGCGGGGCGGCCCTCGGGCTCGGCGGCAATCAGCGCTTTGGTGTAGTCGCTTTGTGGTTGGCTGAACACCTGAGCAACGCTGCCGGTTTCCTGCACCTTGCCTTGGTACATCACGCAGACACGGTCGGCATGGCGGCGAACAAGGTTCAAGTCGTGGCTGATCAACAGCACGCCCATGCCATGGTGGTCGCGCAGCTCTTTCAGTAGCGCAAGTATGTCCTGCTGAACGGTGACATCGAGAGCGGTGGTGGGCTCGTCGGCAATCAAGAGCGCAGGGTTATTGGCAATGGCCATGGCGATCATCACCCGCTGGCGCTGACCGCCAGAGAGCTGATGAGGCCAAGCATCCAGCAACTCGTCAGGGCGAGGCAGTTTGACTTGCTCAAGCAGCGTTTTTGCTTTGCTGCGAGCGGCTGAACCGCTCAGCCCTTGGTGAAGCCTCAGGGTTTCGCCAATCTGTTTGCCAATCCGGTGCAGCGGGTTGAGCGATGTCATCGGCTCTTGAAAAATAAACCCCACGCGATTGCCGCGAATGCCGTTCCAGTCGCGTTTGCTTAGCTGGTTAAGATCGGCTCCTTCCAACCAGCGTTCGCCGCGTACATCTGCGTTACTGGGCAGCAGGTCAATGGCGCCCAGGGCCGAGACCGATTTTCCTGAGCCTGACTCGCCTACAATGGCCAAGGTTTCCCCTGCGTGGACTGCGAGCGACAGCGCGTCCACCACGACCTTGCCGTCAAAGGCTACCGTTAGCTCATTCAGTTGCAGTAGCGGTTTGGCAGTAGGCTCAGACATGAGACGTTTCCTGGGCGGAGGTTTTCTGAACAGAAGTTTGCTGGATAGAGGTAGGGCGCTGTTTAACATGGCGGGGGTCGAAGGCATCGCGCAGACCCTCGCCAATAAAGACCAGCAGAGAAAGCATGATCGCCAGCGTCATAAACGCGGTAATGCCCAGCCACGGGGCGTGCAGGTTGTTTTTGCCCTGCGCAGCGAGCTCTCCCAGAGACGGCGCACCGGGCGGTAGGCCAAAGCCCAAGAAGTCCAGCGCGGTTAAGGTGCCAATCGCGCCGGTAAAAATAAACGGAATAAAGGTCAGCGTAGCCACCATGGCGTTGGGCAGAACATGGCGCCACATAATAAGCCGTGACGGTAACCCCATGGCTTTGGCGGCGCGAACATACTCCAAGTTGCGGGCGCGCAAAAACTCGGCACGGACAATATCCACCAGCCCCAGCCAGGAAAATAGCAGCATGATGCTTAATAGCCACCAGAAGCCTGGCTGCACAAAGCTGGCCAGAATGATCAATAAAAACAGTACCGGTAGCCCCGACCAAATCTCAGTGATTCGCTGGCCAATCAGATCCACCTTGCCGCCGAAGTAACCCTGTACGCCGCCTGCGAAGACCCCAATCACCAATGAGCCTGCTGTCAGTACCAACGCAAAGGCCACGGAAAGCCTAAAGCCGTAGATGACGCGGGCCAGCACATCGCGGCCCTGGTCATCGGTGCCTAGCCAGTGGCGGCTGTCCGGCGGTGCAGGTGAAGGCTGGGTCATCTGCATGTCGAGGGTTTGGTAGGAGAAGGGAATGATCGGCCAGATCGCCCAGCCGTTATCGCTGATCTGCTGCTGAATAAAGGGGTCCAAATAGTCGGTGCGAGTGGGCAAGAAACCGCCAAATTCCGTCTCGGGGTAGTCCACCAGCAGCGGTACGTACCACTGCCCGTCGTACTGCATCACGATGGGTTTATCGTTGGCGATGAGTTCGGCAAACAGGCTGGCAATGAAGAGCACGCCGAACAGCCAAAGAGATACCTGGGCGCGGCGGTTGGCTTTAAAAGCCTCCATCCGGCGCAGGGTGATCGGGGAGAGGTGTGAGGTGATAAAGCGCATATTAAGACTCCCTCGACGCAAAGTCGATACGCGGGTCTACCCACACATAGGTTAAGTCCGAAATCAGCTTGAGCAGCAGGCCAATCACGGTGTAAAGAAACAGCGTACCGAAAATTACCGGGTAGTCCCGCTGCATAACCGCCTCAAACCCTAAAAGGCCCAGCCCATCCAGGGAAAAAATCACCTCGATCAATAGCGCGCCGGTAAAGAAAATACCGATCATCGCTGAGGGCAGCCCCGCGATAATAATCAGCATGGCATTTCGGAACACGTGCCCGTACAAAATGCGCTGCTCGTCGGCCCCTTTAGCGCGGGCGGTCAGCACGTACTGCTTATGGATCTCATCCAGGAAGCTGTTTTTCGTCAGCATGGTCAGCGTGGCAAAGCTACCGATAGCCGCGGCAATGACCGGTAAAGTGATATGCCAGAAGTAGTCTTTTACCTTGCCCCAGGTGGAAAGCTCGGCAAAGTCGGGCGAGGTGAGGCCCCGCAGCGGGAACCAGTCTAGATAGGTGCCGCCAGCGAACAGCACAATCAGTAGGATAGCGAACAGAAAACCAGGGATGGCGTAGCCGACAATCACCAGCCCTGATGTCCATACATCAAAGCGAGAGCCGTGGCGTAGCGCTTTGCGAATGCCTAATGGAATAGAAATCACATAGACCAGCAGGGTGGTCCATAAACCAAGAGAAATAGACACTGGCAGCCGCTCAATCATTAGATCAATAACGGGTCTGTCTCTAAAAAAACTGGTGCCGAAATCAAAGGTCAAGTAATCCGCCATCATGCCAAGGAAGCGCTCATGGGCAGGTTTATCAAAACCAAACTGCTGCTCTAGCTGCTCGATAAAGCGCGGGTCAATGCCGCGTGCTCCACGGGAGTCATCGTTGACTTGTACATCGGCACCGCCCATATCCAGGCGTGTGCTGGCCATGGCATTGGCACCTTCGAAACGGGCCAACATTTGGTCAATGGGCCCGCCGGGAGCCGCCTGAACGATCATGAAGTTAAGCAGCATGATCCCGAACAGCGTCGGAATCATTAGCAGCAGTCGACGTAGGGTATAACGTGCCACAGCGCACTCCACGAAAGTAGGTAAACAAGCGGTTGATGTGAGTGGTTGTTACTAGTCGTTTTTACCAGACATTGTCATGAGCGACGGCTACTAGCGTGACTCAACGGCAATGATGAACGAACGCTAGCGGCCACGGTGTCGGCGCTGCAGCGCTGCTTCACGTTCGGCATCTACCCACCAGGCGTCCAAGTCCATGGCGTAGGCAGGGAAAGGCTCTGGATAGCCAAATTTATCCCATACCGCAATACGCGTCTCGCCCGAATGATAATGAGGAATCACATAAAAGCCCCAGCGCAGCACTCGGTCAAGGGCTTGGGTGGCGGTATCCAGGGATTCGCGGTCATCCGCCCGAATGATCTGTTCCACCAAGGCATCAACAGCGGGGTGGGTCAATGCCATGCGGTTACGGCTTTGCGGCGCTTCGGCGGCGGCGCTGGTCCAGTAGTCTCGCTGCTCGTTACCGGGGTTGTTGGACTGCGGAAAGTGGCTGATCACCATGTCGTAGTCATAATCCCGCACGCGGTTAAGGTACTGGTTGATATCAACAATGCGCAGCGATGTTTGGATACCTAAGCGCGCCATATTCCGCAGCATGGGCTGCACAACTCGCTCTAAGCCAGAGTCGTAAAGCAGTACTTCTAGCGAGAGCGGGCGTCCCTCGGCATTAACCAGCACGCCATCGTCGACGCGATAGCCCGCTTCACGCAGTAGATCCAGCGCGCGCCTGAGCCTTTCACGCAGTTCTACGGGCTGTTCCATGGGGAGGGCGTCTGTGAAAAGCCGCTCGGAGCGGTGAGAAGCCAACAGTTGATCCCGAAACGGTTCTAGCAGCGCTAGCTCTTCCTCCGAGGGTTTACCAACGGCTTCCATCTCTGAGTTTTGAAAAAAGCTCTCCGTACGCGCGTAGGTGTTGTAGAAAATATTGGTGTTGAGCCAGGGGAAATCGAAGGTCAGGCTTAAGGCTTCCCGAACCCGTGGGTCTTGGAACTTCTCTTCACGCAGGTTAAAGACAAACGCTTGCATCATGGAAGGGTTTACATCGGGCACGGTGATACGCTTAATCAGGCTATCCCGGTAGGCGGGGAAATTGTAGCCTATGGCCCAAGTGGCCGCGCGGGCATCCGTACGGAAGTCCGTTAATCCAGCTTTAAATGCTTCCCAGGCGATGTCACGGTCTCGGTAGTAATCGTATACCACGCGGTCAATGTTGTAGCGCCCCACATTCACCGGAAGGTCTTTCCCCCAGTAATTTTCATCGCGCTGGTAGACGATACGCCGCCCTGGTTCTACATCACTAATGCGGTAAGGACCGGAGCCGGGATGAGCTGCCAGAGTGGGCGCGCTAAAGTCGCGAGGCTCCCAATAATGGCGGGGCAGAATGGGCAGCTGTGCCACAATCAACGGCAACTCTCGCGATTCGGTATCGTTAAACTCAAAGCGCACCTGATGCTCGTTGAGCGCGATGACCCGCTCAACCCCTGCGTAGTAGCTGGCATAAAACGGGTTGCCTTGTTCACGCAGCAAATCAAACGAGAACACCACATCGTAAGCAGTGACTGGTTCGCCATCTTGAAAGCGGGCTTCTTCACGCAGGTCGAACTCAATCCACTGGCGCTCCGGGTCCAGGCGCACGCCTTTGGCTAATAGCCCATAGAGGCTAAACGGCTCGCCAGGGTTGCTGGCCATTAGCGTGTCATAAATTTGAGGAATGCCCGTGGCGGGGGTGCCGCGAATAATGAACGGGTTGGTAGAGTCGAAGCTGCCCCCCACGGCGGTGTGGGTGATTGAGCCGCCCTTAGGCGCTTGTGGGTTGACATGGGGGAAGTAGGCAAAGCCTTCCGGCAGTTCTGGGCTATCGTAGAGTGATAGCCCGTGAACCGTTTCAACAGGAGCAGCGGCGGTGGCTTCACTGCCCCCTTTGGGCCCCTCTTCTGAGGCAAAAAGCGACAAACTCAGCAGTAAGCCGCTCATCAGCAACAACATTTTCGTCAACATGACACCGCGTGGCATTGGTAACTTCCTGTAGTAACAAAGCCAATAAGTAACAAAGCCGATTCAGTAACAAAGCCAAATAAGAAACAAGGCCAAATAAGAAACAAGGCCATAGCGCTACTTACTGACCAGAAAGCGACAGCAGCTGCCCTGGTTGAAGTGCCTCGGGGCTCTCTATGGCATTCCACCTGATTAAGTCTTGCTGATCAAGATTATACTGCGCGGCAATAGCGGAAAGATTATCGCCTCGTTCAACGCGGTGTACAGCCGGCGTACTGGTAGACGCAAGTGCGGTACTGTCTGATTGCGAAAGCTGAGCTAATACCTGCGTATCAACTTGTTCAGGCACTAAGAGCGTTTGTGCACTGCGTGGGTCGAGGCTGCCGTTCAGCAGTCCAGGGTTTAGCTCGGCCAGCGCGGACTGGCTCACATCCAGCAGCTGTGACGCTTGGGCTAAGCTCACTGGCTGTTCCAACTGCACTTTGGCAAACGCGGGGTCTGGATGGATATCCGGCAGGCTAACACCGTACTTCTCGGGGTCGTTGATGATAGTCGCAATCGCTTTCAGCTTGGGCACGTACTGCATGGTTTCGTGGGGGAGTGAAAGATCCCAGTACTTGCCACTTAGGCCTTGGCTTTGAGCCTGGCGCTGAGCGCGATTGACGGTGCCCGCCCCAGCATTATAGGCGGCTAGCGATAGCATTAAATCGCCTTCGTACCACTGGTCTGCCTGCATCTCTAGGTAATCTAGCGCGGCATCTGTGGAGCTCACCACATCTAAACGGCCGTCGTAATTGCCGTTTCGTACCAGTCCCAGCGCATCGCCCGTGCCCGGCATAAATTGCCAAAGGCCTGCGGCACCCAAGTGACTGCGAGCTTGGGGGTCAAACGAGCTTTCTACAAAGGGAATTAAGGCAAGCTCGCCGGGCAGCCCACGGTCACTGACCTGCTGGGCAATCCAGGCAAGCCACGGCGTGGCGCGCTCGGTAATAGCCGCAATGTTTTGAGGGCTTGAACGGTAGTGCTCAATCCACTCATCGACTCTTGCCTGGGCATCGGCGGGGAGGTTTTTTTCTTGCCACTGGAAGCTCGAGCGTAAAGAGCTCCAGGCATCCTGGGGTTCAAGCACAAGGGCTTCCCAGAAGTGATGATGCAGCGCGGTCGGTTGAAAACGATGGGCATTTTGCGAGGTGCCATCGTCCGCTGTTGCATCATTAACGGTGGTGTACGTGTGGTTAGAATCTGTTGCAGAGGCTTGAGAGCTTGCCGCTGCGGCCAAAAAAAGGCCCATTATTACGGTGCTGCCAGCGCCCAGTAATAAGCGCTGGCGAATCGTTCGATAGGTCATAGTGGGTTCGTTTCTATTCGATAGCGTTATTAAAAACGGTTCTTCCACTCTCGAAGAGTGGCGAACGTGGCGAGATCATCATCGTTTGCACCCTGAGTTCCTGCCGCTTGGCGCACGCTATCGGTGCCCACGCGCAGGTAAGGGTTGATCGTCAGCTCGCGTCCTATCGTGCTGGGTAATGTTGGCCGGTCTAATGCCCGAGCCTTCTCACACTCCTGTAATGCGTGTGTGACAACGTCATTATCAGGGTCGGCAGCGCGTGCAAACGTCAGGTTCGCCTGCGTATATTCATGCGCTGCAAAGACCAGCGTATCCTCGGGGAGTTCCGCAAAGCGGTTCAATGAGGTGAACATTTGCTCGGGGCTACCCTCAAACAAACGTCCGCAACCGGCACAAAATAGCGTGTCACCGCAGAACAGCAGTGCAGGAATACCCGGCGTAAAATAACTAATGTGATCAAGGGTATGGCCCGGTGTCGCCATGACTTCAAACAGGCGACCCATAATGCGTACCTGATCACCTTCACCCACTCGCTCATCAAGCCCTTTAATGCTGGGGTTGTCAGGGCCAATCACATGGGGCGAGTAGCGCTTGATCAACGTATCAAGTCCACCAATATGGTCTTGGTGGTGATGGGTGATCAAAATGGTATCTAGCGTGAGCGATTCACGCTCAAGAAACTCAATGACGGGCGCTGCTTCACCAGGATCCACCACGCAAACACTTTGGCTGGTATCCTGTCGGATGAGCCAAATATAGTTGTCGCTTAGGGCGGGAATCGGTGTCACGCTCATCATGGGCGAGATCCTTTAAAGTAAAAAATGTGCACAAAGCCTAATGATTCAACACGCTTAAATGTTCATAAAAGCGCTGCTGTGCGCGGAATGTGGCGTAAAGCGTCGTTAAAAAGCAGTTACTGTGGAGGGAAGCGCCGTTTATGTCAAATTCGCCAAAGGCCACCAGCCTTGCCCAGCGTATGACAGACGCGCAGGCATACTGGCAAACAGACGCAGGTCGCGCGCTATGGGAAACGCAGCGGGCCTGCTTAGGCCCGGTGGTAGAAGGCCGCAAGGGCGGGCACAGTTTAGAAATGAGCATGGGGCCAGCACTGATGACCATGTCAGCAATCGCCCACCCGATTCGTTGGGCTCCCAGCCTTGCGCTAGCCGAAAGCGACTCCACTCTCGTATGCCCACCAGATCAGTTGGCACTGCCGGATCGCTGTCTGGACACCGTAGTGATTCACCACTGGCTTGAACACCTTTCTGATGCACATTACACGTTACAAGAGGCGGCTCGTGTCACGGCCGATAATGGTGTGTTGGTGCTGTTTGGCTTTAACCCTATCGGCTTGAATGGGCTAAGCCAGCGGTGGCGAAAGCAGCAGGCGGACTTTCCCTGGAGCGGCCAGTGGCGCTCGGCAAATCGTCTTAAAGACTGGCTAGCGTTTGTCGACTTTGAGGTGGAGCGCGTAGACTATTGCTGTTTTCGTGGCCCAATGAGTACCTCCTGCGGGGAACGCTGGGAGGCACTTGGGCGTCGGCACAATTTGCCGCTGGGCGAAAGTTACATGATTCAAGCTCAGCGCCGCCAGCGCCACGCACCGATCCAGCGGGTAACGTTTGGGCTACGTGCCCCGGTGTCGCCTTCGTCGTTGGGTGCTACACGCACCGGGGCGCCGTTACGATACCCGTCAGGTCAACGTCGTCTAAAAAAGGATAGTGAACGTGAGTAAGCAAGCCGCCGAGGGGCTGCCCCAGGTGACGGTATATACCGATGGGGCCTGCCGAGGTAATCCAGGCCCGGGTGGCTGGGGGGTAGTGCTGGAAAGTGGCACCCATCAGAAAACCTTAAAAGGTTACGAAGCCGATACGACGAACAATCGTATGGAGTTAATGGCGGCCATTATGGCGTTGCGTACCCTTAACAAGCCCTGTGAAGTTGCGCTGTGGACCGATTCGCAATACGTGCGCCAAGGCATTACCCAGTGGATTCACAACTGGATTAAACGCGGCTGGAAAACGGCAGCCAAACAGCCCGTCAAAAATGCGGAACTGTGGAAGACTCTGCACGAAGAAACCCAGCGACACCAGGTGGAGTGGCACTGGGTCAAAGGGCACAGCGGACATCCTGGCAATGAGCGTGCCGACGAGTTGGCAAACGAAGCCATTGATGAACATCAGAGGAGATCGGCATGCGCCAAGTCATCCTAGATACGGAAACGACGGGCATTGATCCTAAAGATGGCCACCGACTGGTAGAGATCGGTGCCGTTGAGATGATCAATCGACGGTTTACGGGGCGTAGTTACCATCAATATATCAATCCAGAGCGCCACATCGATGCTGAAGTGGTGGCGGTACACGGCATCGACGACGCCAAAGTGGCCAATGAGCCGGTCTTTGCCGAGATCGCCGATGCGTTTTGGGCGTTTATTGAAGGGGCCGAGCTGGTTATTCACAACGCTCCTTTCGACGTCGGGTTTATTGACCATGAACTAGGCATGCTCAACAAGCGCCGCCAAGCGCCCGCGCTTGGGCCGGTGCGGGATCACTGCCGTATCCTTGATACCCTGGTGATGGCGCGGGAGATGCACCCCGGCCAGCGCAACAACCTTGATGCCCTGTGTAAGCGTTACGATATTGATAACGGCCACCGAGTGCTTCACGGGGCGCTGTTAGACGCCGAAATTCTTGCCGATGTTTATTTGGCAATGACCGGTGGCCAAACGGCTTTAACGTTAGATGCCGATAGCGGTGGCGACAAAAAACAGCAAAACCAAACCAGCGAAGGGCTCTCGGTGCAGCGCCTGTCGTTAGCGCCGGGACAGCTGCGTGTAGTACGCCCCAGCGCTGAAGAGCGCGCCGCGCATCAAGCCAAGTGCGAAGCGCATCAGTTGCGCTGGTTTCAAGAGTCGTTAGACGGTACCTCTGCCGATGCTTAAACGTGAGATTCCTCATCACGCTAGGGAAGGGCGGGTGATCCGTGTTTCCCGTAGCCATATTGCGCCAGCGCCTTTAACGGGCGAGCTCAATCCACTGCAGCCGTTACAGCCCTGGAGCGAGCACATGCAGCCTCTTTGCTACTGGCACGATGAGCCGGTGGCGCTGCTGGTAGAAAATAAGCCAGGGGATGACTGGATTGACGGGCGCCAGTGGCTAGGGGAGCTGCCGGCCTCTTGGTTTGGCCTGCTCTCTACCGCATTGCAGGTGGGCGCATGGCTGGAGAATCACCGGTTTTGTGGCCGCTGTGGTGAAAAGGCAACTAAGCTTGAAGCAGAGTTTGCGATGCACTGCTATGCCTGTGGGCATCGCAACTACCCGCGTATCTCACCCTGTATTATTACTTTGGTCACTAGCGGCGAAGCCATGCTGTTGGCCAGAAGCCCGCGCTTTCCGCCGGGTCGTTACTCTACCCTAGCGGGCTTTATAGAGCCTGGGGAATCGGCTGAAGAGGCCGTGCACCGTGAGATATTTGAAGAGGTGGGGGTGCATGTCGACCAGCTGCGCTATCACCACAGTCAGGCGTGGCCTTTCCCTCATTCGTTGATGTTCGGCTTCTTTGCAGAAGCCACCACACGGCGTATAAAAATCGATGGTGTGGAAATTAGCGACGCCGCGTGGTTTTCGCCGCGGCAGTTACCTTCGCTGCCGCCGCCATACTCCATTTCGCGAGACTTGATCGAAACTCATTTGGCCAAGTGGCGCTAATGAATAAGCTTACTGGCCAGGGAACAGGCTGGTAAGTTTGGTTGCTAACATGACGTTGCCGGTCGCTTTCAGCTTGCCGGTCATAAAGGCGGTCATGCCGTTAATATCACCGTTCATAATGCCTTTCAACGTATCGGTACTCATGCTCAAGCTGACGGAAGGATCATCGTGTTCGCCTTCATGCACGCCTAGCGTACCGTCCTGAATATCCAGATAGTGACTACCAGCATCGGAAAAATGAAACTGGAAAACCTCATTCATACCTTTAGCAGCCTCTGGGTTAAAACGGGACTGCAACTTTTCAAGCGTATTGGATGACATAGTTAGGTTCCTAAGCGTTAATAGGGAAGCATCAGGTAATGCCTAAGATGAGACTATTTCAAACATTTGTTTTAATCAAGCCTCATTAGCAGCCTGTGCAGAGTATGCGTGCCACATAGAAAAAAAGGGAAACGTTTTAAACGTTTAAACACACCAAGAGGAGAGTAACAATGGCCGAATGGCTCGCGGAAATGGGCACATTCTTACTGCAGGCGACACTGGTCATGGCGGCGGCCGGGCTTTTGTTGTTGGTGGTATTGCGTGGTAAAGAGAGCAGCGAACAAGGCCTAAAATTGCACGTTGAGTCGCTTAACGATCAGCGCCGTGCACGTAACCGACGGCTGCGGGTTTCTACCACTGCTCAAGGTGCGCGTAAAAAGCTGGTGAAAGCGTTTCGTCATGAAGAGAAAGCTCGCCAAAAAGCGGCGAAACAGGGCAAGAGTGAGACTCAGCACGCCCAAAAAGTGTGGGTGCTGGATTTCCATGGCGATATTAAAGCTTCGCACACCGAGCAGTTTGCCCAAGAAGTCTCCGCGGTCATCGATGTTGCTAATGCGGATGACGAAGTCATCGTGCGTTTAGAATCCGCCGGTGGCCTGGTACATGCTTACGGGCTGGCGGCTGCGCAGCTAGACCGGCTGCGTGAGGCAGGGCTGACGACCACCGTATGTATCGACAAAGTCGCCGCCAGCGGTGGATACATGATGGCCTGCACCGCTCACCATATTAAAGCCGCGCCATTTGCAGTGATTGGCTCCATTGGCGTGGTCGCGCAAGTGCCCAATATTCACCGTCTACTCAAGCGCAACGATATTGATGTGGAGCTATTAACCGCAGGTAAATACAAACGCACGTTGACTGTGTTGGGTGAAAATACCCAAGAAGGGCGCGATAAATTTATTGATGATCTGGAAAATACCCATCGGCTGTTCAAGCAGTACGTGGCTAGCCATCGCCCTGATATGGACATTGACACTCTGGCAACCGGTGAAATTTGGTACGGCAGCGAAGCGCTAGAGCAAAAGCTGGTTGATAGCGTGGGTACGAGTGAAGCCTATTTGGTAGAGCGCATAGCCCAGGCCCAAGTGTATCGAGTGAAGCTAGAGCCGCCGAAAACCATTAGCCGCAAAGTGGGGCTAGCGATATCAGCGGGCGTAGAGCACGCCATGGTCAAGGCTCTTGGCGTGATTGACGCTGCAGGCTGGCAGCGCCGTTAAGCTTGCGCAAAGGGCGGGTCCTTAAGTCTCGCTTATTTTAAGCTGCATAGTGCTGCGCCAAGGTATGAATAATCGCCTTGGCGCTTTCGCTGCTGAGCGAATAATAGATAGTCTGAGATTCCCGCCGAGTATTGACGAGCTGATCGCGGCGCAAAATAGCTAAATGCTGGGAAAGCGCTGACTGACTCAACGATAGCTGCTGATTAATTTGCGTTACCGACAACTCTTTTTCCGCCAGCAGACACAGAATCTGCAGGCGTTTCTCGTTCGCCAGCGCTTTGAGTAGGTTGGTGCCTGCCTCAATCGCATGACAGTTATGTTCCAAAAGACGTGCAGCGGCGCTAGTAGAAGCAGACATGAGGATCTCCTTGCCTACACTGTTGTGACAGCGTTGTTATAGATTATGTAGCCATCGTCGCGTCGCGAGGATTGGGTTGTTTAATGATCAGTAATTTAGCGGATTTTGTCCAAATGGCGGTTTAACGCTCTATCAATGGTAGTGCGCGTATATTTGTCGACAATATCTGCGTTTTTATACGGCTTTGGTCGTGTTTTATCCCATAGTATGAGGGTAGGATCGGTAGTTACTTTATAAAGTGTCAACAATCCATCTTTGCTCCTAAGATGCTTATCAACCGACACAATAATCACAAGGTCACCATGAGCCTCTACCAGCGCACCTACCAGCACTCCATCGAGCAGCCAGACACCTTTTGGGCCGAGCAGGCCAAAAAACTGCCTTGGTACACCCCCCCCAGCACTATCCTCGCTTACGATAATCAGCAGCACGCCCGTTGGTTTGGCGATGGCGAACTGAATATGTGTTACGCCGCAATTGATTACCACGTTGAGCAGGGGCGTGGCGAGCAGCCCGCTATTTATTGGGATTCTCCCGTCACTCAATCCAAACAAACTATCAGCTACCTTGAGCTGCGTGACCGAGTAGCGCACTGCGCGGGAGGCCTCTCCAAGCTTGGGGTCACCAAAGGCGACCGGGTTATTATTTACATGCCGATGGTGCCTGAAGCACTGATTGCCATGTACGCCTGCGCCCGTTTAGGCGCGGTGCACTCGGTGGTGTTTGGCGGCTTTGCGCCCCACGAGCTGGCGGCTCGCATTGAAGACGCTGAACCGAAAGTAGTGATTGCTGCTTCCTGCGGAGTCGAAGTTGATAAGGTGCTGCCCTATAAGCCGATTGTCGAAAAAGCTATCTCGCTGAGCAGCTTCAAGCCAGATGCTTGCGTGGTATTTCAGCGCGAAGCGCATCGTGCTGAGTTACAACCTAGCGATGTGGACTGGCAAGAACTCGTGGCGGATGCTCCCTTTGTGGATTGCGTACCCGTGAAAGCCACCGACCCGCTGTATGTGCTCTATACCTCTGGCACTACCGGCAAGCCCAAAGGCGTGGTGCGAGACACTGGCGGCTATGCGGTCGCCTTGGCCTATTCGATGGAAGTGATTTACGACCTTGATCCAGGCGATGTGATGTTTACCGCCTCGGATGTGGGCTGGGTAGTAGGGCACTCCTATATCGTTTACGCGCCGCTTCTGCGCGGTTGCACCACGGTAGTGTATGAAGGTAAACCGGTGAAAACACCGGATTCGGGGGCGTTTTGGCGTTTGATTGATGAGTACAAAGTGAAGAGTTTTTTCACTGCCCCAACCGCGTTTCGGGCCATTAAAAAAGAGGACCCTGAGGCCAAGCAGTTAGAAAAGTATGATATCAGCAGCCTGCAGCACTTATATGTTGCTGGTGAGCGCTTAGATCCACCGACTTTTCATTGGTTGGATGACCTGCTCGATGTGCCGGTTATTGACCACTGGTGGCAAACCGAAACCGGCTGGCCGATTGCCGCCAACCTACCCGGCATTGAAGCAACAGCCACTAAGGCGGGGTCTGCTACTTACCCTGTGCCTGGTTTCAACGTGCAGATTTTGGACCGCGACGGCGAACAAGCGCCCGCGATGCAGCAGGGCAGCGTCGTCATCAAGCAGCCGCTGCCGCCGGGGTGTTTGGTGGGTGTTTGGCGCGACCCGCAACGCTTTCATAGCGCTTATATGGCCGCTTACCCAGGCTATTACTTGACTGGCGACGGCGGTTACTTTGATGAAGAGGGTTACCTATTCATCATGGGGCGCACCGATGATGTCATCAACGTGGCGGGGCATCGCCTTTCCACCGGAGAGATGGAAGAAGTGGTGGGCGCACATCCGGCTGTGGCGGAATGTGCGGTAATCGGCATTCATGATGAACTAAAAGGGCAGTTGCCCGTGGGACTAGTGATCCCCAAAGATGGTTTTAACGGCGACGAAGCAACCCTGGAAGCCGAACTGATTGAGCGCGTGCGCGAACATATCGGCCCCATTGCCTGCTTTAAGCAGGTGCTAGTCGTGAACCGGCTGCCCAAAACCCGCTCGGGCAAGATACTGCGCAAACTGCTGCGTAATATCGCCGATGGAAAATCCTTCGGCATTCCTTCCACCATTGATGACCCCACTAGCTTGGAAGATGTGCACGCGGCGATGCGTGAACGCAACGTCGGTGCTGCCGATCAAGCAACCTCCACCGATAGCTAAGCACCTTTTCTGCCACGTAAAAACCATTCACAAAACACGCACAAAGCCGTCCAACCCCATGGGCGGCTTTGTGCGTTCAATTTCATGCTTTCTTTTATTACCGTGAGGAACGCGTATAATGCGCGCCCCAGTGGCGCTCAACGCGCTTTTTCGAGGGTTCCCTAACCCCTCTATCAACCAAAAAAAGGCCAATCTGCATGTTTGCTTTAACCGACGCTCAGCATCGCCGTTGCCTCATGGTAATGGTCGCCTTCCATATCGCCATCATTGCTGCCAGTAACTATTTGGTGCAGCTGCCGTTCACGCTGTTTGGCTTTCATACCACCTGGGGCGCGTTCAGCTTTCCGTTTATCTTTCTGGCCACCGACTTAACGGTGCGCCTATTTGGTAAAGGGCCAGCTCGCACGATTATCCTACGCGTGATGTTTCCGGCGCTGTTGGTATCGTACGTGGTGTCAGTGATCTTCCCACGCGGTAGCTTTGCCGGGATCGAGGCGCTCGGCGAGTGGAACCTGTTCGTTGCCCGCATTGCCGTGGCCAGTTTCCTTGCTTACGTGCTTGGCCAACTGCTGGATGTGCAGGTGTTTGATCGTCTTCGCCAGTGGGCGTGGTGGGTCGCGCCAGTGTGCTCGACCATTTTGGGCAATCTTGCCGATACGTTTGCCTTCTTTGCCACCGCCTTCTATAACAGTCCTGACCCCTTCATGGCTCAGCACTGGGTAGAAATTGCCGCCGTCGACTACGCCATTAAGCTGGGCATTAGCCTGCTGTTCTTCCTGCCGCTCTATGGTCTGCTGCTTGCCTGGCTAACGCGCCGTTTAGTGGTATGGACAGGCCAAGACGACGCTGCGCCACGAACCGCTTAATCGATAAGGAATGAGCATGACTGACCAAGCCCCCGTGGATCTCTATGTAATGGATTTGCCCGCTGAGGTTGACGCTGATAGCCAGCCGCTTGTGGTGATTCATGGCTTGCTCGGCAGCGCCGATAACTGGCGTTCGCATTTGAAGGTTTGGCAGCGTAAACGCCGGGTAGTGGCGGTGGACCTACGTAATCATGGCCGCTCACCCCATGCAGAAGGCATGAGCTATCGCGCCATGAGCCAGGATGTGCTGGCAGCGCTGGATAAGTTGGGCATCGAGCAAGCGCATATTTTAGGCCACTCCATGGGCGGCAAGGTGGCGATTACACTGGCACGCCAAGCGCCACAGCGCTGCCTCTCATTGATGGTAGCGGATATTGCTCCGGTGGCTTATCAGCATGGCCATGACGATGTGTTTGCCGCGTTAGAGCAAGTCAGAGAAGGTAAGCCCACTAACCGTCGCGAAGCGGATGCCTTGCTAGCAGAACACGTAGATTCTCGCCCCACACGGCTATTCTTGGCGACTAACTTGGTGCGTGACGAGAATGGCGTGATGGGCGTGCGGGTTGGTCTGGATGAAATTCAACGCGGCTATGAAGCCATTATCGGGCAGCCCGATGGTGATTCCCCGTTTGAAGGCGCGACGCTGGTACTGCGCGGTGCCGATTCCCACTACGTGAGTGACGATATGCTGCCAGCGCTGCGCGAAGTGCTGCCTCGTGCGCGGCTGGTCACGCTCAAAAACGCTGGCCACTGGCTGCATGCTGATCAGCCCGAAGCGTTTCAGCAGGCCATCGACGCCTTTATAGCGGCGCAATCGTAAGCTGATGCTGCTCCGGGGCGTTTAAAAAACGGTTCAGTATGCGGTAGGTATCTACATCAAACTGCGGCGCATCGCCTTTTAGCGTTTGCGCGCGTCGCTTGGTAGTGGTGCTTCCTAAGTAGCACCAGTGGTCAACCACATGGTGCGCTACCGGACCGCCTTTGCGACTCTGTTCGCGAACCACAATTCTCCCAGGCCACGGCCAGGCGCTAACCTGCAGCTTGGTAAGCGCCAGTTGTGCCCGCTGTGTATGCTCTTCAATCTGCTCTTGCTGGCAGCACGCCCCACGGCATTTGCCTAGCTGGTGAGCAAAGCAGCGGCCCTTGCCTTTCTCTAATCCCAATACCTGCGGGCACAGCTGATGCTCTTCAGCAATACTGCGCAGCGCCTCTTTGGCTTCTTTTGCACTTCTAAATAGCCCAAACAGCTTGCCCGGCTGGGGCTGGCTGATGGCTTTGCCGCTCACCAGCGTGGGGGCTGGCGCGTCGCTCGGCCAATACCACGTTTTCAAGCTGCCTTGGCGGCGCAGCTGACGATTCATAATCGGCATCAGCGTTTTCACGAGCTGCGCTTCCCGCAACTGCGCGCTTAAATCACCGGCGGTCTCTTCCCACTCGATGTGCTGAATCTGCTGGGCAAGCCGCATCTCTTTGTCATCTTGATGATCACGCTGAAAATGTCCGAGCACTCGGCTACGTAGATTAATGCTTTTGCCCACATAGAGGGGCAGACGGTTATGGCCATAAAAGAGATACACCCCAGGCGCACTGGGCAGGTCGGTTAACTGCTCGCTAGAGAGGTGGGCTGGCAGGCTGCGGTGGCGCTGCTCATCGGCAAGAGCCGCCTGCCAAGTCTCCGCATCGTGGTCGCGCTGCCATAATTGCCATAATTCCCATAGCGCCGTGGCATCATCCTCTGCCCGGTGCTTGCGAGCGCGCTGGATATCAAAATGGGTCAGCAGGGCGGCAAGATTATGCTTGGGCAGCGTTGGGTTTAAGCGTCGAGAAACCCGCAGGGTACAGATCAGTGTGGGCCGGTAGGTATAGCCTGCCCGCTTAAATTCGTTACGTAGAAAGCTGGCATCAAAGCGTGCGTTGTGCGCTACCAAGCAGGCGGTGCCCAGCCATGCTAGAAGCTCTTCTGCAAGGGTGGCAAACGTTGGGGCATCCGCCAGCATATCGTCGTAAATACCGGTGATCTGGCTAATATGGGCGGGCACGCTGGTGTTTGGGTGAACCAAGCTAGTAAAGCGGTCAATCACCTTACCTTCTACCACCTTCAGCGCTGCAATTTCAGTAATGCGATCCCGGGTGGCGCGGGTGCCGGTGGTTTCCACATCGATAAACACTAAGGGGGTATCGTGCATGCTGCTCCCGCGTGTTGGAAGGTGTTGCACAGCTGTGCATGAGAGGATGGGCTAGCGATCCATCAACGACGCATGGGGGTTCACCGCTAGCCGAGCCACAGGGAGGGCGCTAGTGGTCACGCCTTTGCTCAGCAAGTAGCTCTCAAACGCGGCATAGCGCCGCTCATCCAGCGCGGCGGGGCTTAACGCAACGCGGCGCAACAGATCCTCCCACGCTCCTTGGTTAACGGGATTATCCAGCACAGGGTGAGTGGTGGTTAGCAGCGTCCAGGCGTCTTCAGGATGCTCAATCATCCAGTTATTGGCTTCTTCCAGTGCAATCAGCACCCGCGACCATGTGGTGGCACGGCTGGCAACGGCGTCGCTATTAGCCAGCAAAATGAGCCCGTCGTGGCGAGGAATATCGATATCGCTGTAGCGCACCGTATGGGTAACAATCCCATCGGAAGAGAGCTGCTGCGGTAATGTGTGGAAGAAGCCATCCGCAATGGCGTCTACTCTGCTCGAACGTAGTGCATCGGCGGCATCAAAATGGATGCTTTCGGGCGGTACAAAGTCATCAACCTGACGCACTGAGCGGGGCAAGAGCTGCTCCACCAGCACATCGCGACCTTCTCGGGTAGAAAAGCCATAGTGTAAGTCGGCTAGTTCGTCCTCAATCGCCCCCATAGTGGGCGGCGCTTCACCGGCTACAATCACAGCGTTTAAGGGTGTTTCAATCAGCGTTGCGATGCGTGTAATAGGCGCGCCATCGTGGGCATGCAAATGCAGTAGCGGCTGGCGAGTAAGCGCTAAATCCACCTCTCCAGCCGCTAGTAGCTTAATAGCAATGGAGGGGTCTGCTGGAGTTAGTAGTTCAACTTCAATCCCTTGCGCGGCAAACAGGCCTCTTTCTTTGGCCACAATCAGCGCTGCATGCTGGGGACTCAAGTACCAATCCAACATTAACGTGAGCTGTTTTAACGGTGGCGGGTCTAGAGGCGGTGGGGGAATCACGGCCATGCTTGGCGCTTCTTCAGGCTCGTCCGCTGCGTTCTGAGTGTCGGTGGGCCAAAGCCCTTCAGGAAGCGTGATAGGGCTCTCTAGATTGAGAGGTGTCTCGGCGGCAACTGACTCACGCTCTTCATTTGCGTAAGTCGCTGAAAATGAAAATAATAAAAAAAAGACCAATGACAGTGCTAGCAATGAACGGCCACGCAAAAAAGCGTTCAACATAACCTCAACTCCCGATGGTATGACGGCGGAGTTTAGCTTTCAGGCAAAGCGCCTGGCTAGCCCTTTGCATAAACCCTTTGCACAAACCAAGCGAACACGCTCAGTAAATTCAGCACTGGCATGCAATAATAGAACGGCATTGATGTAGAGACGGAGAGACATGGACGCAATTTATACGTTCTTCCTGGTAGGTGGTTCCCTTATGGCCCTCAGCATCTTAGCGAGCCGCCTTTCATCGATGATGGGCGTACCGCTGCTGCTGATTTTCTTGGGCCTTGGCATGCTGGCAGGTGAAGAAGGCCTGTTAGGTGTCGAGTTCGACGACTACTCGATGGCTTTCACCATCGGCCACCTAGCGCTGGCCATGATTCTGCTGGATGGTGGCTTACGTACACGTCTTAAAACGTTCCGTGTGGGTTTCCGGCCAGCGCTGTCGCTGGCGACTCTTGGCGTCTTTATTACCAGCGCCATCGTCGGCGTCATTGCCATGTGGGTCTTCGATCTTTCATTAGTGCAAGGGCTACTGGTGGGGGCGATTGTGGGCTCTACCGACGCCGCCGCCGTTTTTTCAATGCTAAGCGGCCGCGGGGTCAACTTAAACGAACGGGTAGGGGCCACGCTTGAAATTGAATCGGGCACCAACGACCCGATGGCAATTTTCTTAACACTCATGTTAGTAGAGCTGCTGGTAGGAGATATTGGCGGCATCCCTGACACCCTCCTGTTCTTTATTTCTCAGTTCGGTATTGGCCTCGCCGTAGGTATTGGTGGCGGCTGGCTAAGTGCCAAACTGCTGCGCTGGCTGGATTTAGCTCCTGGCCTCTATGCCATGCTGGCACTGGCGCTTGGCTTTAGCGTATTCGGGCTAACCAGCGTGCTGGGCGGTAGCGGTTTCTTGGCGATCTATCTAGCGGGTTTGATGATTGGCAACCAGCCGGGACGGCACCTTAATTTTATTTTACCGGTGCACGATGGCCTCGCTTGGCTCAGCCAGATCGGCCTATTCCTGGTGCTGGGCCTACTGGTAACCCCCAGCCAACTGTGGGAGGTGGCTCTGCCCGCTGGCTTTGTCGCTCTGGCGCTGATTTTCGTGGCGCGCCCGATTGCGGTGCTGATTACCATCAAGCCTTTTTTTAAATTCCGCTGGCGAGAAACTTTCTTTATTGCCTGGGTCGGCCTGCGCGGCGCGGTTCCAATTGTACTGGCCATCTTCCCGGTGATAGGTGGGGTAGAGAACGCCTCGCTCTATTTCAACGTGGCCTTTGCGGTGGTGCTGATGTCGCTGCTTATTCAGGGCGGTTCACTGACGTTGATGGCGCGCTGGCTAAGGGTCGAAGTGCCGGTCGGCACAACGCCCAACCGCCGAGGCCCGCTGGGTATTCTGCCGGATAACGACTTCGAGATGTTCGTTTACGTGGTTGAAAACGAAGATCTGGAAGACATCCCTATTCGCCTGCTCCGCTTCCCCTCTGGCGCGCTGATTTCAGCGCTGTTCCGCAATCACGTCATGCTGCACCCTAAAGGCAGCACGCGGTTGAAGCTAGGCGATGTGATTTGCGTGATTGGCCGCACGGAAGATCTTGTCGCGCTCAACCGGCTGTTCAATGGCGACGCCAAGCTCAAGCAAGAGCGCGCCTTCTTCGGTACCTTTACCTTAGATGGCAGCGCGAAGATGCAAGATATTGCGCAGGCCTACGGCTTAACCCTGAGCCCCGGCGAGCAGGATATGACGCTATCAGAATTTGTTTCGCTACGAGTAGGTGGACACCCGGTCGTGGGCGACGACATTGATTGGCATGGCATCCATTGGGTCGTCAGTGAGATGGAAGGCGGCGATATCACCCGTGTCGGCTTAAGGCTCTACTAATTTATTCAAAAGGCGTTGACTTACAAGGGGAAGCTGTTATTATACGCACCCATAAGCCGGAGGGATGGCAGAGCGGTTGAATGCACCGGTCTTGAAAACCGGCATAGGTTAATAGCCTATCCAGGGTTCGAATCCCTGTCCCTCCGCCAAGTATCACGACTAAGCCGCTGATTTCAGCGGCTTTTTTGTGTCTGAAATTTAGCTAGCCCATACCCCGGCCCATACTTTGGTTATGGCTCTCATTGAGCGGAACAGGACATTTTTGGATGCTTCTCTTCCAGGCTTCTTGTTATTTACGCTACAGGTAATGTTCAAAACTAACTGATTATTGCTTTGCTCACATGCCCACGCCGCCAAACTTGTCTAACTACTTTGTGGGGGCGTAGTGCCCGGCGACACCCAGCTAGAAAAGATCGATCAGCTGTTGGCCCAGCAAGCGGCGCTGGATCAAAGAAAAAATGGCGCTACACCAGCTGGCCGCACCTGCCAGCAGTCGAGAATTTGTCTCCGGTGAGGCGTTCCCTTACCTAGGGCGTAACTATCGCCTAAAGATAGAAACCGGTGCCTTTACTCCGGTAAAGCTGGTACACGGCAGGCTGCTGATTACGCTGCCCCAGAGTACCCAACGCCCATCCATGGTGCGCAATGCCTTGGTACGCTGGTACAAGCGCCAAGCCGAACAAAAAATAAAAGAGAAAGTAACGCGCTTTGCCCCCGCTGTGGGGTATCGCCCATGGGCGTCGGCATTCGCACGTTTAAATCACACTGGGGCAGCTGCACCGCCAAGGGCAAGCTGGAGTTTAACTGGCAGATCATGATGGCCCCAAATCGCATGGTGGATTACGTGGTGATGCACGAACTCTGCCACCTCATCCGCCACGACCACTCCCCCGAGTTTTGGCATGAGCTAGGGCGGGTGATGCCGGACTATCCGCAGTGTCGTGAGTGGTTGAGGGAGCATGCGGAGAGGGTGAGGTTTTGATGCTATCTATTCTTCGATCTCTCAAGTACTCACACCGCAGATAGGTGGACTTATGATCTAAGGTCTTCTATCGACTGCGCCATATCCTCAGCCAAAGCATGCACTGATGCGCTGCATACATCGCGTTGGGCAAACGCCCGCAATCCCATGACATCCGCTTGAAAGCGGCGACCCAATCTTGCGGGATCGTATTGGGTGTCTAGTTCTCCTAGCCGTTGTGCAGCCGTAAATTGCTGAGTGAAGCAGTTCTCCATGCCTGTGAGTAACTCGTTTGCCTTCTGACGTGCTGCGTGCTCACGCTCTCCTAGCTCCAGCACGCTTTTGACGAGCAAACAGGCTCGACAAGAGAGCTCTTGCTCAGAAAGCTTGCCCAGTTGACGAAGGTAGGCCGCTAATCCTAACAGCGGAGAATCATATCCGCTGAGAGTGCGCTGAAGCTCACGTAGTGCCATTCGTGCATAGCGCTCTAGTGACTCCTGAAAAAGGGCATCTTTGCTCCCAAAGGCAGCATAAATACTGCCTGGACGCATATCGAGGGCTTTTTCCAGGTCTTTGAGTGAGGTGGCGTGAAACCCTTTGCGCCAAAAAAGTTGTAGCGCACGTTCCAATGAGTCTTGTCGGTTATGCAGGGTAGCGCGAGGCATCAGTATGTCCAACGGGTGGAAAAGTAAGCATATTAATTTGAGCGATCACTCAATTTTATCTTGAGCAATCGCTCAAGTACAGCTACAGTCTTGTTCGATGAAGGCCTTACCCATTGCGTCTTTTTTTGAGTGATCACTCAAAATCATGCTATTGCCTTTGGCAAGACATCTTTTTTGTTGAGTTAAGTAAAGGAGTCGTTACATGACCGATTTTACGCTTCACGATAAGCAGAACGCCCCACAACCCAGCCAAAAGCTATTGGATACATCGATCCAAGTATTCGGCATGATCCCTGGCTTACACGCCGTCATGGCTGAAGCGCCGGGGCTATTGGAGGGGTATCAAAAGCTTCACCAGCTAGCGCTGGATAGCAGTTTTGATAAGGAAGAAATTACCGTGGTTTGGCAGACCATCAATGTTGAACATGCCTGTCACTACTGCGTTCCTGCACATACGGGCATTGCGAAATCCATGAATGTGGACGATGCCATCACTGAGGCGCTGCGAAACGAGACTCCGCTTCCCACAGAGCGTTTAGAAGCGCTACGTAATTTTACGCTTTCCGTGGTGCGTGGTCGCGGCAACGTAGATGAAAATGGCGTGCAGGCCTTCCTTGCGGCTGGCTTTACAAGACGTCACATTCTTGAGGTCGTACTTGTTACAGCGCAGAAAGTCATGAGCAACTATACCAACCATCTAGCTGACACGCCGGTTGATGAACCCTTCAAAAAATTTGAGTGGCATAAGGCTAATCAATAAATGTATCGAGAGAAGCGGCGCTCCAGCGTCGCTTCTTGTTTTTGGAATAAGGTTATTTAATAGTGGCGACACTATTCAAGATCTTGAATACAAGAAAAAAGGCTCCTGCTGGAGCCAATAAAAGGGAACAAATCAGAAGGAATTAGGCCTTCCATGGTGGGGTGACATCCTTGTCTAGAGGCTTCATGCCAC
Source organism: Halomonas sp. SIMBA_159 (assembly GCF_046536035.1). Classification (NCBI taxonomy): domain Bacteria; kingdom Pseudomonadati; phylum Pseudomonadota; class Gammaproteobacteria; order Oceanospirillales; family Halomonadaceae; genus Halomonas; species Halomonas sp. SIMBA_159. The sequence goes on from NZ_JAWJBT010000013.1 coordinate 104,705, forward strand.
AACATGGATTAATCTAGACGACATTTTGCGCCGCATCAAATTAGTTATCCATGGTTTAGCGCGTGCTGTCATTTCTACTCTGCAGAGTCGTCTGGTCTACTACGCTCCTTACTCGCTCTGTTGTCATGATATTCCAGTGCTCAATCGTTCATGTAGCGCCATCCCCATCGGCCAGTGCCGAATCAAGCTTGCCGTGAGCATTTTTTGAAACGTCAGCTAATTCAGCACTTTTTCAACTGTTATGATAGCTAGACTCCTTTATAAGAGATAGGCGATACGCGATCGCGTGGAACCTTCGCCTGCTAGGTACCGTTCATGACATCGATATCGAATAACACCATTGCTCCAAGACGTCGCGTACAGCACTCGCTCCTGCGCATGATCACAATCCCCTTCGCGACGCTACGTGGACGCTTGGTCGTTGGGGCCGTGGTGCTTTGGGGTCTGCTTTGCCTAATCGTACTTGCGTTTGGCTGGCAGGCGGGCAAGTTCCTGGTGAATGAAACCAACCACCAGCATCTGCGCTACGAGGCAGAGCTCATTAGCCACTCCATCACGCGACAGGTGAATGAGCGCTTCAGCGAACTGGAACGTTTGGCAGAGAGGATGTCGCTTCCCAGGCAAGGAGCTCTACTCGAACAGCACGCGTACACGATGGAGCCTCTCTTTGAAGCGCTGCTGGTGTTTGATTTAAGCAGCGATGTCGTGGATGAATGGCCTGCCGACGGGGGGCGGAGCGGTAACAACTTTGCTGATCGTGAATACGCTCGGTTTATGCATGCGTTCAAAACGCCTTATGTCAGCGCCCCCCTGGTTGGACGCATTACTAACACGCCGCTAGTCCTGATGCTGGTTCCCCTCCACGATGACGCGGGTCGCTACACAGGTTTTCTAGGTGGCTTGGTTGACCTTAGGCAAAGCCAGCTGTTTAACAGCTTTGATCAGCTCCGCTTAGGTGATGGCGGCTACGTGACGATTACAACAGCATCTGGCCAACGTATTTACGCTCCGTATCAGCAAGAAGCCATTGTCACACTACCTGACACCATTTCACCCGACTTGGAGCAGGCGTTAGATGGTTGGGAAGGCGAGAGTGTGGGACGGTCTTTGGCTGGCGAATCCCAACTGGTCGCCTATCGGCAAATATGGCCTGCGAACTGGATCGTAGGCGTACATCTGCCGCAAACCCAAGCCGAAGCCCCGCTGGTGGCGGGCATGAAGCAAATTACTATTTACGTCTGGGGCGTACTCGTACTGATTTTACCCTTGGTGTGGGGAGTGATTTGGTTAGCTTTACGCCCGTTGGCGCATCTCGCTCGGCAGATTCAAGAACTTCAAGACGGGCACCGCGCTGTGCTGACTATCCCCACCACGATGAAGGAGCTGCGCCGCGTTATAGATGTGATTAACAGTACCGAAGCTGCACGCCAAGCAAGCTTGCACGACTTAGCGGAGAGGGAGGCCTTGCTGAGAGGAACCTTATCCGCGTCGCCTCAAGGTACGTTCGTGACGAACCCTCGGGGTCAACTGACCTTTATCAACGACGCGCTGCACGAGATCTTAGGTGAGGAAACACCCCGCAACCTGCAAGACTGGAGCGACCGCATTCATCACGATGACCGCCCAGAGGTAAGAACCGCTTGGTTACGTAGCCTCGTTAAACAAACGGATTTTGCGCGTCAGTTTCGCTTCTTGAATACCGATGGAGAGATGTACTGGTTAGATGTGCAAACAGCGGCTGTGCGTGTCGATGATCAGTTTATTGGCACCGTGGGTACGGTACGCGATATCACTCAACACCATCACGACTATGCTCAGAAGCGCTGGGAAGCAGAGCATGATCCTCTTACCCATCTACTCAATCGTCGCGGGCTGACGAGGCATCTTGAAGAGTTGCTGATGCAGTGGCAGTCCAAAGACAAACCGACCGCCGTCATGCTGTTTGATTTAGATCGTTTCAAGCCAGTCAACGATCAAGGAGGCCATGCGTTAGGCGATCAGATGCTTCAACAGATTGCGCGTATCGTACAGAGCGAGATTCGCAGCAGTGACTATGCCGCCCGCCAGGGGGGGGATGAATTTGCCGTGTTACTGCCGGGCTGTACGCCCGCACGGGCGCTCACCATCGCCGAATCTCTGCGTGCCAGTATTGCCGCTAGCTTTATCGAAGCGGAGGGTCATCAATGGCAAGTCACCGCCAGTATCGGGGTCAGCCATTTCCGCCCAGAGGATATGACGATCGACGATGTGCTCAACCGCGCTGACGCTGCGAGCTATCGCGCAAAGCAAAGCGGACGAAACAGAGTCGAGGAAGATGTTAATGTATAGCAGGCAAACTCAATCTTTATTTCAAAGCCGATAGAGAAGGCAATTTAACAAACAATAAAGTTCCCACTCTTAGGATCGGCGTGGCCGCAGATCGCTCAGTTAAGCGCCGTGCGGCCCCCACCCACGTTATGAGATCAGGCCATGTTGACGACCACTCTTCCCCTGACCTTACCTGCAAGCAGGTCTTCTGCGACGCTAATGGCTTGCGTTAGGTCGATGGGCCGAGTAATCGCTTCCAATTGATGAGGACTCAGTAGCTCTCCTAAGCGACGCCAAGCCTCGACACGGTGAGCCAACGGTCTCATGACGCTATCGATACCCGCGAGCGTGACACCGCGTAAAATGAAGGGGGCAACGCTGGTGGGTAAATCCATCCCCTGAGCGAGTCCACAGCACGCCACGGTGCCGCCATACTTGGTGGAAGCTAGCACATTGGCAAGGGTATGGCTGCCCACAGAGTCAATGGCCCCCGCCCACCGCTCTTTGGCCAGTGGGCGTCCGGGTTCGGAGAGTTCACGACGGTCTATGACACTCTCAGCTCCCAGCTCGACAAGATAGGGTGCTTCCTCTTGACGCCCCGTAGAGGCAACGACGCGATAGCCTAAGCGAGCCAGCAGCGTAATCGCGTAGCTGCCCACGCCGCCGCTCGCGCCGGTGACCAAAATTTCTCCTTGGTCAGGCGTAACGCCGCGCTCTTCCAGTGCCATGACCGCTAGCATTGCTGTATAGCCTGCTGTGCCAATGGCCATCGACTGATAAGGCGTAAACGCTGACGGCTGTGGAATGAGCCAGCGGCTGTCTAAGCGCGCCTTCTCGGCCAATCCCCCCCAATGCTTTTCGCCTACGCCCCAGCCGTTAAGCAGCACCGTATCCCCTGGCTTGAAGTCAGGCGAGGCGGAATGCTCGACGACCCCTGATAGATCAATGCCGGGCACCATAGGAAACTGCTTCACCACCGGCCCTTTGCCTGTAATGGCCAAAGCGTCTTTGTAGTTAAGCGTACTGCAATGCACGCTGACAGTAACGTCGCCTTCAGGTAACGATGCTTCGTCCAGCGAGGTAATGGCTACCTGCTGCTTACCCTCTGCCTTATCGATCAGCAATGCTTTGAACATGTTGCACCTCTTTTGTAGACGTCCGTCTATTAAATGATAAAAAAATTACGGAGATATTCCGTCTAAAAACGTATCCAGAAAGGTATCGAGTGGGCGCGTTTGCGCTTCAAGACGCGCACGCATGACAGCACCTTCCCAACCAATCCAAAAAGCCTCAGCGAGTCGATCGCAATCTGCCGAAGAAATGATGCCACCCAGTCGTTGGGCTTCACGTAAACATACCGCTAGTCGTTGTTGCCAGTCGGTCAATATCGCTTGCAGGCATGTACGATAGCCCTCGGGAAGACCATTCACTTCTTGACCCAAGTTGCCGACCAAACAGCCGCGCTGAAAATCGTGACGCTGCATGCCTTCCTTGGCATCTGCTACGAAAGCTTTGATACGCAACAACGGTGGTAGCGTGTCGTTGAGCAAATGACGATCCAATTTTTTGGCAAAGTAGGCGCCGTAATGCTCTAAAACGGCGTAACCAAATGCCTCTTTACTGGAGAAGTAGTAATAGAAAGACCCTTTAGGAACGCCGACGCGCTTGAGGATGCCATCGATGCCTGCATTGGCAAACCCCTGCTCCGTCAGCACTTCGGTCCCGCTTCTAATCAACGCCGCACGCGTATCCACATGATGATGTGGATGCTTAGGAGGGCGGCCACGTCGCTTGATGGGAGAGGTATGATTCATAAGAAGCAATATAGACTGTCCGTCTATAAAATAAAACCCATGAGTCAATCTTTGATTTGATAATTGAGTAGGCATCGCTAAAGAAAACGAAGTCACGTTCACAGCTATTAATGAGAAAGTGTTCAAAATGCTTAAAAAAACAGATGCACAAAAAGTGCGATGCTATCGCATGGCCAGTTGTGACCCCATCTATTCTCCACTAAGATCAACCTATCCCCCCTGGGGGGATATGTGGCGTCGCAATGCTCGGTAGTGTATACGCTGAATATGATCTTCTTTCCTTAGGTACGCCCTTCATGCATCACCACCGCCTTGACCAATGGCAACACGACCATACGTTTGGTCAGGACCATAAACGCTCCGGTGAGTCGCGGACGCTCATTGTGGTCGGGCTGACCCTGGCCATGATGGTGTGGGAAATTACGGCGGGGGTGATATACGGATCAATGGCGCTGCTGGCCGATGGGTTGCACATGGGTTCTCACGCAGTGGCACTGGGCATTGCCGCCTTCGCGTATGCCTATGCCCGGAAGCAGGCTACAAGTGATCGGTTCTCGTTTGGCACCGGAAAGGTCAACGCGCTGGGCGGGTTTACTGGGGCGATACTGCTGGCCGTATTCGCCCTGTACATGGTGATAGAAAGCGTGGGCCGCTTTATTCAACCTGTTGAGATCTCGTTCAATGGCGCTATTTTTGTCGCGTTTATCGGTTTGGTGGTCAATGGTATTTCTGCCTGGATATTAGGCGAGGCCGGTCATGATCACCATCATGGGCACGATCACGATCATGACCATAATCGTCGTGCCGCTTACCTGCATGTACTGGCAGATGCACTGACATCAGTGCTTGCGATTGTGGCGCTGCTGGCGGGTAAGTATGCGGGGTGGGGATGGATGGACCCTGCCATGGGCATCGTGGGCGCTATCTTGGTTACCCGCTGGTCCTGGCAATTGCTTAAAGAGACATCGACAGTACTGCTGGATCATCAGCACCAATCGATGGAAAACGCTATCAAGCAGGCTATTGAGAATGACGATGCCTGTGTTACTGATCTTCATGTGTGGTCGATTGGCCCCAATATTTATGCCGCTATCGTCTCCATCGTGGCCCATGAACCCGAGTCGCCCTCGGCTTACAAACGCCATATCCAAGCCCATTGTTCTTCTCTCGTTCACATCACCGTTGAAATAATGCCCTGTGAGGAAGACCAAAGTATTGAATTGACGTTAGCTCCTCACAGATAACGCGCAATCGCTTTGAAATCGTCGACATGGTGTTGCTGTTCTGGAGAGAGCGGCCTAAGGGCGTCATCCAGACAGTGCTCAATATGGTCGTGGATCAATACGCGCTTAGCCTGCTGGACAGCTTTCTCGACCGCGTGGAGCTGCTGCGCGATGTCGAGGCAGTGGCGCCCCTCTTCCATCATGTGCGTCACGCTTTGTAGATGGCCGCGAGCGCGATTGAGTCGCTTGATGATATCCGGATGCGACTGGTGGGTATGCGGTGTCATGTTCTTTTCCTTTTCATTGTTTCTATCCCCCTAGGGGGGATGTTAATCTATTGGTATCATGCTGCCAATGCTCGCGTTAAAGCAGTATGTATTGTTCGATTGTCACTTTCACTCTGGTTGTTTTTTCCATGCTCCATCGGCTTCGCCACCGTCTTGGCTATCTGATGTTTTTACTAGTGTTCTTGCCTAGCTTGGTCATTACCAGCATTGGCGAGGCGCAAGCGCATGGGGCAGCGAGCATAGTCAGCGACCATACGAGTGATCTCAGTGGCCATGGGCATACCCATGGCCACATGCATGAAGACGGTCACCAATTCCCCCATGAGAGTGGCAGTCACTTCCACGAACAAGCAGACCGGTTGGGTGCGAGCATTGCCATCGCACCCAACGTCCGTCATGCCCTGCGGCTAGGCGAACGCCGCGGTTCCCCTCAGCGTCGTGTCTATCGCTTAGAGCGTCCTCCACGGCCAGTCGTCGCGTGATGACTGGGGCCATCTATCCGATGGCCAATACTAATGACAGACCCGTGGAGGTTGCATGTTTCCATCCCAAGTAAGGGGTGTGCTCGGCTTGCCTATGATGGCCCGACGCCACGCCTTAGCTTTTCTAACCCTGCTGTTAATGCTACTGGGAGCCAGTTGCGAAGCGCTTGCTCACGCGGTGGCTGAAGGTGACAAGGGCTATATCCAAGAGATCTATGGTGTTCATTTGATCTCGTTTATGTATCTCGGTGCCAAGCACATGGTGACGGGGTATGACCATATTCTGTTTTTGTTAGGGGTCATCTTTTTCCTCTACCGAATGCAGCATATCGCCATTTACGTCAGCCTCTTTGCCATCGGTCACTCGACGACGATGCTGTTAGGGGTGTACTTCAATATCGGCATCAATAGCTACCTAATTGACGCCATCATCGGACTCTCCGTTGTCTACAAGGCGCTCGATAACATCGGGGCGTATCAGCGCTGGTTCGGCTTTCAGCCCAACACCAAGGTCGCCACACTGGTGTTCGGTCTGTTTCACGGCTTTGGCCTGTCGAGCAAGATCATTGAATACGATATCTCGCCTGATGGTCTCGTCCCTAACCTCCTGGCATTCAACGTAGGCGTAGAGATCGGCCAGCTACTGGCATTGAGCGCCATTCTCATTGTGATGGGCTTCTGGCGACGCACGACGGGCTTCTTACGCCACGCGTATACCGCCAACGTCGCCATGATGTGTGCTGGTTTTATGCTGGTGGGTTATCAACTGACCGGCTATTTCATTGCCTAATTGAGGGAGTCCCTAATGTATAACACTGATCTTCCAACCCGTGCCGAACTACCGTCAACGGGTAAGTTACTTCGCTCTACGCTGATGCCGCCGTTATTGCTGTCGCTTTGCTGATCACCGTCGTGCTGCCTGCCGAGTATGCCATTGACCCCACCGGTGCTGGGCGCTTGTTGGGGCTGACTGAGATGGGGGAAATCAAGACCCAGTTGGCTAAGGAAGCCGAGCTTGACCAGGCCAACGATCAAGCCATGGCCCAACAGGCGTCTCAACCCTCGGCATCTCAAGAGATCGTCAGTGATCGCCAGCCTGCGCCGGTAAACGATGCTGTTGCTCAGACTGCGACGTCCGAGGCAGAGATAGCTCTCCAAACAGCCAATTCAGCCTCAGCGAGTGATCCCGTAGCACCTTCACTCGAAGATTCTGACAGGGTGATGACCGATGCCAGCATGGCACTGGCGGAGGCATTAGCGACGGAGGAAGCTGCTTCACAGACGGCGCAAGCGGAAGAAGCGTCTCCGTGGAGCGATGAGGTGAGCTTTACCCTGACGCCAGGAGAAGGCACGGAGTACAAACTCACCATGCAAGAAGGGGCGGTGGCGACCTTTGCCTGGGTATCCGAAGGTGGCCCTGTCAACTTTGACACACACGGTGATGGCAATAGGAACTCCATTAGCTACGAAAAAGGCCGTGGCGTGCCCGAGGATGAAGGTGAGCTTGAAGCTGCTTTCACCGGCAATCACGGCTGGTTCTTCCGCAACCGTAATGACAACGATGTGACCATTGTCTTGCGTGTGGGGGGTGATTACGGTGAATTAGTGAAAGCCCTGTAACGGATTAGCCCCTAGCGCTCTCTGGAGTGCTAGAGGTTTTCTTCGAACCAGTGTCATTAAAGTATTTATAGCTGTATTGGTTTATTGATATACCACGTGATATAAAAAATTATTTTCAAGAGCATGAGATGATGCAATAGCTCAGTTAGCAAAACCATTTAGGCGTATAGACGAAATATCTTAAAGTCGGCGTCTGGCAGTTATTTGATTTAAATTTTGGTCGTTTTCTTTACGCTTAGTAATTAACGACCAGGCTAGTTCATGCATTGACGGCCGCGTAGTAGTCTTTCCCTGATGACATTACAGGACCCCTTACAACATCTGCTAGGAGTTTGTTATGGAACGCATCTTTATCTACGGAACGCTCGGCCCGGGCGGACCCAACGAACACATCATGCAAGAAATCGGAGGGAAGTGGGAAACTGGGCATATCAAGGGGCGCCTCATCGAAGCAGGTTGGGGTGCCGTTATGGGCTTTCCAGGCCTAGTGTTGGACGAGGCTGGGGATGCCATCAAAGGCCATGTCTTTGTGTCCGAAAACTTGCCGGAACACTGGCAGGCCCTGGATGATTTCGAGGGTGCTGAATACCAGCGTGTGCGCACAACAGTGATGCTTGCAAAGGGAGGTACCGTCGAAGCCTACGTATATGCCCTTCGTACGTGAAGCGCCTGGTTGTTGCTTGTGAGGATGTAAAGACAACCATTTTTTATATCACGGCTCACTCAGCTTCCGCTCTTGGCCGTTTGCTGAAGTAACGAAAAAATAAAGCCAGTTTGACGGTTGGAGCTGCCTCTCTGGCAGCTCCATAATATGAATTTGGGCTTTACAAATACCCCATCTCCGCAAACGACTTACACCCATCACTTCCCACCACCACATGGTCAATCACCCGAATATCCATCAAACCCAGTGCTTCCTTCAGGCGCTCAGTAATACGCCGATCCGCATCACTAGGCTCAGGGTCACCGCTGGGGTGATTATGCACCAGAATGACAGCGGCGGCGTTGTAAGCGAGTGCCGCCTTTAGTACCTCTCGTGGGTACACGCTGGCTGAATCAATAGTGCCGCGAAACAGCTCTTCAAAGCAGATGACACGGTGTTGGCTATCGAGGAACAGCACGCTGAACACCTCGTACTCATAGTCCTGAAGCAGGAGCTGCAGGTGCTCAAACGCTTGCGAGGGCTGTGAAATCTTGCGGCCTTTGGCGAGCTTGCGGCGTGCGAACCGCTTGGCCATGGTGATGATGTCGGTTTCTGTGACTGGTGATGTGACGTGATAGGTGCCCGCCATTTCACCGGCTTTGAATTTGCTATGGGGCATGATGACCTCCAAAAAATAAAGATGCCGGGGTGGTGGCCCCGGCATCTATGTCGTTAATAGTAAATGAGTGTTGTGGTTCAGTGGGCAAGTCACGCCGCCATCACTTGGCTGATGCGCCGCTCCATCTCCTCATGGAACGCCTCAACCCGCTCGGTAATCGTGCGGATCAGCGCCTCGTCTCGATAAGCGCGTTTCACAAACAGCGGCATTCCGGGCCAGTAGCTCACAAAGTCGATCCATTCCCGTTCACTGACCCAGAGCCCACCCTGGCATTGGGGCACGTGTTCATCGGGTATCTCTCCGTTGAGCAGCACCTCAATCTGAAACTTGGGCAGCTTGGTCTTGATCTCCAACAGGCCGTTTCTGCCAATCAGGCTATCCGGTGAGTAGCCCACGTTGTGGTTGAGAATCAGGCCCACTTCTTTGGGTTTCGGTGCGCCGGTCATATCGCGATACAGCGAGCGGGCAACACTCTCTAGCTCCTGCCCCCGCTTGGTATGGGCGTTGCCTTGAAACGGCTCGGCCAGCTCACCGGTCATGCGCTCGCCGATCAACTGGTGCATATAGGTGATGGCTCCGGTACCCAACCCGCCGGGACCTTTGCCATTCACCAGCAGTGCCTTGAGCTCTGACATGGTGACGCGCCCAAGACGCGCCGCCAGCCACTCGGGCGAGCCTTGTGGCATGGTGAGTATCTGCATACACGCCTCCTGTAGGCGATGAGTGGTCGAGCTGAGCCGCTATTTCACGGCTCGTTTGGTGAGGGATGCGCGGAGTTTGTCGAAATCTGCCTGAGGCACCTGAACCGCAGCGCCGTATTTGCCGCTGAACCACTCTTGCGTGGTGGCTGGGCATTGACTGATCAAACGCTGAATCTGCCCCGCCTGAAAAGCCGTAACCCTCTTTACAGCTGCGCGTGTGCTGGTCTGGCCATTATCGTCTTGCCCGCGTGTGGTGATGTTGAGCAATGCGCACAGTACGTAGCGCTTGCCGTAGCTGGTGGATGAACCAAAGGCCTGGACGGCGTTCTTGTTACCGCTCATGTCCGCAGGCAATAGCATGCTGGTCTCTTCCCGATGGCCGTCCTTGTGCATCAGCACGCCCGTCACTTGAATGCCGCGCTCCTGTGTCTGAATACGGAAGCTCACTGCGAAGCCGTGTTTTTGCAGGATGGGCCGCACGGTATCGACGATATCCTCCAGCGTGGCATAGCAGCCGTTATTGGTTTGCCCACGCTCTTCAATGCTGGGCAACTCGGTTTGCATCGCAGCCATAGCAGCGCTGTAGGCCATCATGGCCTGGCGATCCATCACCCGCTCCTGCATTTGCAGCAGGCGCTCCATCTTGTCGATATCGACGTCAGGGTTAAGCGCTGCGCGCTCGATCACTTGGATAATGGCCGTACTGTCAGTGGTCGATGGAGAAGAAGTAGGCGGCACCGCCTGGAGAGACGATGCCTCTTGAGTGACCATGTGTGTCTTGTTCGCCATGACGGCTCTCCTTAAAAACGGTATGGGGTTAGATATCGCTGGGCAGCTCATCGGGGGATACCGGCACGAGCCGAAGCTCCGCGCGGTAAAACTGGCCTTTCGCCATGACGTAGGTGGTTGCCTGGGTTTGGTCTTGGGTCAGCAGGCGCTCTGTGAGCTGGGTAAGGGCTAAGTCGAGATCGTGGTGTAGCGTTGCCATATAGGCCTCCAAACAAAAAAAACGCCCAGCCGATTAAGGGCTGGGCGTCTATGGGGTGAGGGTAGCGAGGTAGGTCAGCGGTAACGTGGTGACTACGCCGTTAATGGTTAGCTGACCAAGGCCAGCGCCGCGTTGAGTGCTTCCTGCTTCAGCTGTGCGCCTTGGCCGAACCAGGCAGAGTCCATGCGGGTATCGTTACTGCGTGCGCGCTTTTCATGATCGACGTATTCGGTCACGGCATTGAGCAAGCCCCAGGCCGTATCCTTCGCGGTCACCAAGTGAGCGCCACGCCCTTCGCCCTGGTAGAGCTTCTGTACCTTGTTGAGCGCTCGGTAGTTGGGCAGTTTGGAAGGATCGTCTAACGGCGTCTCCACGCCGCACATCACCGCTTGGAAGTAGTGTTGCGCTTCACGGTGATCAATTTTCCGCTCGGCTAAGGCTTTCATGCGGTACATGAAGTCATTCCATTGCGACACCGAAATGCCCAGTTGGCGTTTGACGGCGCGGGGATCAAACTCTGAACGATGGGGTACCTTCACCGCTTGCGACGTGCCATCGACGGCAATTTGCAGCGTGTTATTGCACACCACCCGCACCGTGGTCGGCGTGGCCATGGTGGCGAGAGTGCCGTCACACGACGTGGCTAACAACAGATAATCGTTGACCTCATCCTGACCTTTGAGCGACGTGCTTAAGCCGCTACGTGCTAACGCCCAGAACTTACGTCCGCCTTTCAGCACGCCTGCTGTCTCCAGCTCATACCCGGCGTACTCGGTCAGGTCACGGTAAAACTCCAGGATCTCTTCAGGCTGCACCACCTTATAGCGCTGTGACACCACCGACAGCGGTGCTTTGGTATCCGAGCGGTAGAGCACTTTCTGCTCAGGGAACGAGTGAATGCTGCCCAGGTGGCTAGCCCCTTCGGCAATAAAGCGCACCGGCGCTTCTTCGATATGCCAGTTCATACCGGCCTGTTGCTGCCAGACCTCCAGCGGTTGATGACGAGACAGTTGCTGCCCCAGGCCATGCCAAGGGGTATCGCCAACGTAAGCCATGTGTTCAACGAGATGTGCCATGAGTCATTCTCCAGACATAAAAAAAGCGCCGACCAAAGGCCAGCGCGAGAAAGTGAGTAAGCGGATCATCCGCCCCACACAGGGCGAACAACGATGGGTTAAGCGTTAGGTGCTAAAGGCGGGTAGGTGTCGCGGTAGGTGCAGCCGCAAGATAAGCATAACCACGGTGTCCCGCTGCCAACTGGCAGCCACTGTTCAAACAATGTGGTGGCGATGCGCAAGCCGGTTTGACCACCGGCCATGGCACCCATCATGGCGGCAGGCAGTTTTGCCAGCGGAAAGCGAGTCACCGCCAATGGCAGTGGACCGGTGACGGCGGTTGCGCGCCATGCGCCAATAGCACCGCCGATCAAGGTGCTGCCCACCACGCTTACGCGTTGGGCTGTATCCAGGTTCAGCATGCGTGTTGATGCACAACGCTTACAGGGGGGGGACATATTGAAGCTCCTATGCAGGGGAAAAAGGTTCCAGTGGGGTGGATGCATGGGAGTGATATAGGTCTGAAATTAGTTGGGATACGCCGATGCGGTATTGCGTTAATTGAGCACTTTACAGATACTGTTTTTATATACAGTTATCAATGGAGGTGCCCATGACGTTATCAGTGACATTACTAGGACAAGCAGGCGCTTTGACAGTGTCGCAGCCCTTACCGCTCTATACTTGTGCCGTGCGCGCAGGTTTTCCATCGCCCGCAGATGACCACTTAGATACCGATCTTGATCTTCACCGCTATGTGGTGAAACGGCCTGCTGCAACGTATTTCGTACGTTCTGAAGGAGACTCCATGATTGGTGATGGAATTCATCATGGGGATTTGCTGGTGGTGGATCGCAGCCTCGAAGCCTTACCAGGGCGCATTATCGTCATTTGTGTTGATGGCGAGCTCACAGTAAAGCGCCTTGAGCGAGTAGGGCAGCGGACTTATCTCCGGGCAAGTAATCCTGCTTACCCTCCCATTCCCCTAGATGGTCGTGAGTCGCACGTCTGGGGCGTAGTGACTCATGTGCTTCACAGCTTTCCAGGGGCAACGCTGCAATGATGGCTCTGATCGACTGCAATAACTTCTACGTCTCCTGCGAACGGGTCTTCAACCCATCACTGGAAGGTCGTCCTGTAGGGGGTACTATCTAATAATGATGGTTGCGTCGTCGCTCGCTCTAACGAATTAAAAGCGCTGGGTGTTGAAATGGGGGCTGCCATGCATCTGTTAACACCCGAAGTGCGCCGCCAAGCCGTCCTGCTATCCAGCAACTATGCGTTGTATGGTGATATGTCCCAACGGGTAACCGAGGTGCTGGGGGAGTTTTCACCCCATGTAGAGGTGTACTCCATCGACGAAAGCTTTGTCGGGTTTCAGGGATTTGAGGTAGATACCTTGAAACATCGAGGCCAAGCGTTGCGGGATACCGTGAAGCAGTGGACAGGTATTCCCGTGTCAGTGGGGTTTGCGCCGACACGGGTGTTGGCCAAGGTCGCCAATCATGCCGCTAAAAAACACCCTGCATATAGAGACCAAGGTGTATGCACGTTGCTTGCAGAAAGCGCGTCTACTAAAGCGTTGCTGAAGCAGTTGCCTGTCACCGAACTATGGGGCGTTGCACGCCGCACCGGCGAGCGATTACGCGTCATGGGCATTGAGACTGCCTGGGACCTGCGAGAGGCAGACCCGAAACATATCCGTCGGCACTTTAGTGTGGTGCAGGAGCGCATTGTCTGGGAGTTGCGGGGGCAACCCTCCATTCAGCTAGATGACATGAGCCAGCCTAAACAACAGATCATGGTGTCTCGTTCGTTTGGGCGGCTTACCAACGATCCCCATCAGTTAAGGGAGCCGCTACGGTATCATGCTGCCAGGGCGGGCGAAAAACTTCGTAAGCAGCAAAGCGTCACCAGCGCCGTCATGGTGTTTATCCGCACAAACTCGTTTCGCACGGATTTACCTCAATATCGTCAACGTGTCGTCATTTCTCTGGAACGGCCCACTGATGATAGTCGTGAGATCATCTCCGCTGCGGTACAAGGTTTGCGTCGTCTCTGGCGAAAAGGGTACGCCTACCACAAAGTGGGTCTCATGCTGCTTGATCTATCGCCTAAAGCTAACCGACAGCTTACCCTCACTGAATCCCCTCAGACTGACGAAGAAGCCAAACGTAGCGAACGATTGATGGCGACGATGGATAAACTCAACCGAGAGCTGGGCAAGTGGACGGTACAGCTGGGCCTGCCACGAAAAGGAAACGCCTGGTCGTTGCGTAGTGAGCGGCGTACACCAAGGTATACGACGCAGTGGAATGAATTACTGCAGGTCAGATAAGTTAATTAAGCCAATGAAGCTAGGGCTCACTGGCTACGACGTCACGACGTTGAAAACTTAAATCTATACAAAAGTGACGGTTACGCATGAAATAAACGAGTATGTCGACTGCGGACGTCGTCACATCATTCAAACCGGAGCGAAGTAACGTCATATCGTTGAGTGCGTGAAGGCTTTACTTTTTGCCTTTTCGTCGATACTTGTGTGTCTGATCCTGCTGACCCCAACGTTCTAATGAGCTACGAATCTGGTCATTAATGGCGATCAAACTGTTCCCGTTCCGTACACCACATGCGCTTGCAGGAGCTACATAAAATCGTCATTCCTTTCGCTTTCTTCTTACGTTCGTTGGACTCGAAGATTGAGAGCACCCCCTCTCCTTGTTTGTGTACTCCTAAAGCTTCACTAAGGCCTCCCTAATATGAGTTAGCAGTCGCTTGCCAGACGCTGCTTGCATGACCATGAGCCGCTATCAAGCTACCCAGCGCCTTAGTGCGTAGGTTTATCGCGACATCTGCCGCCGTGCACTGATCGGCTAGCAACTGATGGAGCGCCGTAGGCTATTTTTTCCTCATGTTAGCGCGGCTCAGATTTACAAGGCGTGCCTATCGCAACGATTTGGGAACGCTCTTTCAGGTAGGGGGGGGCGATATGGGGCCAGTCGACCATTGCATCAGACTTGGCGAGGTACCCGGTGATTGATGCCGCCAAGAAAAGTGGGTGGTATGCTGTTTCTTGCAAGGGAGTCTTATCATCTTAACCAGGGGTATCTCCACTTGCTCAAGCATTAGGGTAAAATCTATGCCTCACCTCGCCAAGAGCAAGCCTCAGCGCTTGGCGAAGTTTTCTCCACTCGCGTATAGGGCAGGCGAGCATTATAGCAAATCTTGAATAGCATCCAGGTTGTCTAGGATGCTTGTAGGCTTAGGGCCGATTACCCAATGCCTATAAGAGCCACGTTTTCCGTTACTATAACAAGTAATTCTCTGCGCTTCTAACAGGGGAGCAATGCGCTTCAATGCAGAACCTAGGCCACGTGGTTCACGAGGCCATTTGCTCTCACTGGCCCATATAGGCTGATGTTCTGCCAAAGTGGCAAACCAAGCTTTTACGGGTTTTTCGATAGGTTCATTAATGTCATTTTTGCTAATGTAATCAATGATTGCTTGGGCAACCGGCTCTTCCTCTGTAATTTCACAAAGTCTTTCTTTCCGGTACGCGTCGTACTGAAACCAAAAAAGAGTGTCGCTTTTGGTCAGTGCTATAGAGACAATAACGCCAATTCGACAGAAATCTCGCCATTTTGCAGGTACTTCACGTTCTATTCTTAGCTGCCATGCCTTTGCATGCACCTTGCCAAGTAATGTAAGCAATGCATTAAATATGGGTGCTCGGAGCCTGCCTGTAATTCTCTGCTGCTTAGGTGTTGAAAAAGATGGACTAACTTGTTGAGTATAAGAAAGAGGGGGCATTTCCAAACTCAATGTCACGTCAGATAAAGCATCATATGTGATGACGGGTTCAGAACTGCTTAAAATACAGGTGCGTGAAACCATGAGTGTGGAAGTGCTCTCATGGCAGCCTACTGGCTTCCAATTAAGAGGTGTTTTACGTAGGTATTCAAAAAGCCGGCGCTGTACCACAGGGCTAAGGTTGTCTTCGATGTCTTCTAAACTGATGGCATGATGTCGCCAAGCACATCTATCAATTTCTTTGACGGTTTTAGGGATGTCACGAATGGCTGTTTCCTTACGAACTGGATCGACTAAATTTTTAATGAGTTGCTGTAATTTTGATGCATCGCTGCTGCGTTCTCCGGTTATCTCTAATGCTAGCTGTTGTTTATCTGGCATCAAGCACAGAACTAAATAGGTATAGATCAAAAACTCTCTATCCTTTGGTAAAGTGATATAGGACTCGATTGCTTTTAAGCCCTGGATGTCTCCCTGCATCGGGGGAGCTTGGAAAGATCGACTATTGTAGGGATGCCAATATGGACAGAGGTTCTGGGGCTGAGTCATGAGTTCCTGCCCAGTTGGAAACATCATCACCGTGTCATTTATTTCAATATAGCGCTCCAGGTTTTGACCAAGCCAAGTACGTCCGTTACCGATAATCTGCGGACTGGTTGGTTCTTTGAGAATTACATCCAATGCATCCATTATGCTTCGGTCAGTGACATCACGCTGACTGTAATTTGCCACGATTTTTTTGATGACAGGTGCAACGATTTCAGTCTCAGGTATCAAAACAGGGCCACCATCAATGGGTATTAGGAAATGAGCTCCATCAGGAGTCACGACGTGCCGATAATATGTGCTAATAATCCCCCTAACTAGGTTAACTTTAGATATTTTGGCTGTTCGGCCGCTGCTGGACTGAAGCTGTGGCGATAGATATGGAGGGATATTGCGGCCAGAAATAGTGGGGTGTTGGTAGCCATTTGATAGCTCTTGTCTAGTTCCGTAGCAGAAGGGGGATGGATAGGTAGTTTGATTGCTCATGCGTTACTCCCAAAGCTCGATTTAATGAATGCCAAAACAGCAACACACAGGTTGCTGTTTTTCTATGCCTAAGCTTAACAGTCGTTGAAAAAGTGGGGTTTGATATTTTTTCATGCAAATTTAATAGGGTGTTGGACTTTATAAGACGTTAATGAATCTTTTTATTTATTAATGAACTTTTAGTGATCATTAGAGTTATTCATGTTGGATTTTTTGCAAAGAAACTTGGTTGTTTGAATTGGTAGGTTGTATTATCTTAAGGAGTTGAGTGCGAATGGATGGATAATACTGACCATCGTGATTATTTGAAAAATAAAGAGGAATGTTTGTAAAATTAACCCATGTTAAATGAATTTATTTTTTACTTAAAAATGGAGTTTTATATTCAGTAAGTCTATAGAGAATCCTGACAGCTGTGGGCTTTAAGAGCTAAGTAATTGGTTGGTTAAAGGCTGGGTTAATGACGGTAATATTAATATGCCTTTTTAAAGTATGGTGATATTGCTTATGGAAGGAGGCGTTAAAGCCGACGAACTTATGCCTAATCGATAGAGGTATATTCAAGCCATTTACTTATTTAATGTTTGTGCTTTAAAGGAATCATTGTTATTAGAGGGAGTGGGATAGGTGCAATTAGAGACGGGCTCAGACTAGCTATTTAATTATCAAACCCCTCTGCAAACATAGACATGGCTATCTAGCCATACGCAATCCTTTGAATGAAGTAGGAGATTTGTTATGAATGCCGCTATATACAACGTTGGTCAACATCGACGTAAACGCCATCCCGATAATCCTGCTCTAAAGCTGTGGTGGGAAAACTATTATCAGTACATGTCGGTTCAAACACAGAAAGGACCGCTGATAGAAAATTACCTAGCGAAATTATTGGATGTGATGAGAAATGCCCGCCAGGACTGCAAACGTATTTTGGCAATTCGTATTGATCTTCGTTTTCCAATTAGTATGAATTCTAGCGCAGTAGGGCAGAAAAACTCTACTTTGAGCGAATTTCAGATTTTTTTAAGGCGCGAGCTAGACAGAGCCAACACAAAGTATCCGCATAGATTGCGGGTTGTGTGGTGTTGTGAACAAGATACAAGTATCAATCCACATTACCACCTCTTATTATTGTTAAATGGTGATGCATACAACAGTATCGGTTTTGTTGGTAAGTCTCCATGCGGTCGGTATGTATATGAAAATATTTTTCATCGCATCGTCAGGTCATGGGCGCTGGCGATCAACCAGCCTCATGAATGTATGGAAGGGCTTGTGCAATTACCACGAAAACCTATAACTAACGAGATGGCTGTATGGTTTTTTCAACAGGAAGATCAAATGACTTTTGGACAGGTGTTTGGAGCGGCTAGCTATTTATGTAAGGCATATTCTAAAAACTTAGGAAATGGTGTGCATTGCTTTGACGGGTCCAGAGGTTGATTATTCCAAGCCCATTGTAAATTTTTGTACTTTATAAGACTGCCTGTTTTTCAAAGCTTGAAATGTTTAAATTTTTAATATCTGTTATAGAGCTCTCTTAAATTAAGAGAGCTTGTCACAGTACTGTGATCTTCTTTAAATATCTTTACGTATCTCAATTTTTGCTGAAAAGGGGATCTCCCTGATTTTGTAAGGTTTTTTTAGCTCTTCTTTAGCATTTTTATTGTAGAGGCTTCTTAAGCTGTCTTCTTTGAAGATGATTTTTTCTAAATTTTCAGATAATTTTAATTCATCTTTAGTGGTTTTAATGCCATATTCAATCATCAGTGGATGTATCGAGATGGCAATATCCAAAGCAGCAGACTGTAAATCTTTCCAACCTCCAATAGGGCGTTTTTTTACCAACGCCCACTTTGTTAGTGCTCTTAGTAATGCGTCTTTTTCTTCTTTTATCTCTGTGTTGGCTTTTGCAGCTTTTTTAGAGCGAGTCTCAACTGAGTTATCACGATAGTCTTTTAGCATCCTCCAGGCAGTGGCATGTTGATGCGCATAGGCAGCAGCTTTTCCTATAGAGGAGTGCGCGTTTAACAGCATACGGTGTCGCCGAACATCCTCATGAATATTTTTCCGTACTTGAGGAATTATGTGTTGGTTGAAGTGTGATACTAATGCTATTTGTCGAAGTGCTATTTTTAAGTGGTTGTCAATGTTTTCTTGAAGCTTTTTTTTGTCTGTAGTCTGTACAAGCCTTATTGATACTTTCCAATCGTCAAATGGGTTTGGTTCTCCTGCCACCACCTGAGTTAGAGCTTCATGCCATTGCTTTTCATGATCAATAGCATCCATTTCATCTACAGGTTGCTCATGAAGAAGCTCTGTACCTAATTCAGTGCAAATGATATCTAGCTCTGACAAAAGCTCATTCAAGGCTTTAGAATCATTAACTATTTGAAGATACTGCTGTTCTTCAATTTCAATCATACTCATCTCACATCCTTCCTTGATCGCTAATTTTTTTAAAAAGTCAATGCCGCAACCTAAAATCGTTTTCAGTTTAGGTCTTACTGTATCCACATAATTCTCTCAGCGCGAACATAGCAGCGGTCAACATCTGGTGAAGTCATCAGACGATACCCGTTCATTTGTTGTTGTGAGGATACGCAATGCATAACCAAATCAATTGCTTGAAAAGCTTTAACGCTGAGTCGCACCTTTCTGCATGTGGCGAGGTAAGGTATCAGCACAAGTCTATGCTCAGGCTGCCAGAGGTCATTAGGCGCACTGGGCTATCCAGATCAACCATTTACAATAAATTAGATAAGAACTCTCCCAATTACGACCCTTCATTCCCCAGGCAGGCCAAACTTGGGGGGAGGGCAGTAGCATGGGACGAAGAGGAGCTTGACTGCTGGATTCGAACCCAGCTGAGTGCGCGGCATCATTAAGTTGTGTCGGATCGTACTGGCGCGGCTAGGCAAATTATACGGTGATGTGTAGCCGCACCGTCGAACGCTCGATAAATGCACTCTTTGTCTAAGCGGCGATGCCATAAGGTACTCAGCTGCGAACCGAGGTGTGTATGATAGTGTTCATCAATTTTTACTGAATATGGGGAAGCATCCGTGAACACGGAAAGTCACTCTCAGCTTGCTGCTTTTATTTGGTCGGTCGCTGATCTTCTACGCGGCGATTTCAAGCAGTCCCAGTATGGCCGCATCATTCTGCCGTTTACGCTGCTGCGCCGCCTGGAGTGCGTCTTAGAGACTACCAAGGTCGATGTGCTGAAAGCCGCTGAAGACCATCAGAACAAGCCTGA
The DNA here is from genome assembly GCF_046536035.1 of Halomonas sp. SIMBA_159. NCBI lineage: Bacteria > Pseudomonadati > Pseudomonadota > Gammaproteobacteria > Oceanospirillales > Halomonadaceae > Halomonas > Halomonas sp. SIMBA_159. The sequence goes on from NZ_JAWJBT010000013.1 coordinate 124,605, forward strand.
GGCAGTGCGTGAGAAGCTGTTGCTTCGCGCAGCCAACCAGCCGTTTTTCAATGCGTCACCCTTTAGCCTGATCAGCCTGTCTGACACCCAGACTAGCGACGACCTGATGAGCTACGTGCAGTCGTTCAGCCAGAGCGCGCGGGAGATTTTCGAGCACTTTGAGTTTGAAAGTTTTGTTCAGCAGCTCAGCGCCAATAACCTGCTCTATAAGGTGGTGCAGCAGTTCGCGGCGATTGATCTAAGCCCAGCGCGGGTTAGCAACCATGGCATGGGTGGCATTTTTGAAGAACTGATTCGCAAGTTTGCCGAAAGCTCCAATGAAACCGCTGGTGAGCACTTTACGCCTCGCGATATCGTTCATCTGACTACCTCGCTAGTGCTCACTGGGCAGGAATCCAAACTCAAGCCTAATAGCATCGTCACTGTGTATGACCCAACGGCGGGCACTGGCGGCTTTCTTTCTGAAAGCGACGAGTATATTCAGCAGGTCAGCAAGAATGTCACCGTCTCGTTGCACGGGCAGGAGCTCAACCCCGAGTCTTACGCCATCTGCAAGGGCGATATGCTGGTCAAGGGACAGGAAGTCGAGCAGATCAAGCTCGGCAACACGCTCTCGGATGACCAGCTAGCAGGTGAGCACTTTGACTACATGCTCTCTAACCCGCCGTTTGGCGTGGAGTGGAAGAAGGTGCAGAAGCAGGTCACCGACGAGCACAAGCACCGTGGCTACGATGGCCGCTTTGGACCTGGCCTACCGCGTGTCTCCGATGGTTCACTGCTGTTTTTGATGCATCTGGTAGCCAAAATGCGCTCCCGGCAGGACGGCGGCTCGCGCATAGGGATCATCCTCAACGGCTCGCCGCTGTTTACCGGTGGGGCGGGCAGTGGGGAATCTGAAATTCGCCGCTACCTGCTGCAACATGACATGGTGGAAGCCATCATCGGCCTGCCCACGGATATGTTCTACAACACCGGCATCGCCACCTATATATGGGTGCTTTCCAACAACAAGCCCGCTGAGCGCAAAGGCAAAGTACAGCTGGTTAACGCCACTGGCCGGGCTAGCAAAATGCGCAAGTCGCTAGGCAGCAAACGCCAATATATTACTGACCGCGATATTGACGATATCGTCCGCTTGTATGGCGCTTATGAGGAAAACGACGAAAGCAAGCTCTTCCCCGTAGAAGCCTTTGGCTATCGTCGCATTACCGTCGAGCGGCCGCTGCGCTTGAATTTTGAAGCCAGCGCAGAACGCCTGGCCAAACTCGATGACGAAAAAGCCATTCAAAAACTGGATGACGCCGAGCAAGCCGCGCTCAAAGCTGCCTGCGAGCAATTAGGTGAGCATCGCTACACCAATCGCAAAGCGTTTACCAAAGTGCTGAATGCCGCGCTCAAGGCTGAAGACTTAAAAGTGGGCGCCCCCGTACAGAAGGCCATTCTCAATGCGCTTTCTGAGCGTGACCCGGACGCCGATATCTGCCTGGACAAGCAAGGCAACCCCGAGCCAGACACCAGCCTGCGCGATAACGAAAACGTGCCCTATGGTGAATCGGTATATGACTACTTTGATCGGGAAGTAAAACCCTACGTACCGGATGCCTGGATCGACGACAACAAGCGCGATGAGCTGGATGGCCGCATCGGCATTGTCGGCTTCGAGATTCCTTTCAACCGCCATTTCTACCAGTTCACGCCACCGCGCCCACTGGAAGAGATAGACGCCGACCTCAAAGCCTGCACTGACAAGATCAAGCAGATGATCGAGGAGCTATCGGCATGACAAATTTGTCTGGAGCAAATTTGAACAGGCGCGAAGCGACTGGCCCGAAGGGCGAGGGCAGGGATAGCCCGAGTAATTTTCCGCGGTATCCCGAATACAAGGACTCCGGCGTTGAGTGGCTTGGGGAGGTGCCAGCGCATTGGGAGGTTAAACGACTGAGGTACGTTGCCGAGCTCAACCCTTCCAAAACGGAGGTGCGGACACTGCCTGCAGAGAGATCAGTGAGCTTCATACCTATGGAGGCTGTAGGGGAAGATGGATCGTTGTCACTTGTTCAGACTCGACCAATAGGTGAGGTTTTGGCTGGGTATACCTATGTTCGGGAGGGCGATGTCACAATAGCGAAAATCACCCCCTGCTTTGAAAATGGGAAAGGGGCCGTAATGCGTGGTCTCGAGAATCGCGTTGGCTTTGGCACTACAGAACTCATCGTGCTGCGTCCGAAGGCCAGTTGGACAACAAGTGAATATTTATATCGTGTCGTCTCGTCCGAACCTTTTCGAGTCCTTGGTGAGTCATCGATGTACGGTGCTGGTGGTCAAAAGCGCGTACCAGATGACTTTGTCAGGAACTTCACGATTGCTTGGCCTCCTTACAAGGAGCAAATTGAAATTCAAGCATTCCTCGACCACGAAACCGCCCGCATCGACGCCTTGGTGGAAGAGCAGCAGCGCCTGATCGCACTGCTCAAGGAAAAGCGCCAGGCGGTGATTTCCCATGCCGTTACCAAAGGACTCAACCCCGATGTGCCGATGAAAGACTCCGGGGTGGAGTGGCTCGGGGAAGTGCCTGAGCATTGGGAGGTATTGCAGTTTCGCCGTTTCACTCATTTATCTCAGGGCCTTCAAATTCCTCAAAGTGAACGGTTTCATGCACCTGGAAATGGCCGGGTAAGGTATATAACCATAAAGCTGATTAACTCAGGCTATCTGCAAGAAGGTTCAGAATATATAGATGCTCCGTCAAAAAGAGTGGTTTGTAATGAAGAAGATGTTCTCCTAGCGCGAACTGGAGCAACAGGAGAGGTAATTACCAAGGTGTCTGGAGCATTTCATAACAATTTTTTCAAGATTGACTACAGTCGATCTCGCATTGACAGAGATTTCCTTGTGTACATGTTGTGCGTTAAAGAGTTAAAGGGTCACTTGCGCATGCTGGCAGGTACGACAACTATTCCTGATTTAAATCATGGGGAATTTCTCGGTGTTAAGGTCCCTCTTCCGCCACTTGCTGAGCAGAAGCGCATTATCCATATATGTAATTCAGAGAGTTCAAAATATGACTCTGTTATTGCACAATCATTGCAACAAGTGGAATTACTCCAAGAGCGCCGCTCAGCCCTAATCTCTGCCGCCGTCACCGGCAAGATCGACGTGCGCGGCTGGCAGCCACCAGAGGATTCGGTGTTGACTGGTGAGGCCTCTCAGATGGAGGTTGTATGACACAACTTCCACCCGATACTCAGGAAATGCTTAACAGCCTTCGCACCGCCGTGGCCGAAACCTTAGAGCGCAAGCGCCGCCTGGGCCAATACGCGGTGTTTTGGCAGGATGGCAAGCCCGTTTTAATCGGTGAAGACGCACCGTCCAATCCTGACGTCACAACCCCCGACGATAATCAGCAGGCCAAGACGCAACATTGATCACTCATTAGTTGATCATCGCGATAATCGTCATGTATTGGTATCGCTCTGCTTTTTTTATTTGACGGGTATTTGATAAGCAGTGCCCTTTTATAAGCAAAAATGGGTTATGGCTCATTTAAATCAACTGCTTATGAATATATTTCTTTTTGACAGGTATGTGATTAATGACACAGGGACGAAGCATCCGGCTATTTCTAGTGGATGGCACGCCCAACGGCTTGCTTACCGCTGAGATTATGAACTGGACCGGCCACGTGCTCACCGGCCCACGCACCAAGCTGACAGAGCTAGTGCAGCGACCCGAGTGCGGCCGCACCGGTATCTATTTTCTGGTGGGGCCTGACCTGGAAGGCAGCCCACGCCCACAGGTGTATATCGGCGAAAGTGATGATGTGGCTACTCGCCTAAAACAGCACAACCGGCCAGAAGATAAAGGCGGGAAGGACTTCTGGGAGAAAGTCTGTTTAGTGACCAGCAAGGATCAAAACCTCACCAAAGCCCACGTCAAATATCTGGAAAGCCTGCTGATCCAGTCAGCAGGCGAGCTAGGGCGCTGCAAGCTGGTCAACGGCACCGCGCACGAATACATCAACCTGCCAGAATCCGACCGTGCAGATATGGCGTTTTTTGTTGAGCAGATCCGTACCGTACTGCCGGTACTTGGGCTGGATTTTTTGCGAGGTCGGCCTATGCCATCTCACCCACCGTCGATATTAAAACCGTCGCCAGCGGCCTCTCCAAAGTTTGTAGCAGAAGTACCTCGTTACGGTATTAAAGCTTACGGGCAAGAACTGGACGGTGAGTTTTACGTGCTGGAAGGTTCTATCGCGAGAGGTACATGGACAGGTGTTGATGGTGGTTACCAAAGCCTCTATCAGCAGCTATGTGATGAAGGAGTGCTGGTTGAGGACGAGACCAAGGTGAGACGTTTCGCCAGCGATTACGCCTTTACTAGCCCGAGTGCCGCTGCTGCAGTGGTGTCAGGTCGAAGTGCCAATGGACGAATACATTGGAAATTGGAAGGCACTGGCCAAACATATGGGGCTTGGCAAGACCAGCAGGTGAGTGCTGCGGCCACTCTAGGGAAATCAAGGAGTGAACTAGCGTGATTGATGGCATGGTGAAAACCAGCACTAATGGCTCTGATCAAAAGTTGAAGCGAAAACGGCTGGGGGAGTTAAGGCTTCTTGAATCACATTTAGAGGATGTGATCTTCAGGAACCATGAGTTGCTGTGTCTTGAGAGGATAGGCCTGTTTGTAGACAGTATTCATTTAGTTAGGCAGGGCCGTGTTCAAGACTTAATGGGGCATCAAAAATACCCTGATTTAATGTTTCTGACTGATCGTGGTGATGTCGGAATTGTGGAAGTGAAGCGCTTTGGCAACAGGGAGCTTTGAATCGCCCTGGGTTTCGTAGACACCTCCAGGCCTTATACTAAAGGTATCTAGGAGGATCCATGAGCCGTCCCCGT
>NZ_JAWJBT010000014.1:0-122943 GCF_046536035.1 Halomonas sp. SIMBA_159
CCGAGGTGCAGTGCAGACCATCACCTTGGATAACGGTTCGGAATTCGCCGAGCACCGACAGGTTGCCAAGGCCGTCTGGGCCAAGACCTATTTTTGCGACCCGTACCGCTCATGCCAGCGTGGCACCAATGAAAACACCAACGGACTGATTCGCCAATATTTCCCGAAAGGGACGGACTTCCGAAAGGTGAGCGACTCAGCACTGAGGCGAGTCGTTGCCAAGCTGAATAATCGCCCCAGAAAACGCTTGGGGTATCGGACACCGGCACAAGTGTTCCTGGGAGAGTATTCAGGAGCGCTGGAAACCGCGGGTGCTGCGCTTAATGTTTGAATTCAGGGCCGAAACCCGACACTACTATAACTAGTGATGTCGGTTTCAATTAACCCCCAACCCCACTAACCCTAACCACCTCCCTCACCACCGCCTCATTCAACACCCCGCGTTTGGCTTCCACCACCGTGAGCCATTCGCGGGCGCGGGTGATGCCGGTGTACACCAGCTCGCGGGTCAGGATGGGGTTTAGGGTGGGCGGTAGCAGTAGGGCGGTGTGCAAGAACTCCGAGCCTTGGGATTTGTGCACCGTCATCGCAAACACGGTTTCTACCGCGTGCAGGCGGGAAGGCAGCACCCAGCGGATGGGCTTTTCGGTGTCGCTGGCGGCACTTGATGAAGGAAAGGCGACTCTTAATAGCTTCTGCTGCGGATTGCGCGGGTCGGGCACGGCCAGGGTAATGCCGATATCGCCGTTCATTAGTTTCAGGCCGTAGTCGTTTTGGGTGACCAGTACCGGGCGGCCTTCATACCAGCCTTTCTCTAGCGTGTAGTCGCTGCCGTACAGCAGCTTTTCGCTACGCAGCGTGCTGGCGATGCGCTGGTTTAACCCTTCTACTCCCCAGGGGCCTTTGCGCAACGCGCACAGCAGTTGGAAGTGGCTGTAGGCGCTGAGCACCTCGCTGGCCCAGGCGTCAAAAGCGGTTTGGTTTTCCTCGAACGACTCCCTCGGAGGGCGCTGGGCTTGCAGCACGTTGAGGTAGTGGCGGTAGCCAGTGGGCGGGGCGATGGGCTGGCCTTCGCGGTCGGTGCGGCCTTCGCCGTTGCCTGCAAAGCCGTTGGGGCTGCCGTGAATCACCAGCTTATCCAGCGCGGCGTCGTCACTCATCACCAAATGGTGAATATCCGGGTAGCCGTGGCGCAGCACGGCGCTTACCGCCTGCTGTTTTTCCCGTTCGCTTTGCGCATGGCCCGGCTGGTTAATGGCTTTGGCAAGTTGGCCGATGCCGCTGTGTTCATTGAAGCGGTGGCTTACCCGCAGCATGGTAATGGCTTGGTCGAGCGGTTGGCCTGCGGGGTCGATGAAATCCTCAGGCAGCGGCTGGCCGGTGGCCTGGGCCAGCCATTCGGCGGTGGCCGGGGTGTAGTAGGCGGCTTCCGCGCGGTGGCATAGGTCGCCCAGTACCGAGCCTGCCTCTACCGAGGCGAGCTGGTCTTTATCCCCCAGCAGAATGCACTGGGCGTGGGCGGGCAGGGCGCTGAGGGTCGCGGCCATCATTTCGATATCCACCATCGAGGCTTCGTCGATCACCAGCACATCCAGCGCCAGCGGGTTGGCGGCGCTGTGGCGGAAGTGGCGGGTGTCGGGGCGTGCGCCGAGCAGGCGGTGGAGGGTGGTCACTTCCGTGGGAATCGTGATCTCGCTGGCTGCCGCCGCAGGTGAGTATTCACTGAATAGTTTTGCCAACTCAGCGAGCGGTAACGCATTCACCTGCCCGGCGATGGATTCATTTAAGCGGGCGGCAGCTTTGCCTGTGGGGGCGGCTAGGCGAATGCGTAGCGGCTGGCTGGGGTGCTGGGCCAGTTGCAGGGTTTGCAGCAGGGCGAGCAGGCGTACCACGGTAGTGGTTTTGCCGGTGCCGGGGCCGCCGGTAATAATGCCGAAACGGCTGCGGGCGGCCAGGGCGCAGGCGGTTTTTTGCCAGTCTAGGCCGTTGCGTTGCTTGAACAGTATGTTCAGGGCTTGGGGGAGTAACCCCGAGGCGCTGGCGTCATTCGCCTCTTCCAAGCGTGCGGCGATGTGTTGGTGCAGGCTTTGCTCGTACTGCCAGTAGCGGCGCAGGTAGAGCCGCGTGCTGGGGGTGCTGCTGGCTGAGTGAGTGGTCACTACGACCAGCGGCGTGTTGCCGGGGCCTTCGCTTGTCAGCAGCGGGTGGTGCAGGGCGGCTTGCCATTCGCTGAGCGTAAGTGTTGCCAGCACGTCGCTGGGCAGCGGCGGCGGGTCGGTGAGGTCGTCCCCTTCGGGCGGTAGCGAAAGGGCGAAATCCGGCGCGTTGAGCGTGGCGTTAATATCCAGGCATACGTGGCCGCGGCCTAGCTGGTGGCTGGCAAGTGCTGCCGCCAGTAGCAGCAGTGTGGGGGCGTCCGGGGCTTCACTGGCGAGAAAGCGCACCAGGGCGCGGTCTAAATCCCGCAACCAGCCTCGCGCTACCCAGCGTTCGCACAGGGCCAGCAGTTCCGGGGTACTGCCGAGTGCCGGGTGGGCGCTGGCGGCTTCGCCGAACATATCGAAGGTGTGGGTGTCGTGCTGGCGGCTCATGCCGTGGCCTCCTGCTGGGTGGCGTGTGGCTCGCCTGCAAACAGGCTATCCAGGGCTTCGATGAGTTCAACCGGGGCGGGTTCGCCCACCACGCCGCGCCCAGGGCTGCGGCTGCCGCGTAGAAATACCGTCATCGAGCCGCCCAAATGCTGGTGCGGGTCGTAATCCGGCAGTCGTGCTTTTAACAGCCGGTGCATGGCGAGTAAGTAGAGCGTGGCCTGCAAGTCGTAGCGTTTGGCGAGCAGCGCGTGGCGCAGGGCCTCGGGTTCGTAGGCGCTGTCGTTGGGGCCTAGGTAGTTCGATTTCCAGTCCAGCACGTAAAAGCGCCCCTGGTGCTCGAAGGCCAAGTCAATGAAGCCTTTCAGCATGCCGTTCAGGGTGTCGGCATCCAGCGCGGGGCGCTCTACTCCTGGCAGTAAGTGCTTGCTCACCAGCGCATCGATGGCTTGGGTGTTCACCCGCTTGGCGGCAAACCAGAACTCAAGCTCTACTTGGTAGCTTTCCAGCTCATTCAGCGCCACGCTTTGCGGGGTGGGTGCGGCCAGCGGTAGCGGCGTGGTGAGCAGGGCGCTTAGCCAGCCCGCCAGCGGTTCTTGCCACGCCTGCCAGCCGCGTAGCTGTACCCGTCGCCATAGCATGTCGTTGAGGGCGTTCATATCATTCGCGGCGGTATTAAAGCCTTGCTTGCCCGCCCACTCCAGCAGCCCGTGCAGAAAGGTGCCGGGGCCGGGGCCACGGGGGAATTTGTGCAGGTGATACGCTTCCGGCTGAGATATATCCTGCGGTTCATCCAGCACTTCAAAGGCGGTGGCTTCTTGGGCGGTGGTGGGTTCCAGCGGTGGCAGCACCGGGGCGGTGAGCGTGCCGGAAAGCCGCAGAGCGGAGTAGCTGGCAATCCACCAGTGCTCTTTGGCGGGGCGCGTGGGCGTGCGGGCGTGGCCCAGCGCACTGCTTTGCTCCATTAGGGCAACGCGCTCTGCGGTGGGCGCGGGTGGTTGATGAATCTGTATCTCGCTGCCTTCCACCAGCTCACCAAGCGCGTTATTGAGCGCCTCCGGTGAAAGGGCGCTGCCGCCCTTTAGCAGGTAACCCAGCGCGCTGTTCTCCAGGTCTTTCAGCGGGGCCAGCCCCAGCCAGGTGGCGTGGCGGGCGCGGGTAAGCGCCACGTAGAGTTTGCGCAGGTCTTCCCCCAGCCGTTCGCGGTCGGCGGTGGCGAGTATCGCGTCATCGGCTTCTAGGCTGAGCTGTAGGTTGCCCACGCCGTCGTGCCAGCGCAGCGGTACATCTTCGGCTTTGACCGGGCGGTGGTTGGCGATGAAGGGCAGGAACACCAGCGGGTACTCCAGTCCTTTGGATTTGTGGATGGTGACCACTTTGACCAAATCCGCGTCGCTCTCCAGGCGCAGTTTGTGGCTGTCGCCGTGGCTTTCCGGGTCGGCAATGGCATCAAACAGAAAGCGAATCAGCGCGTGTTCGCCATCCAGTTCTGCGCTGGCCTGCTGCAGCAGTTCGCCCAGGTGCAGCAGGTCGGTGAGCAAGCGCTCACCCTCTTCAAACTCCGCCAGCAGGCGGGCGGGAATATCAAAATCCACCATCATGCGGCGCACCAGCGGCAGCACGCCCTGGCGCTGCCATAGGCGGTGGTAGTGGCTGAACTGCTCTACCCGCTCTTCCCAGGCCAGCTCGTTTTGCTGCAGGTGGTCCAGCTCTGCCAAGCTTAGCCCCAGTACCGGGGTGGCCAGCGCGGCGCGCAGGTGCGCTTCGGCCTGGCGGGAGCTGGCCAGCGGCTCGGCGCAGGCGCGCAGCCAGCGCTCTACCTGGGCGGCCATGGGCGAGCTAAACACCTTATCGTGATCAGAAAGATACACGCTCTTCACCCCACGGCTGGCCAGCGCTTGGCGAATGGCGCGGGCTTCTTGCAGGCCGTTCACCAGTACCGCCATATCCGAGGGCTTGAGCGGGGTGAGCGCGTCGTCGGTTTGAAAGCCGCTCGTGCCTTGCTGGCCTGCGCTGAGCAGTTCCGCCATGTACGAGGCGCAGCATTCGGCCATCTCAGTTTGGTAGGCGGTTTTGGAGAGCGGCTCGTCGGCGGCCAGCAGCCAGAGCGTCATGGCGGGCAGCGGCTGGCCCTGGTGAATGAGCTGTTCGCTTCGGCCTTTGGCGTCTACCGGCAGAAACGGCAGCGGGTTGTCGCCGCCTTCTTCGCGGAACAGAAACGCCCCGGCCGGGTGCTCATCGGCGTAGCGGAAGCAGTAGTTCACCGCCTCTACCATGGCGCGGCTGGAGCGGTAGTTGGTGCCCAGCGTCACGTGGCGGCCTGCGGTGTCTTCGCGGGCTTTTAAGTAGGTGAAGATATCCGCGCCGCGAAAGGCGTAAATGGCCTGCTTGGGGTCGCCGATCAGCAGCATGGCGGCGTCTCGGCGGGGCTTGGCGACCTCGTACACCGCGTTGAAAATGCGGTACTGGATGGGGTCGGTGTCCTGGAACTCGTCGATCAGCGCCACGGGGAACTGGCGCAGTATTTGCGCGGCCAGGGCCTCTTTATTGGGGCCTTGCAGGGCGCGGTCCAAGTGGGTGAGCAGGTCGTTAGGGCCCATTTCGGCGCGGCGCTCTTGCTCCCGCTCCAGGCGCACTTTGCACCACTGCACGGCGTGAATCAGCAGGTCGTTACGCGGCTCGGGCAGGGCGTTTAGCGCGGCGGGCAGCTCGGCCAGCGCTTCCCAGGCGGCGGGGCAAGGGGGCGCGCCCTCTTTCCATATCTCGGCCATGCCGTCTGGGGTGAGGCGCTTCCAGGCGGCATCGGTGAGCGCGGGGCGGGTGGCGTCGCTGTCGCACCACTCCTGCAGCGCGCCTAGCCAGTTGGCGCGGCTTTTGGCGTTGAAGCTTTGGCCTTTGAAGGCTTTGCGCTTGGCGGCGTCTTCCAGTGCGGGTACTAGGTCATCCAGCCACGCAGGCCAGGGAGCTTTTAGCTCGTTTAGGCGAGCGCTGCGCTCGGCTTGGGCGGCGCTTAGGGTGTGTTCGGGCGCGGGGCGTGGGCTGCCTAGGGCCTCGCTTTCGGCCAGCAGTTTGCGCACCTGCCCGTGGAGTTGGTCCGGCGACTTCCAGTAACCGGTAATGCTGCCTAGTGCTTCGGCGTCCAGAGGGTAGTAGAAGGTACGCCAGTAGTCGCGCACTACCTCTTGTTCCAGCTCTTGCTGGTCGTTTTCCAAATTGAGCGAGAACAGGCTGCCGCTATCGAAGGCGTGCTCCCGCAGCATGCGGTAGCACCAGCTATGAATAGTGGAAACGGCGGCTTCGTCCATCCACTCGGCAGCCAGCTCCAGGCGGCGGGCGCAGGCGGGCCACGTGGCCTCGGGGTATTGGCTGCGCAGCGCTAGCAGAAGTGAGTCTTCACCCTGATGACGAAACACCGCCGCCGCTTCCACCAGCCGGTGGCGGATACGTTCGCGTAATTCTTGCGTGGCGGCGTTGGTGAACGTGACCACCAAAATTTCCGGCGGGGTGAGCGGGCGTATGAAGGCGGTGTCGTCTTCACTGTGCTGCCCGCCCAGCACCAAGCGCACATACAGCAGCGCAATGGTGAAGGTTTTCCCTGTGCCCGCGCTGGCTTCAATCAAACGGCTGCCGTGAAGCGGTAGCGTAAGCGGGTTCAGCGGGGTGGGCTGGCTCATTCTCATTCTCCGAACATCACGGCAGGCGGAAAGCAAAGCGCCTTTGGCGGGTAGCCAAAGGCACCGGCACTATATCGCGTTGCCAAGAGCTGGGCAAAAGAGCAAAGCAGCGTTAGAGGCTGGTTTGAAAGACGGTGTCGAATTCGTTGTAAACAGGTAGGCACGCTCGGCTTCCATGGCCGTAAGCCACAGTAAACAGGGGTTAGGCTGTGAGGTATCGTCGCCAACTGGTAATCTAGCGGGCTAGCCGCTCTTGGCGATCTGTTGATGCTGGTGAAGGGATCTCATGCTGACCTCGCTTCTGGATAACGATTTTTACAAGATCACGATGCAGAATGCCGTGATTAAACGCTTCCCCTATGCCCATGCCCGCTACGCGTTTATCAATCGCGGCGAGCATGCGTTTCCTGAGGGTTTTGGTGAGGCGCTGCGCGGTGAAGTGGATCGCATGGCGACGCTGCGCTTGTCCGATGAAGAGAAGCGCTACCTGCAAACCACCTGCCTTTACCTAGACCCCACCTATCTCGATTTTCTGGCGGGCTTTCGTTACGACCCCAGCGAAGTGACGATCGAGCAGCAGGGCAGCGAGCTCTCGGTGGTGATGGAAGGCCCGTGGTACCGCACCATTTTATGGGAAGTGCCGCTGATGGCGCTGATCAGCGAGCTTTGGTATCACCTGCGCGGCGTGAGCGTGTCGGAAGATGACGAAGCGCTCATCGAGCAGCGCACGCGGGAGAAAATCGAACTGTACCGCCAGCATGGGCTGAAGATTGCCGAGTTCGGCACCCGTCGGCGTTTCTCGTTTGCGGTGCACGACCGGGTCGTCAAAGCGCTGCGCCACTACGGCGGCGAGGCGTTTAGCGGCACCAGCAACGTGCTGCTGGCCATGCGCCACGGGGTGAAGCCCATCGGCACCCACGCCCACGAGTGGTTTATGTTCCACGGCGCTCGCTTTGGTTTCAAAATGGCCAACAGTTTGGCGCTGGAGCACTGGGTGGACGTGTACCGGGGGGATTTGGGTATCGCGCTGACCGATACCTTTACTACCCGCGCCTTTTTCGAGAGCTTCGATAAGAAGTTCGCCAAGCTGTTCGACGGCGTGCGGCACGATAGCGGCGACCCGATTGAATTTGCCGATGCCACCATTGCCCACTACCAGCGCCTGGGAATTAACCCGCTGAGCAAAACCATCATCTTCTCCGATGCCCTCACGCCTGAAAAAGTGGAGCGCATCCGCGCCTTCTGCCAGGGGCGGATTGGCATGGCCTTTGGCATTGGCACCAACTTCACCAACGATATTGGCGTGGCGCCCATGAACATGGTGATCAAAATGGTCGAGGCCCGCCCCGAAGGGCAAGGCTGGCTGCCAGTGGTGAAGCTGTCCGATGTGCCCACTAAGAACACCGGCGACCCGGAGATGATTGCGTTGGCGAAGCGCATTTTATCGCTGGGTGGAAAGGGGGATGAAAGCCCGCTGATCTGACGCTGCCCGAATCAGCCGCATGCTAAACTGCTTTTCATATCGCTGTTTTTTGTTCTGGAGGCCGCCGTGCAGGATGCCCATCGCCGTAAGCTACCCATCGGGATTCAGACGTTCTCGGATATCCGTGAGGGCGACTATTACTACGTCGATAAAACCCCGCATATCGAGCGCTTGGTTAACCAGAACAAATACTACTTTCTCTCGCGGCCCCGCCGCTTTGGTAAAAGCCTGTTGCTGGATACGCTGCGCTGCTTGTTCGAGGGCCGCCAGGCGCTGTTTGAAGGGCTCTATATTCACGATAAGTGGGACTGGCAACAGCGTTACCCGGTCATTCGTATCAGCTTTGCCGATGGCGTCATGCAGAGCCGTGAAGAGCTCGATGAGCGTATTCGTGATCAGCTCCGAGTGCAGCGTGAGCGGCTTGGCATTACTCAACACCATAAGGCCGATATTCCCGGCGAGTTTTCCGCCCTTATTCGCATTGCCCACCAGCAATATGGTCAGCGGGTGGTGGTGCTGATCGATGAATACGACAAGCCGATTCTGGATAACATTCTGGAACCTGGGCGTGCTCGGGAGGTGCGCGAAGGGCTGAAAAACCTCTACAGCGTGCTGAAAGACGCCGATCCTCATTTGCACTTTGTGCTGCTCACCGGCGTATCAAAGTTCAGCAAGGTCAGCCTATTTTCGGGCTTGAACAATCTCAACGATATCACCTTAGACGCTCCTTTCAGCACGATTTGCGGCTATACCGACGAAGACATCGACAAGGTGTTCGCGCCGGAGCTACCTGGCTTGGATCGTGAGGCCATTCGTCAGTGGTACAATGGCTACCGCTGGGGTGGGCGCGAGGTGGTGTCTGTCTACAACCCCTTCGATGTGCTGTTACTGTTTCAAAAGCGCGAGTTTGCGCCGTACTGGTTTGAGTCTGCCACGCCGACGTTCCTGGTCGATATTCTTAAACAGCGTGGGGTATTTACGCCTTCGTTAGATCATTGGGAAACTGAGTATGAACTGCTCAGCCAGTTCGATGTGGATCAGATCAGTACCGAAGGTCTGCTGTTTCAAACCGGCTACCTGACCATCCAGCAGGTAGAGGAGCCGCTGCTGGGATACCGCCAGTACACGCTGGGCTTTCCTAACCGTGAAGTCGAAACCAGTCTCAACCACGCCTTGCTGCCATCGCTGGGAGTCGAAAATGCCCCTCGTGAACGCAGGACGCTGTTCCGCCATTTAAGCCAGCATGACCTTGTCGGGCTAAAAGCGCATCTAAAGGCGCTCTATGCAGGACTCCCTCACGACTGGTATCGCAACAACCCGATTGCTCGCTACGAAGGCCATTATGCGAGCGTGTTCTACAGCCACTTCGCGGCCCTGGGCCTGGATGTGACGGTGGAAGATGCCAGCCACCACGGCAAGGTGGATATGAGCGTGGATTTTGGTGGGCATATCTACCTGTTCGAGTTCAAAGTGGTGGAGCAGCTGCCGGAAGGTCAGGCGCTGGCGCAAATCAAACACAAAGGGTATGCGGACAAGTACCGCGCCTCTGGCAAGCCCGTACACCTGATCGGCGTCGAGTTCTCCAGTGCCAAACGCCAGATTGTGGCGTTCGATGTGGAAACGCTCGACGCTATGTAACACCCACGCTGGTTTACCCTTTGACCGCCTGATGAAGCGGCGCGTAGAGCGTTTCTGTGAGCGTAGCAAAGGTGTGCCCGTTGGCTTGCTCGAAGAACAGGCGCTCGAAGCGGGGCCACTGGCGGCTTAAATACGCGCTTTGGGCTACTTCACCAGTTTGGTAGCGTCCGCCTTCATAGGCGGTTTCAGCGGCGGCGTAGGCGTCGCTTTCTCGGCCTTTTTCTTGCGCCATATCCGGCGTGCCTTGCTTACTTAGCCAAGCAAACGCGGCTTGCGGTGCGAGCGGCAGCGGGGTTTCTAGGCCCGCTTGCCACGCGGCTAGCTGGGTTTCTAAATGCTGGCGAGCGGTCTCGGCATCCACTGGCGCTAACGTGACATGCCCCGCTTTGGAGAGCAGTTGCGTCGTCATCGGGCCATCCAGGTTGCCCGCTAGGTGCGCAACCCAAGGGCGCAGCAGGTGGCTCCAGCGGTACTGGCCGCGCCCACTGCCTTGGCTAATCAGGCTGCTACTCAGCAGCAGCAGGCGGCAGCGGTGGCCTGCTTCATCCTGGCGCAGTTCGCCCAGGGGCTCTTCTAATGTGAGGCCGTGGGCTTCGAAGTGAATCATGGTGTCGGGCAGGGTATGCGGCCACGCGTCTAGTGCTTCTTCGTAGGCGTTGAAAAGCGCCTCCATGGGTTCGGCGAGTGCTGCGCGCATGCGTTCGCCGAACGCGCCCATGGCCAGCACGCCTTGACCTTGAAAGCGCTCCAATGCTTCGTGCAATGCTTGCATGCGCGGCTGGCCGTTATCCACCGCGTGGCGCTGGGCGGCAATCAGCTGGTCTTGGAGCTGCCAGTTTTGCAGGCCATCCAGGGCGAAAGGCTCGGCGTCCAGTTCGGCGATGGCTTCCTGCTCGAAATAGACCCCCAAGCGATTATTAAAGAAGCTGCGCACCGGCTCGCGCAGAAAGCTGCCTAGCTGCCCAAGCGAGAGGCTGGTGGGGGCGTTTTCTGGGGCTGGCAGCGTGCGGCTAGCGGCGGGTGGCGTGCGTGGGGCGTGCACCTCGCGCCATTCGTGGGCGTAGGTGAACAGCCGGCTTGCTGGGCTGTTGAAGTAAGCGCGGCTGAAAGGCTGCAGCGGATGCTCGGTGGTGAGTGTTTCCAGCAGCGGCGCGCCGTTTTCCGTTTGCCAGCCGGCTTCTAAGTGGTCTCGCAGTTGGCTCACCAGCACCGAGGGCGGCAGCGGCGTATTGTCGATCTGGCTGCGGCCGACCCAGCTCACGTAGAGCTGGTCGCGGGCGGAGAGCAACGCTTCCAGAAACAGGTAGCGATCGTCTTCCCGGCGGGAGCGGTCGCCGGGGCGGTAGTCGCTGCCCATTAGGTCGAAATCCAGCGGCGGCTGGGAGCGGGGGTACTCGCCGTCGTTCATGCCCAGTAGGCACACCCGCTTGAAGGGAATGGCGCGCATGGGCATCAGCGTGGCGAAGTTGACCGCTCCGGCCAAGAAGCGTTGGGAAAGGCTGTGTTCATCGATCTGTGCCAGCCAGTGCTCCCGCACCATAGAGAGCGGCAGCGGGTCGTTGAGTTCGGCTTCCCGGCTGCTTTCCAGCATCTGCTGCAAGCCGCTCTCCAGCTTGGTGAGCATGATGCTCTCTTGGGCGTCGTCGGTAAGAAAGAAGGTTTCCAGCAGCTCCCGTAGCCGCGCGACCCAAGTAGCGGCATCGGTGGGTTGGCAGAAGCTCTCCCAGGTGGCTTCGAGCTTCTCTAACAGCGTCGCCAGCGGCCCCCCTAAGCCCGCTTCCAGCCCGCCGATATCATCAAACGGTTCGATACCTTGCCACGCGTGGCCGTCGCCCACGGTGTAGCCCAGCAGCAGGCGGCGTAGGCCGAATGCCCAGGTGTTTTGGCTTAGCCCGCCGGGCAGTTCCAGCCGCTGGCGCTGCTTGGCGTTAAGCCCCCAGCGGATGCCCGCGCCTTCCATCCAGCGCTCCAGCACCGGCAGGTCGCGCTCTTCTAGGCCGAAGCGCTGGCGCAGGGCGGGTACATCCAGCAGGTCGAGTAAATCGCTCACCGACAGGCGCAGCTCCGGCAGCCGTAGCAGCTTTTCCAACGCAATCATCAGCGGCAGGCGGTGGCGGCTGGCTTGGTCGGAGAGCGTGTAGGGAATGTGCCGCGGGTCGTCGGTGGGCAGTTGGCCAAACACCGCTTCGATGTGCGGCGCGTAGCGGTCGATATCCGGCACCATGACGATGATGTCCCGTGGGCGCAGGTGTGGGTCGGCGCTGAAGGCGGCCAGCAGCTGGTCGTGGAGAATCTCCACTTCCCGCTGGGGGCCGTGGGCAATATGGAACACGATGGAGTCATCGTCCATGGGCAGTGCGGGCCAGTGGCCTTGCGTTTCTGCCACCGGGCGCAGCTCGCGGATGTCGTCTTGCAGCTGGCTGAGCAGGCAGTGGCGATCCTCGCCGCTGAACGGCTCGAACATATCGATGCGCAGCGCCTGCTGCTCGAATAGGGTTTGGTAGTTGCCTGCGTCGTCGTGCTCATCGAGCAGGCGCAGGTAGTCGCGGCCCTGCTTGCCCCAGGCGGCTAGCAGCGGCTGGGCGTGCAGGTGCAGGGCGTCATCGGCATCGCCGGTGCCCAGTACATCCAGCGCTTCGGGCATGCCGGTTTTGCGCCGCTGACGGTAGCGCTGGGCGCGCAGCAGGTCTTTGTGCTCGATGATATCCGCCCAGTAGAACTGGCAGGGGTTGTGAACGCACAGCACGATTTGGCAGCAGCGAGAGAGCGCCGCCAGCGCTTCCAGGGTTTGCTGGGGCAGCGATGAGATACCGAAGATGATCAGCCGCCGGGGCAGCCCCGGCGGGCAGTCTTGGCCTTCCAGGTGCTCGGTGGCCTTCAAAAAGCGCTGGTGAACTTGAGCGCGGCTGCTGTTCAGCCCGGCATCGCCTTGGGTGGCAGCCACATCGTCACGCAGGATGCGCCAGAGTGCGGGCTGCCAGCGCTGGTGCTCTTCCAGCGGGCGGTGCTCGCCTCTGGCTGTAATTAGCACATCGTGGCCGTTGGCCCAGGCGTTCAGCCAGTCGGCGCGGTAGACCTGGTACTGGTCAAACAAATCCGCCAGCCGCTCGGCTAATTGGTAGTGCTTGCGCTGGTCGCGGTCGATTTCTAGAAACTGCGCCAGCGGCTCAAATACCGGCTGCCCAGCCAGGGTAGGCAGCAGGCGCAGCAGCCGCCATACCAAGCGTGATTTATCGAACGGCGAGGTTTCCGGCACGGCATCGGCGTTTTGCGACACGTGAGTGAGCACCGTGCGGTAGGCCTGCCATAGAAACCGCGCGGGCAGCATAACCTCTAGTGCCGCCGCAATGCCCGCGCCGCCGTTCTTAGGGTCTTCCGCCAACGCCAGTTTCAGCCACTGCCCAATACCGTTGCTCTGCACCAGAATGGTTTCGTTCTCCAACGGCCCCAACGGCTGGCGACGCATCCACTCCACCGCCAAACCGCGTAAATCTTCCAAACGGTTAGCATGTACCACCATAAAACCGGGGGGGAGCGAAGTGGGGGAGAACAAAGCATTGGCAGGCATACGGCGGCGTTCCTTCACGGCAATCAGCGTCACGGGTAGCGGTGACGCTATGGTGCCATAAGTTGGGGGTACTCGCGTGTATCTGGAGTAGGAACTTTTATGCACGCTGGGTTATCATAAAAGATAACTTGAGCGGGGTTATGCTATGGAGTGGCAGGTTGAGTTTTATCCAGGTGTCGAGCAAGAAATTTTAAGTATGCCGCCCAAAATACAGGCCAGAATGCTCCGGTTACTGGAGATGGTAGAGACTCATGGCGCTAACCTTGGGCCACCACACACGGAATCTATGGGCGACGGTTTGTTTGAAATTAGGGCAAAGGCAAAAGAGGGAATTGGCCGTTCTCTGTTTTGTTATGTGCATAGGAAACATATTGTCGTTCTTCATGCGTTCGTCAAAAAAAGCCAAAAAACGCCGCGTCAGGCGTTAACGTTAGCGCGGACAAGACAGCGCGAGGTGCAGTCATGATGAACTTAAAAGCACTAAAAGAGCAGGCGCTTCAAAACCCAGAAGTAGAGGCGGAGTATGAGCGTTTGGCACCGGAGTTTGCCTTGGCTTCCACACTGATTTCTATGCGCCAGCGTGCCGGGTTGACCCAAGAAGAGCTTGCCAAACGCTTGGATACACAAAAAAGTAACATTAGCCGCTTGGAGCGGGGAAGCAGTAACCCCGGCTGGAAAACATTACAGCGCTATGCACACGCCTGTGGTTTTGAGCTGACGGTACATGTTGAACAACAAAAACAGCCAGCCCATTAAGCAGTCAGCGTGCTGCAATATTGGAACTCTCCTTGCGTCATCGGCTTACCGCCGCCAAGCTGTGCCCTTTGCCATGCCATTGAGAGGAGTCCGTGATGACCGAGCCGACCAACCATAATACCCGCCGCCACTCTGCCCAAGTAGTGGATGGCCCCGGTAAAGCGGCTAGCCGCGCCATGCTGCGCGCCGTGGGCTTCAACGATGACGATTTTCAAAAGCCTCAGGTGGGTATTGCGTCTACCTGGAGCATGGTGACGCCGTGTAATAGCCATATTGGTGAGCTGGCGGAGCTTGCTCGGGATGGGGCCGATGCCGCCGGTGGCAAAGGCGTGGTATTCAATACCATTACCATTTCTGATGGCATTGCCAACGGCACCGAAGGCATGAAGTACTCGCTGGTCTCGCGGGAAGTGATTGCCGATTCGATTGAAACCGTGGCGGGTTGCGAAGGCTTTGATGGCCTGGTGGCGATTGGCGGCTGCGATAAGAACATGCCGGGCTGTGTGATGGGCTTGGCGCGACTCAATCGCCCCAGCGTGTTCGTTTACGGCGGCACCATTATGCCCGGCAAAGGGCACACCGATATTGTCTCGGTGTTTGAAGCGATGGGCGCCCATTCTCGTGGCGACATCGACCTGATCGAGCTTAAAAACATCGAAGAGACCGCGATTCCTGGCCCTGGCTCCTGTGGGGGGATGTACACCGCCAACACCATGGCTTCGGCCATTGAGGCGCTGGGTATGAGCCTGCCGGGGAGTTCAGCGCAAAACGCCATCTCCCAAGAGAAGCGCGACGACTGCAAAGCCGCTGGCGAAGCCGTGCTGGCGCTGCTGGCTCAAGACATTAAGCCTTCCGATATCATGACCCGCGAGGCGTTCGAGAACGCCGTGACCGTGGTAATTGCCCTGGGGGGCTCCACCAACGCGGTGCTGCACCTGATTGGTATGGCGCGCACCATCGGTGTCGAGCTGACTCTGGCCGATTTCACCGAGATCGGTAAGCGTGTGCCGGTACTAGCCGATCTACGCCCCAGCGGCCACTACATGATGAGCGAGCTGGTGGCGATTGGCGGTATCCAGCCGCTGATGAAAATCCTGCTGGATGCTGGGCTGCTCAACGGCAACTGCTTAACCGTGACTGGCAAGACGCTGGCGGAGAACCTCGCTGATGTTGAGTCCTACCCGATGGATCAGCAAATCATCGCGCCGCTAGGTAACCCGATTAAAGCTGAAAGCCACCTGCGTATTCTGTTTGGCAACTTAGCGCCAGAAGGGGCGGTGGCGAAGATTACCGGCAAAGAGGGCACACGCTTTAGCGGCTCGGCGCGGGTGTTTGGCTCGGAAGAGGAAGCCCAGGCGCGCATCAACGATGGCACCGTAGTGGCGGGCGATGTGGTGGTGATTCGCTACGAAGGCCCGAAAGGCGGCCCCGGCATGCGTGAAATGCTCACGCCTACCTCGGCCATCATGGGCCGTGGCTTGGGCAACGACGTGGCGCTGATTACCGACGGCCGATTCTCCGGAGGCAGCCACGGTTTCGTGGTGGGGCATGTATCGCCGGAAGCTTTCGACGGTGGCCCGCTGGCGCTGGTGGAAGATGGCGACCCGATCACCATTGATGCCGAAGCCGATACCATTGATGTGCATATCAGCGATGAGGAGATGATGCGCCGCCGTGCGGCCTGGCAACAGCCTGAGCCGCGCTATCGTAAAGGCGTGTTGGCGAAGTATGCCAAATTGGTCAGCTCGGCCAGTACCGGTGCGGTGACCGACCAAGAATAATCTGTGAAGAGTCACCGGCACGATTAGGCTGTCACTAAGTCGTCAAGCGCAAGGCGTACCCTGAACGCTTTGCGCTTTTTAATGGGTAAACGGTGGGCACGATGTCAGAAAAGAATCCGGTTCGAGGGCGGGCCAACGAGGTGTTCTGGGCATTTTTGGCGCTGGGGCTGACCTCGTTCGGTGGCCCCGTGGCGCACCTGGGCTACTTTCGCACGGCGTTTGTCGAACGCCGCCAGTGGCTCAGCGAGCAGGCCTACGCGGATTTGGTCGCGCTGTGCCAGTTTTTGCCGGGTCCCGCCAGTAGCCAGGTAGGCTTTGCCTTAGGGTTGATGCGCGCAGGCCCCTGGGGGGCGGCAATGGCGTGGCTGGCGTTTACGCTGCCCTCTGCCATCGTGCTGGTGCTGTTTGCATTGGGCGCGGCAGTGCTGGATGGCCCCGTGGCCAGCGGCATCATTCACGGCTTAAAAGTGGTTGCGGTGGCCATTGTGGCCCACGCGGTGTGGGGCATGGCGCGTAACCTCTGCCCGGATAAAACCCGCACGGGCATTGCCCTGGCAGCGGTGTTGGCGGTAGTGCTGGTCAGCGGGCCGTTGGGGCAGGTGGCGGCGATTGTGCTAGGTGGCGTGGCGGGGCTGCTGCTTTGTCGCCAAAGTGCTGCAGCATCGTCTAGCGAATCGCTGCACTTCCCGGTAACGCGTAGAGCGGGCACGCTAGCATTAGGTTTATTCGCCGCTTTGTTGGTGCTCTTACCGCTGTTAGCGGCGAGCACCGGTTGGTTGAACGTCGTCGATGCGTTCTACCGTTCAGGCGCGCTGGTATTTGGCGGTGGCCATGTGGTGCTGCCGCTGCTGGAAGCGGAAGTGGTGCAATCGGGTTGGGTCACGGCAGATGAGTTCTTGGCGGGGTACGGCGCAGCTCAGGCGGTGCCGGGGCCGCTGTTTACGTTTGCTGCTTACTTGGGGGCGCTGCTGCCAGGGATACCCAGCGTGATTGGCGCGCTGTTGGCGCTGCTGGCGATTTTTGTGCCGGGATTTTTGCTGCTGGTCGGCGTGTTGCCGTTTTGGAATCAGTTTCGCCAGTGGAGCAGTGCTCAAGCGCTGATGCGTGGTGCCAATGCGGCGGTGGTGGGTATTTTAGGCGCGGCGCTCTATCAGCCGGTGTGGACCAGCGCCATTCTTGGGCCTTACGAGTTCGTGCTGGCGTTGACGGGCTTTTTGCTGCTCACCGTGTGGAAACTGCCGGCTTGGCTGGTGGTCATCGTAGTGGCGTTGGGCGGCGTCATGATTCCGCCCCAGTAACCGGGGCGGGAAGATGCTCAAGCGGTGATAGTTAGCGTGGCGGTGGCGTGGCTGCTATGGCGCCTCCAGCTCTAACGTGCGACGCAGGACATTAAGCTCATTGATGTCCAGATGCTCTAGCCTTCCGGCGAGCAGGTCGCTGATCTTTTGAACGGGTAAGCCAGCCTGGCGGGCTATTTCGCGGCTTCCCAGGTCTGATACGGCGATCAGGCGGGTGATAATACGCATGAGGCGCGTACGTTTTTCTAGTTCCCTGACATCGAGGTCAGGGCTGCTTCGCGGAGGATCCATCGTTTCTGCGTGAGCAGTTGAGTATGCCGTACTCATGTGACTCCATCAGTCGGAAATGACAAGCACACAATGCCGCCAAGTCGCGGGGTTTTCAATGCTTAATTTGATGAAAATTTCACGACCACGCTAACGCCCGCAAATGCCCGTGGCTCTGGTAAACTATGTGCCTTCCTATTTCTGAGTGAGCTGCGCGCTGTGTGCGGCTTTTTTCACTGCTTTTTTGCTTAAGTAGGCCGTTGGCCGAGGAGTTTTGCATGTCGAACAGCGCACCTAAGGTGGGCGTGATCATGGGGTCGAAATCTGATTGGCCGGTCATGGAGCACGCGGTGGCGATGTTAGAGCGGTTGGGCGTTGCCTATGAAACCCGTGTGGTATCGGCGCATCGCACACCCGACCTGCTGTTCGACTATGCGAAAAGTGCCTCTGAGCGTGGCCTGCAGGTGATTGTGGCAGGCGCCGGCGGTGCCGCTCATTTGCCGGGTATGGTCGCGTCACAAACGGCGCTGCCGGTGCTGGGTGTGCCGGTGGAGTCTAAAGCGTTGAAGGGCTTGGATTCACTGCTTTCCATCGCCCAAATGCCGGGTGGTATTGCGGTAGGCACCCTGGCTATTGGCAAAGCCGGTGCCACCAACGCAGGCCTGCTGGCCGCACAAATTGTGGGCCTTCAGGACAGCGCCGTGCGCGAAGCTGTTGAGGCGTTCCGCGCCGAGCAGACCCAATTGGTGTTGGATAACCCTGATCCGCGGCCCGATGCACCTGCATCTAACCAGCCAGCACAATAGGTTGCCCAATATGAGCACTCAGATGGCAGAAGGTATGATTGCAAAAAATATTGGCGTACTAGGCGCAGGCCAACTAGGCCGCATGCTGGCCCTAGCGGGCTATCCTCTGGGTAACACCTTCACCTTTTTAGATACCACCGGTAACCCCAGTGCGGGTATCGGTGAGGTGATTGTCGACCCGGAGAACCAGCATCTGGGGGCGTTTTTGGATAAGGTCGATGTAGTGACCTACGAATTCGAGCACCTCCCCGTTGAGTTGGTAAAGCAGATTGAGCAGCACAAGCCGGTTTATCCCGGCAGTCGCGCCATTGCGGTGTGTCAAAACCGTGTAGAAGAGAAAACGCTGTTTGATCGCTTGGGTATTCCCACACCGGCCTATCGCGTGGTGGAAAGCGCTGAGCAGCTCGCTGCCGCCGCCGCTGAGCTTGGTTGCCCGGTAGTGGCCAAATCGGTCACGGAAGGCTACGACGGCAAAGGGCAGGCGGTGCTGAAAGCACCGGAACAGGCGCAAGAGGCGTGGGAATCGATTGGTCATACGCAGCTGATCGTCGAGGCGTTCGTTGATTTTGTGCGCGAAGTATCGATGATTGCGGTGCGCGGCCGCGATGGGGATGTGGTGTTCTACCCCATGGCGGAAAACCAGCACGTGGGCGGCATTCTGCGCTACTCCGTGGCGCCGCTACCGGATTTGGACGCCAGCGTTCAAGAAGCGGCCGATAACTACATTCGTGTGCTGCTGGATGAGCTGGATTACGTGGGCGTGCTGGCGCTGGAGCTGTTCCAAACCCGTGACGGCAGCCTGCTGGCCAACGAAATGGCCCCGCGAGTGCATAACTCCGGCCACTGGACGATGGACGGCGCGGTCACCAGCCAGTTTGAGAACCACCTGCGGGCTATTCAAGGCTTGCCGTTGGGCGCAACGAATGCCGTTGCACCTACCTGCATGGTGAATGTGATTGGCCTGGAAGGCGATAATGCCGCGCTGCTAGCCATTGCCGACACCCACTTGCATCGCTACGACAAAGCCGAGCGCCCAGGGCGTAAGCTGGCTCACGTTAACGTCGTGGCGTCGAGTCACGCCGAGCTGCTTGAAAAAGTGCGTGCTTGTCAGGCGTTGATACCCGATGCGCCCCCCGTTGAGTGGAGTTTTGAATCTACGTTATGAACAACGAAGCCGCCTGAAAAGGCGGCTTTTTAATTTCTGATGGTCACTACTTTTGTGACTTAAACGTGCTAAAACAGATGTATTAAAAAAAGCCTAACCAATAAGATTGGCGTTAAGCCGACTGAAGAACAGGGAGTTTGTATGTCGCCCCCCATACCCCTCGCCGCCACGGCGACGGCCTCCGGGCTGCGCAGTGGTTATCAGCGTGACCATCACATCACCATGCAGCGTTTGCGCGGTGAAAAAGTGCGCCTGCTTTACGATAATCTTTGGCAGCCGGTGCTGAGCAGCGTGCTGGCGGGTGGGCTGCTGGTAGCGGCCATGTGGCCGGTGGTGGATGCCGCGCTACTGCTAGGGTGGTTTACGGTGCTGGCGGTTATTTCAGTGTTTAGATTGCTGCTAGCCCAGCGCTTTAAGCGCCTGCCCGCGCTACAGCAGCAGCGCCAGCGCTGGCTGCGTTGGTTTGCCATCGGTGCCATTGCTTCAGGGTGCGTGTGGGGGGCTTCGGGTGTGTTGCTGTTTAGCCACGATCACCCCGGCCAAATTGCCGCACTCTCGATTGTGCTGGCCGGGATTGCGGCAGGGGGCGTGACCACCCTCTCTTCGGTGTGGTGGATTGCCATTGGCTTTGTACTGCCCATTCTACTGCCCCTGAAGTTTCAATTTCTGCTCCAGGGCTCGTCCCTCTCCATTTTGATTGGTCTGATGCTGGTGCTGTTTTTAGGCTTAATTATGGCGACCAGCCGCCGCTTTAGCCGCACCATTCACGATAATATCGCCCTGCGGGTGAACATGGCCGCCCGCGAGGCGCAGCTGCGCGAAAGTGAGAACCGCTACCGCTCTATTTTTCAGCATTCGCCGCTGGGGGTGCTGCACTTTGACGAGCAAGGGCAGATCACCGACTGCAACAGCAAGCTGTTAGATATTCTAAGCGTGGAGCGTTCCAAGCTACTGGGTTACCGCATGCTGGACCGCTCTGCCGACCGTGGGGTTGCCCAGGCGGCGAGGGATGCGCTGGAGAAAGGCACGGGCTACTACGAAGGCACTTATCAACTGCCCAAATCCAGTGTGGGCACGCCCTTGCGGGCGTTCTTCAATGGTGTGCACAGCGCCAGCAACCAAATGGTGGGCGGTGTGGCGATTATTGAAGACTTCACCGAGCGAAAGCGCAGCGAGGCGATTATTTACCGCCAAGCCTATTACGATGCATTGACCGATTTACCCAACCGGCGGCTGTTTATCGAGCGATTAGAGGCGCTATGTAACGAGCAGGACAGCGACCAGCGCGGTGGCTTGGTGATGTTTATGGATATGGACCGCTTTAAGCTGATTAACGACACCCTGGGCCACGCAGCAGGGGATGACTTATTAGTACAGGTAGCGCGCCGATTGGAGTCGTGTCTGCAAAACGATGATATGGCCGCCCGTCTGAGCGGCGATGAATTTGTGCTGCTGGCGCTGTTTGATGTGACGGAGAGTGAGGCGTTAAACGCAGCGGCCGCCCGCTATATGGAAACAGTGCAGCAGGCGCTGGCAGGTGAATACCGCTTAGAGAGCCGCTGGGTCGAGGTGACGCCGAGCATGGGCTACACCTGTTTTGATGCTACGGCCTGCGACCATGCCGATGTGCTCAAACAAGCGGATACCGCGATGTATCAGGCGAAGACCGAAGGCCGGGCGCGGCTGCGCCGCTACCAGCCCTGGATGCGAGATGAAGTGAATAAACGGGTCGCTGAGCAGGCGCCTAACCTGCCAGTTGACCGCTAAGCAGCAGCCATAGGGCGATCAACGCAAAGTGCCCGGGGTACCAGGCAAGCCATAGGCGGCGCGGCATCTCAAGCGCCACGGGGGGCACGCGCTGAGCGGCACCGGCGGCCAGCATTAGCACGATGACGCAGGTGGCGACAGTAAAGGATTTAGCCATATCAGACGCGTTCATCTGCCCGGCAATCCACAGTACGGGAAACGCCGCCAGCCCCGCCCAGAGGCGAGATTTCAGCACGTTACGAGTTTCGCTGAGCGCCTGCATGGCAAACATAAACAGCGGGATCAGCAGCAGGCCGTTGTGGCCATACTCCACCCAGAAGCCCAGCAGGTACCACACGGTTACGCCGACGGCGGCTCCCAGCATCAGCCAGCCTAACCCCAAGGTTTGCTGCTGGTAGTGCTGCCAGCCTTGGCGCACCAGAGCACCCAGCGCCAAGCCGCTGGCCAGGGTAAAGCAGACGTTCAAGATAAACGCATCGGAGGCGCGGGGCATCAGCATATAGGGCAGCTGTGCGGCGAGTCCGATAATCAAAATTCGCCGAGAATAGCGCAGCGGATTACGCGTATTAAACAAGCCGTGCCACGCCACCATGGCGGCAAACAGCGGAAACGCAATGCGCCCAATCGAAGAGCCTGCCCAGCCTAAATCCCAGTCCCCTGGCAGCACGTAGCGGGTCAGGTGGTCCACGGTCATGGTAAACAGCGCCAGCCACTGCCCCCAGGCGGTCCAGTGGGAAGAGGGGCGGAACACCTCTGCGGTGCTTGCCTGTGGCGTTGCGTGAGCCGCCGTCGATTCAGCCATGCTACCTCCTTGTATGTGGTTAAGTGATAGTAAAGACCCGGTATGGCTGAGCAAGTTCGCTGGGGGATGGGGCATTAGCCTGCGCTGAAAATCGGTTTACCCAGCGCCCAGACGTGATCAATGGCCCAGCGTTCTTCGCTTAGCACGATAAAATCCGCATCCGCGCCGGGCTGAAGGCGGCCTTTTTGGGGTAGCTTCAGGGCATCGGCCGCGGTGGTGGATGCACAGCGCAGCGCATGCTCCATGCTGATCTGGTGGTCGTTGACGCACTCGCCCAGCACTGCAAACAGGCTGCTGAGTTTACCGGGTTTTAGGCCAATAAACCGATGCTGGTCATCAAATTCCGGCAGCGAGGCGTTGGCATCGGAGGAGAAGCTGAGCTGGCTGGGCTCAATCCGCGCTTTCAGCGCCCGCGCCACCGCCTCAGAGGCGGGTACTTCGCCACCGGCCAGCAGCTCCGGCGTGGTGCTGGTGGTGAAGTCGATGCGCCCACCTTCACGGGCAAAGCGCAGGCCATCTTCAAATAGCGCGCCGGTGCGGTTGATATGAGTGGGGTAGAACTGGGCCAGCGGAATGGCGCTGTTTTTGGCGACCTGGCGCAGCGGCTCCAGGTGGGAGTCGGCGTCGCCCGTGTGAATGAACACGATGCCCGATTTGCCTGCCAGCAGCCCGGCGGTGCGGGCGTCGGAGGCTAGCCGAGTAAGCTCTTGGGTATTGGGCTGGGAGCCGCGATGGTCGCTAATCGCCACTTCGCCCACGCCGATAAATTCCGGAATATAGAGAATGTCGCTGGCCACCGAACCGGTCAGCGTCACCGGCGGTAGCTGATAAGAGCCAGTGTAGGCATAGGTGCTTAGCCCGCCTGCGGCCAGCTCTCGCGCTTTGCCAATCAGGTTGGCGGGGGTGCGGGTGAGGGCATCGGTGCCCAGCGCGCCAATCAGCGTGGTCACACCCGAAGCGCAGGCATCGTCTAGGCTGAGTTCAGCGGTACGGTTGCCGAAGCCGCCCTCACCGCCGCCGCCAATGTAGTGCACCAGTGGGTCGACCAGGCCGGGAATCACGCGTCGGCCTTCTAAGTCGATGGTGTGTTTAATAAGCGTACCCAACTGGTACGCCTCGCTGGCATCCAGCACTGCCGCAATGCGCTGGTCGGCGATCAGTAGGTGGCACAGCCCGCGAGGTTCGGGGGCAAAGAGCTGGGCGTTTTTTACAAGTGTCAGCATGGGCTTCCCAGGAGAGTGATGGGCAAACGATAAGCGCCGACCTGGGGTCGGCGCTGGTGTTGGTGTCGTCACGCTATTGAAACAGGTCGCTTATAAGCGTACATCGTAGTTGAAGTAACGGTTCATGATTTCATCATAAGTGCCGTTCTCTTTAATCGCACGCAGGGCTTCGTTAAAGCGCTCGGCGAGCGCTTCATCCCGTGGGCGAAATGCCATGCCCACGCCTTGGCCAAAGATCTCCTCGGGCTGCTTGATGAAGTCGCTAATGCGTTTGTAGTTGCTCTCTGGGGTGTCGATATCGATGGTGGCTTCGGCGATGGGGTAGTCCATAAAGGTGAGGTCCAGGCGGCCTCCCATCAGGTCGGTGACCACATCGTCCGCGCCGGTATAGCGGCGGATCTCCAGCACGTCGCCGTAGCGTTCGGTAACGTAGTTATCCTGCAGCGTGGCGCGTTGAACGCCGACGGTTAAGCCTTCCAGGCTGGCGCGGTCTTCAATATCGATCTCTTTATCGCGGGTGGTGATCCAGGCGCTGGGGGTGGTGTAGTAGGCCTCGGAGAACAGCACCCGCTGGGCACGCTCGTCGGTAATCGCCATGGAGGACATGATGGCGTCGTAGTTGCGTGCCAGCAGGCCAGGAATGATGCCGTCCCAGTCTTGCTCTACCCACGTACAGCTAACTTCCATATAGGCGCAGGCGGCGTTGCCTAGCTCGATTTCAAAACCGGTGAGCGTGCCGTCGGCCTCGCGGTACATAAACGGCTCGTAAGGAACATCGACACCCAGACGGATTTCGTCGTAGTCCCGCGCCAGTGCGGCAGTGGATACCAATGAAAGTGAAACACCTGCCGCAAGAATAGCGGCCACGGACAGCGTTGCATAACGCATAGTCAGTCTCCTGAAGCGATTATTAGTAGGTATGTGGGTGTTGCTTAATGCCAAGCGCCTGAAAGGGCGGCTACAGCATAGGGTGCGCTAAGCGCAGGAGTGCCGTGCGTTTCTCACGCATGGCAACGTTCACGCGCAGGGGCGTGAGTTGGCATGGACATGCCAAAAGGAGGGGTGGGCTATTCGTCGAACCATTCGCTCAGGTAAAAACGGGCAATGGTGCCACGGGTACCTGGGCGGAGCGCATGCAGCGCGGGGGATAAGAGGTGACGTGTTGGCATGATGGCGTCTCGCTTGCGTGCCTCCCCAAGCGGGGAGGCACACTGAAGCAGCTAGCGCTTACTCTTCGCCGAAGTAACGGGCGTAGATTTCATCGTAAGTGCCGTCTTCCTGAAGCTCTGCCAGAGCTTCGTTGAACTGTTCGGCCAGCGCTTCATCACGCTGACGGAAGGCGATACCGAAACCGTCGCCGAAGTACTCTTTCGGTTCACTGATGCGCTCACCTACAACCACGTACTCAGCTTCTTCGCTGTCTAGCAGCGTGGACTGGCCGATCGGGAAGTCGAGGAAGACGATATCCAGACGCTGTGCTTCCATATCCAACACCATGTCGTCGGCGGTGGAGTAGCGGCTGATTTCAGCGACGCTGCTGAAGTTATCGGTGACGTAGTTATCCTGCAGGGTGCCACGCTGAACGCCGATGGTTTTGCCCGCCAGGGTCTCTTCATTGGCTTCGCTGATACCTAGGCTGCTGGGTGCGAACCAGGCAGACGGCATGGTGATGTAGGGGTCAGAGAACAGCACCTGCTGGCGGCGTTCGTCGTTGATGGTCATGGAGGACATGATCGCATCGTAGTTGCGTGACATCAGGCCGGGAATAATGCCGTCCCACTCCTGCTCGACCCACTCACAGGTAACACCGATGCGCTCGCACAGGGCGTTGCCCAGGTCGATATCGAAACCGGTCAGCTCACCTTCAGCGGTGCGGTACTCCATCGGCTCGTAGGGAACGTCAACGCCAATGCGCACGTTGTCGTAGTCGCGTGCTTGTGCAGAAGATGCCGCGGCAACGGCCAAACCCAGCAGGGAAACAGTCAGCAGTTTTTTCATTTTATACTCCAATAGAAACAGGTTCACCGAAGGTGATCCCCTTTAAGCTACCCCAGGTTGAGGTTGGCGAAAAGGGGGGACCTGCATATAAACCAACGTTTGTTTTACGCTGGACGTGTTGGATTTATTGTAGCTAGGAATTTTGTGGCCGCAGGTGGGCCAGCAATTTTTTCTCCAGGAAGCGGAAAAAATACAAAATCGCAAAGGTTAAGCAGAGATAGATGGCCGCGACAAACAGGAAGGCATCAAACGGCGCATAAAAGCGGGCATACACAAAGCGTGCCGCGCCGGTGAGATCCATTAGTGTCACCACGCTAGCAATCGCGCTGGCATGCAGCATGAAGATGACTTCATTGCCATAAGCGGGCAGCGCACGACGAAAGGCGCTGGGCAGAATAATCCGCCGCATCATTAGGTTTTGCGACATGCCATAGGCGCGCGCTGCTTCGATCTCGCCTTTAGACGTGGCTTTGATCGCCCCACGGAAGATCTCGGTGGTGTAGGCCGCCGTATTGAGCGTAAAGGCGATAAGCGCCGGGTAGAAGGCTTCTCTTAGCACTGGCCACAGGAAGGTTTCCTGGATACCGTCGATGAACACAACGCCGTAGTAGATGATGTAGAGCTGGATCAGCAGCGGCGTGCCGCGAAACACGTAGGTATAGAGGTAGACCGGCAGGCTGATCCACTTATGCTTGGAGCTGCGCATAATGGCCAGCGGAACCGCAAGAATTAACCCGGCCACCAGCGATAGAAACACCAGCTGTGTGGTGGTCACCAAACCTTCCCAGTAGTAGCCCAGGGTGGTGGGCGTAAAGATCAGGTTGTCTGCCAGCAGATCGTTAAACCATGCAGAGATATCTAGCATGTCACTGCCCCCCAAAGCCGGTGTCGTAACGTTTTTGTAGCCGTGCAAAAATCCACTCAGAGACGCTGGCAATGAGAAGGTAAGCCACCGCCACAGGGATTAAAAACACAAAAGGCTCATGGGTAGCGCGGGAGGCTTCAGCGGCAACTCGCACCATATCGGTCAAGCCAATTACTGACACTAGCGCGGTGGTTTTGAGCAGTACCATCCAGTTGTTAGAGAGGCCAGGCAGCGCGTGGCGCATCATCTGGGGAAAGCGGATACGTCGAAACACTAGGCCATCGCTCATACCATAGGCTTTACCGGCTTCAATCTGGCCGTTGTCCACTGCCATAAACGCGCCGCGGAAGGTTTCGCCCATATAGGCACCAAAGATAAAGCCAATGGTGAGTACACCGGCGGCAAAGGCGTTGAAATTAATATAAATATCAATTTCATAGTTGTAATACAGCATGTCGCTGATGGCGTTGACGCCGATCTGGCCGCCAAAGAACAGCAGCATCATCAGGACTAAATCTGGCACTCCACGAATCACCGTGGTGTAAACAGTCGCAGTGCGGCGTAAAAACCAGTTACGCGACATCTTGGCGCTGGCGGTGAGTAGACCAAGAATAACCGCCAGTATTAGCGACAGAACGGCCAGTTGAATGGTAACGCCCGCCCCTTCGATCAGGCGGGGGCCGTAACCTTGCAAATCGAGCATGGTGTGGGTGCCTCGCGGATCAGTATTTAGGAGCCAGGAACTGCTTCAGGCGCGGTGACTGTGGGTTACCGAGTACATCGTCGGGAGCCCCTTGTTCCTCTACCAAGCCCTGGTGCAGGTAGATCACCTTGCTGGAAACGTCGCGGGCAAAGCTCATTTCGTGGGTGACCACGACCATGGTGCGCCCTTCATTGGCCAGATCGCGCATCACTTTCAGCACGTCGCCCACCAGTTCCGGGTCCAGCGCTGAGGTCGGCTCGTCAAACAGCATTACTTCAGGATTCATCGCCAGCGCTCGGGCAATAGCGCCGCGCTGCTGCTGGCCGCCGGACATTTGCGCCGGGTAGGCGTTGGCGCGAGCGCTAAGCCCTACGCGGTCCAGCAGTGCGTGGGCGTGCTCGATGGCCTCTTTTTTCGGCTTACCGAGTACGTGAATCGGCGCTTCGATGATGTTTTCCAGCAGCGTCATGTGCGCCCATAGGTTGAAGCTCTGGAATACCATGGAGAGCTTGGCGCGCATTTGCACCACCTGTTTCCAGTCGGCGGGTTCGCGGCCGTGCTTGGTGGTTTTGAAACGGATTTGCTCGCCGTGAACGTACAGCTCGCCATCGTCGGGCTGTTCCAGCAGGTTCATGCAGCGCAAGAACGTGCTTTTACCTGACCCGGAGGCACCAATGAGGGTGATGACGTCACCTTTTTGGGCTTCCAGAGAGAGGCCTTTGAGGACTTCTGTATCGCCAAAGCGCTTTTTAATATTGCGCACTTCAAGGGGAGTAGGCGTAGCGGCCATAACTTAGGCTCCAGTACAGGGTTGCCGCAGCAACAACAGATGAATAATCGTGCTTTAGGTGCGGCTGGCGCGAAAAAAGGGGCGATTCTATCAGGACTGTGCCAAATGCGCGTACTTTATCAGGGCGACATTGGTCTTGGTACGTTGCCGTGTGTCCTGATGGCCCCTTTACGTTGTTGTTATAAAAGCGTCTTTACGGATGCTAGTCGGTGCCACTCATGGGCGGCAGATCACGCGATGGCGTGACTGGGTACCACTAGCAGAGCTGCTCGTGCCCCAATTTCGACTTGGGCATTGGGAAATACCACGTGCAGCGGCGTCTCCTCCACCACGAAGTCGCCTGCTACCTCATCTTTAGCCAGGCAGGTGCCGGGTTCAAAGCGGCTGAAATTAGGCACATCGTCGGCAAAGCAGAGGCTAAAGTTTTCTGCCTGGCGCATGAGCTCGTGCTTCACTCGGAAAAATACCATCGACTCGACTGGCTGTTGGGGCGGCTCGTAGCCGGCGCCTAGCTTATTAAGCAGGGTTAACATTGGCGCCAGGGCGGCCATGTCGTTCTCGCCAAACGGGGCAACGCGACCAAGCTCAAACGTAAACGCCTGGGCGTGGTGGTAGTGTTTGCTGTAGTGAGAGAAGGTCCAGCTGTGTTGATGCTGATGCAGCACCGCCTGCATATCGGCGGCCGCTAACCATGCCCACTGCTGCGCATTGGTGGCCGTTTCTGCATAGGGCTCTACCACAAAGCGCGTGTACAAACTTCCGCGTATGGCGGTGTGCAGGTCGTAGTGTAGTTTGGGTAACGCGTGGTGGCGGGCGTAGAACGCATCGACCGCTTCCATCAATTCCCGCGCCCGGTCCGGTTCGCTGCCCTGTTCGTCCAGCCCGCGTTTGAACAGCCTATTTAAATTGGTAGTAATGAAGCGCTGCTGAGCTTTCAACGCGGGTATGTTGCCCAAGATGACCAGAACCGGCGCGCCGAGCTGTTCGGTGCTTGCTTCGAGGGCGCTTAGCCATTCGCCAACAAGCTCCACAGGCGCTGTTTCATTACCGTGGATGGCGGCAGAAAAAATACATGCCTGCGCGCCAGGACGCAGAATGTTGGGCGTCAGTTCTAAAATACCCGGCCCGTGAAGGTGGTAAGTGCCGCTGGGAAAGCAGCCGATGCGCGGGGAAGGGCGTTCGCCGTCAAGCGTCCAGTCGAGCCATTGGCCTAGCATGAAAGTGTCCTTAAGCATGGGCATTCGCTTTTTTGTTGCCCTACCTTTACCACGCTGGCCATTGACCACAAGAGGTGGCGTCGTTCGCGTGAAAATGGTCGGTGGGATGATGAAAGTTATGGGTATAAAAAAACGCTTATGGCGAATTGCCACAAGCGCTTTCATACCCAGCGTTTTTACAGCTTGAGTCTTTAAAACCTGGGTCTTCAAAGCCGGGGCTGTTAGGCATCACGCTGCGCCCGTCTTGACTAGCTTGATCGCTGTCGGCGCATCTCTTCTTGGTACTCTTTGGCTAGCGATGATTTTTGATTCTCTTGAAGGCCACGGCCTGCCAATTGAAACACCTCCTGCTCTTCTTCATCCAGGTGGTGAGTCACCAAATGCTGCAGCTGTTTGGCATGGGTGAGCCAGTGGCTGGCGCTATAGTCGGTGTCGTCCAACAATTCGATCAGCTCATCGATTTCGTGGTGCTCGGCCACGCTGTGGCGCGCTTTTTCTTGGGTAAGGTCGATATCCATCATGGGGACATACAGCGCGCGCTCTTCGGCGTTGGCGTGGTACTTCAGTTCGGCTCGCACCTGTTGGTACAGGGTGTCGCGCTCTTCGCTATCGCCGTGGGTTTCTACCAAGCGTGCCAGCAGGTCCCGCTGAATATCGTGGTCTTTGCGCAGTGCTTCGAAAATCGTCATGCCGGACTCCATGGCGTTATACGTGAATGAAACATGTCGTAAAAACGATACAAGAAAAATTAGTGCCGAAGTGGCAAAAGCGCAAGGTCGGCGCATCGATGAAATCGAAGCGCAGCGTCGAAAACATTCGCTTTTATCCACCTTTAACTACGCTATGTTTGATAGAAGTTTTGCTGCCCGCCGTGGGCAACCTGTCTGATGCTTGAATGCATGTGCAAAGGAGTGAGTAATGACGAAGGTACTAGTACTTTATTATTCCATGTATGGACATATCGATACCTTAGCAGCCGCTGTGGCTGAAGGGGCAAAAGGTGTTGATGGCGTAGAGGTCACGGTAAAACGCGTGCCCGAAACTATGCCAGACGAGGCGTTCAAAAACGCGGGTGGCAAGCAGGATTTCACCACGCCGGAAGCTACACCCCAAGAGCTGGCCGATTACGATGCCATCATCTTTGGCACGCCGACTCGCTTTGGCAATATGGCTGGCCAGATGCGTACCTTCCTCGACCAAACGGGTGGTTTGTGGGCCAACGGCGCGCTGCGTGGCAAGGTGGCGAGCGTATTCACCTCTACCGGTACCGGTGGTGGCGATGAGATGACCATTACCTCCACCTGGACCACGCTGGCCCACCACGGCATGGTGATCGTGCCGATTGGCTACGGCATTGAAGAGCAGTTTGATATTTCGAAAGTAAGCGGCGGCACGCCTTATGGTGCTGCAACGCTGGCAGGTGGTGATGGCTCCCGCCAGCCGGATGACCGCGAGCTGAAGATTGCCCGTTTCCAGGGTAAACACGTGGCTGAAATTGCCGCTAAGCTGGCGAGTTAATCGTTAGCTAAAAATGCTAGCTGAAAACAAGCAACGCCTCGCTGCTAATGCAGCGAGGCGTTGCTTGTTTTAGGGCGTTGTTTTTATAGGGGATTAGCCGCCAATCCGCTCGGCAATGGCTTTACCCAAGCTGACCGTGGTGCCTTTGCCACCTACATCGCGGGTGAGCACTTGGCTATCGCCTTCGCTCAGCACCGCTTCAATGGCATCGACCATCGCATCGCCCGCTTCTTTATAGCCCAGGTGCTCCAGCATCATCGCCCCAGACCAGATTTGGCCGATGGGATTGGCGATGCCTTTACCGGCGATATCCGGCGCGCTGCCGTGTACTGGCTCAAACAGGCTGGGGAATTTGCCTTCCGGGTTGATGTTGGCGGAGGGCGCAATGCCGATGGTGCCGGTGCAGGCCGGGCCTAAGTCGGAAAGAATATCGCCAAACAGGTTGCTGCCCACCACCACATCAAACCAGTCCGGGTGCAGCACAAAGTTGGCGGTCAAAATATCGATGTGGAACTTATCCACGGCGATCTCTGGGTACTGCTTGGCCATCTCGGCCACGCGCTCGTCCCAGTAAGGCATGGTGATGGAGATACCGTTGGACTTAGTGGCCGAGGTGAGCTTTTTGCGCGGGCGGGTTTGCGCTAAATCGAAGGCGTACTTCAGCACGCGGTCAACGCCGATACGGCTCATC
Organism: Halomonas sp. SIMBA_159; assembly: GCF_046536035.1. Lineage (NCBI taxonomy): Bacteria > Pseudomonadati > Pseudomonadota > Gammaproteobacteria > Oceanospirillales > Halomonadaceae > Halomonas > Halomonas sp. SIMBA_159. The sequence continues at coordinate 30,599 of NZ_JAWJBT010000014.1, forward strand.
ACCGTTTCTTGAATGACGATTTCACGCTCGGTGCCTTCATACATCTTGCCACCGACGCTGGAGTACTCTCCCTCGGTGTTCTCACGCACCACATAAAAGTCGATATCGCCGGGCTTGCGCCCCGCCAGCGGGCTTTTAATGCCGGGCATTAGCCGGCAGGGGCGCAGGTTGATGTACTGGTCGAATTGGCGACGGAACTGCAGCAGCGAACCCCATAGCGAAATATGGTCCGGCACTTTCTCTGGCCAGCCCACCGCTCCATAGAACAGCGCGTCAAAGCCTTTGAGCTGCTCAAACCAGTCGTCGGGCAGCATCTTGCCGTGTTCCAGATAGTAGTCGCAGCTACCAAACTCAAACGTGGTGAATTTCAGGTCGATATTGAAGCGCTTGGCAGTGGCTTCTAGTGCGCGAATACCTTCGGGCATCACTTCGGTACCGATACCGTCGCCAGCGATGACTGCAATACGATGGGCCATGGGGGCTCCTTGTTTTGTTAGACGTCACAAAAGTAGCAGGGCGTGTTTCCGTGGTATGAGTGTAGCGCCTGTTGGCGTCGCGATAATCAGGCTACTATGCAAGCTATTGTTGCCTTAAAGTGAAGAATCCCATGATGCTGGATGACCTCGCCTTTTTTCAGCAGCTTGCCCGGGCAGGGAGCCTAACCGCTACTGCCCGAGAACTGGGGCTGTCGCTCTCGGCCGTCAGCAAGCGCTTAAAGCAGCTAGAAGCCCGGCTAGGCGTGACGCTGGCGGCACGTACCACACGCCGCTTGACGCTGACCGCCGAAGGGGAGCGCTATCTCACCCAGGGCGGGCTGATTTTAGAAGAGCTGCAAACGCTGGAAAGCGCACTCAGCGATACCGCGAGCCAAGGGCTCACCGGACGGCTGCGGGTCAACGCGACCTTTGGCTTTGGCCGGCGGCATATTGCGCCGCTGCTCTCACGCTTTTGCGCAGAGCATCCGGCCATAGAGAGCTGGCTGGAGTTGACTAACTTTCCGCTCAATTTAAGCGATCACGGTTTTGACGTGGGGATTCGCATTGGCGAGCCGCCGGATTCGCGCCTAGTCGCCAAGCGTATTCTGCCCAACCGGCGAGTGCTGTGCGCCTCGCCAAGCTATATGGCGAAGATGCCCGCGCTGAACGTGCCGAGCGATCTTGCCCAACACAGCTGCCTGGTAATTCGTGAAAACGATAGCGACTTCCCACTATGGCGCTTTGAGCATCGCCACTCGCCGCGGCGCCAGGCGGTGAAAGTTAGCGGGCAACTGGCCAGCAACGACGGCGAGGTGATTACTCGCTTAGCGCTGGATGGCCACGGCGTGATGCTGCGTTCCTGGTGGGACGTGAATGAGCATCTGGCTAGCGGCGCGCTGCACACGCTGCTGCCCGATTGGCAGGGCGTGCGCGCTGACTTTTACGCGGTGTTTGAGCACCGCCGCCATGTACCGACGCGCATTAGCGCCTTCATTGATTTTTTACAGCAGGAAATGGCGGGCAGGGTGCCCGCCTTGCCCAATGGCTGACGTGCGGGATGCGCTAGTGGCCTGGGCAGGTTTGGTCCTGCACCACATCAATCAGCTCATCGGTGGGGAAGTCCAGCTCGGCGGCGCGCTGGCGCAGGCGCTGCTCCACGTCGCCTTCAAGGGTTGGCGTGCGGGCTAGAATCCATAGGTAGTCGCGGTTGGGGCCTGCCACCAGCGCCCACTGGTAGTCGTCATCTAGCTCAAGCACGTTATAGCCGCCGTAAAACGGGCCAAAAAAGCTGACCTTCAGCCGCCCAACGCTCTCATCATCAATAAAGTAGGCGCGCCCCTCGGCTTCATCCCAGGCTTGCTCTTCCAGGTTGTAGCCTCGGTTGATTACCTTAACGCCGCCATCATCACGCAGGCTGTAGGTAGCCGTGACGCAGTCCAACCCCTCTTCAAAGGAGTGGTCCAGGCGGGCAATTTCGTACCACTCGCCCAAATAGCGCTCTAGCTCAAAACCAGTGACAGGTTCGGTGCCATCGGGAATACCTGTGCAGCCGATCAGCAGTGTGCCGGCAACCGCTGCCAGCGTGGCCATGCTCCTTGGCCGCCATGCGGATTTCATCATCTCGCTCCTTGGTGAACACTTGAACAATAAACGTTAAATCTATCAGTGTGGGGCACTGCGTGCCATGGTTCCCTGTTGGGTGCTACACGGCAAGTAGAGGAAATAGGCTATGGTATGTCTGTTACCGTATCCTCTTAACAATGCTGATAACAAAGGAGTGATTATGTGGCATCAACAAGAGATTCACTTGCCGGAAATGCCCCGGGGCTTTCACCTGATTACCGATGAGATTGCCAGGGCGCTGCCCTGTTTGGCGGAGTGCCACCAGGGCCTGCTGCACGTGCAGCTGATGCACACCTCCGCCTCGTTAACGCTCAATGAAAATACCGACCCGGATGTTCGCCATGATCTGGATGCCTTTATTCGCCGCTTAGTGCCCGAAGGGCTGAGCTACTTCCAGCACACCTTAGAAGGCCCCGACGACATGCCTGCCCATGTGGCCTCTAGCCTGCTAGGCACTCAGCTTAGCCTTGCGGTACGCGATGGCCGCTTAGCCCTTGGCACCTGGCAAGGGGTATGGTTAGGTGAGCACCGTGAGCAGGGCGGTTCGCGCCGGTTACTGGCCACATTGAACGGCTGCGCCGCGCCTTAGCGGCTGCGCCCACTGGATGATTTTTTGAGATAAGCGCACCGACATGCCTCGACGTCTTTTTCGCCTCTCCCGCCAGCGCTGGTTGAGGCTATTTTTCGTACTGAATCTTGCGCTGGTTGCAGGTTTAATTATTCATCAGGTGTGGCTCTACGTGGCTGAGCCCGAATTTGAGTCGCTGCATACCCGTGAAGTCGCCGATATACGCGAGCGGCTAGCGGGGCGCGATGCCTACCGTTTTGCGGTAGTGGGCAATATCAATAACTCGGTAAACGTCTTTCAAGACGAGATCATTCCGCTGCTGAACCAAGGCAATATCGACTTCATGGTATCGGCGGGCAATGCCGTGAGCGGCGGTCAGCAGGAGAGCTACCAGGCGATCTACCACAGCCTGGAGCTGCTCAACATGCCTTACCTACTGACCTACGGCGATAATGAAGACAGCGATTTCGGCAGCTATCTGTTTTACGACTACTTCGGCCCGCACTTTTACTCGTTTGTGGCGGGCAACAGTCACTTTATTTTTCTGGATGGCACCGGTAAATCTTCTACCTCTTGGCAGTTGGATTGGCTGGAGCGCGAGCTGGCCGCCTCTGAAGCCGCCCACCGCTTTGTGTTTGTGGGCTTGCCGCTGCACAACGTGATTCAGGATGCCCCGCTGTTTGAAGAAGATAACTACCTTAACGACCCACGCCTTGGCGATGGCATTATGCGCTTGGCCGAGCGGTACCGGGTCGATACGGTGTTCTCCGCCAACCTCTCTTTGTACGCCCAGCAAACCGTTAACGGTGTGAACTATGTCACCACGGGGGGCGCAGGTGGCCTGCTGCTGGATGCTGATGAGAGCTTCCATCACTATGTGGTGGTGGAAGTCGCGGGCGGCAGCGTGGGCATTTCGCCTGTACGGCTAAACGTCGACCGTCCCGGCTGGTGGCGCATGCTGAGCAGCGTGGGATCGACAATTTATGCTTTCTTTTACGTCAGCTATCCGCGGTTTTTGCTAATTGTCGGGTTGCTCACACTGCTGGCCTTGCGCTTATACCGGCTGATTTTTGAAGAGCGCGACTACTACCCCGATTTCGACATCGACCCCACGCCCTACCTGGAAAAAAGCCTGCGGGTGGCGATGGTCTCGAACAACTACTTCCCGTTTGTCTCTGGGGTGTCGGTTTCTGTTGAGCGGCTGCGCCAGGGGCTGGGCGACCTTAACCACCGTGTTCAGCTGCTGGTGCCGCGCTACCGAGAGCCGTGGCAGGATGATGACACCATTGTGCGCGTTCCTACGCTAATGGCATTTGGAGAGAAGCGTGAGTTTCGCTTAACGAATCCGTTTAGCGCCCGTTTTCGCCGCTGCCTGCGTGAGTTCAAGCCTGATGTGATTCACGTGCATCATCCGTTCTGGCTGGGGTCGATGGGGCTATGGATGGGGCGCAGGCTGAAAGTGCCGGTCATCTACACCTACCACACGCGCTTGGAGCACTATGCGCATTTTGTGCCGCTGCCGGGGGCGCTGTTCCGCAACCTGATTTCTCACTATCTGATCAAACACTTTTCTAATCGCTGCCAAGGTGTGATTGTGCCGACCTATTCGGCAGAGGAGTATCTGCGCATGATCGGCGTGAAAACGCCGACGCTGGTGCAGCCCACCGGGATTGATGCCGCGCGTTTTGCGAACGCCGATGAAGAGGCGGTGGCGTCGATTCGCCAGCAATTGAACATTGATGCTAAAGACACGGTGCTGGTGAGCGTATCCCGCATCAGCAAAGAGAAGAACATTGGCTTTATGCTGGAAGCGCTGGCGGAGCTAAAACGCCAGGGTAAGACAGCGCTGCGCCTGCTGCTGGTAGGCGACGGTCCGGATCGGCAGGCGATTCAAACACAGATCGAAACGCTGGGTTTAGACGCGCAGGTGACCTTGGTCGGTGCCGTGCCACCGGAAGAGATGGCGCTCTACTATCACGTGGGGGATGTGTTTGTATTTGCCTCAACCTCGGAAACCCAAGGCATGGTGATTTTAGAGGCCATGGCAGCCGGGCTTCCGGTGGTCGCCGTACGCTCAAGCGGTATTGATGACGTGGTGCGCGATGGCTACAACGGTTTTAAAACGCCACAAAATCGCCAGAAGTGGGGGCAGCGTGTGGTGGAGCTGGCCGAGGATGAGGCACTACGCGATACCCTAGGCAGCCAAGCAAAAACCTTCTCCGCTGACTACGATATTGCCAAGTTTGCCGGCGCCGTCGCGCATTTTTATGCCGAGGTGCTAGCGAAGCACGACTCTTCAGAGCATCCTTCACAAGAGAGCGAGGCCAAGCAGCGTGGCTAACTGAGACGTTAGGCGTCGTGTCGTTTTTTGGCCGTGCGGGCAGTCGCCACGCGCTTGAGTAGCCAAAGCAAGCCAATGCCCGCCACCAAACCGGCCACTGCCAGTGCCAACTCCTGCTTGGAGGCGGCAGTGAATAGCGCGCCGAGCTGGCTGCCGAGTAGGATCACCGCTGCCAGCCCCGGCACGATGCCCAGGGTCGATCCAATCATGTAGTCGCGGAAATTAAGGTGAAACGCTCCGGCGAGCATATTGGTGAGCGTGAAAGGAGCAAGGGGCAGCAGGTTGATCACCGTCATGGTGCGGATGCCGCGCTTGGAAAGGTAGCCGGAAAGACCGCGCAAATGGCGGCCGCCGTAGCGCATTAGGGCATCCCGCCCCAGCCAATGGCCCACCCAGTAAGAGACCACCGAAGAGCTCAATGTGCCCAAGGTGGCGTAGGCCAACCCCCACACCGGCCCAAATAGCAGGCCAGTTAGCACCACTAGCAGGCTAAGCGGGAACATCACTAACAGCGAGCAGGTGTACACGGCCATGACGGCGGCAAACATCCAAGGGGCTCGCTGCCACTGGCTAATGGTGGTAGTGAGTTCTTCGAGGTGCGCTTGGGTAAGTAGCCCCTGCTGTTGCAGGTAGCGCCACATTACCCCTAGCACCACTAGCGCAATGAATAGGCCAAGGCCTTTTAGTAACGTCCGTGACATCCCACTCCCACCGCCTACCTTGCAAAAGAGCAACAGCATACGCCACTGCGGCGGTGGGGTGAACGAACGCGTTACTGTAGGCGCGCTTCAATGACAGGCCAGGCAGCGTCGCCATCGGTGGTCGTCATACCGGCCAGCATGGCTTCCACGCGCTCGGGGTGGTCGTTGATCCACTGCTGGGCCACCTCAGAAAGGTCACGCTCCTCTTGGCCAAAGGCTTGGATCATCCAGCTCTGCTCGTCGGCGGTAAAGCTAAACTGCTCAAAGAAAGTGACCAGCGCCGGGTGGGCGTCGGCGTAGTCGCTGCGCAGCAGGGTGCGCACGTCGCTTTCGCCGTTGTTCTCACCAAACAGATTTTCCGGGTCTTCCAGGTAGCGCATGGGCAGCTCAAGGTTCATCCAGTGGGGCGTCCAACCGACCCAGACAATGGCCTCTTCTCTGGAAATCGCGTCTTGAGCGGCGGAGAGCATGCCCACTTCGCTGGTATCCACCAAGCTCCAGTCGCCCAGGCCCCAGGTGTCGTTATCCATCGCGTTATGGAGAATCTCACTCGCCGCTGAGCCTGCGCCAAAGCCATGAATTTGGCCGTTGAACTCATCACGGTGTTCATCTAAATCTGCGAAGCTTTGAATGCCGCGCTCATGCAGGTACGCCGGTACGGCCAGAGTCATCTGAGCGCCATCGACGTTGTTGGCGACATCGGTGAGCACGCCAGAGGCTTTGCGCGGTTCGAACATCTCTTTTTGCGCGGGTAGCCAAGCGCCTAAAAAGGCGTCGACGTCGCCACTCTCCAAGCCTTGGTAGATCACCTGCAGGCCGATTTCGTGGGTTTGAGTCTCGTAGCCCAACGGGTTAAGGAGCTGCTCGGCAATTTCGGTTTTTACCGTAATACCGGGCCAGGCCGGGACGCCGAAATCGAGCGTGGTGTCATCGGCAATGGCGGCTTGGGTGGTAACGCCTGCCAAACTTAGGGCAATCGTAGAAACGAGTGGATGGGTTAAACGCGTCATATAAGGGGACCTCCTTGCTTAGGTTATTGTGATTACGCGGTGGTACGGGCGAGAACACGCAGGCGCGAAGCCAGCATATCGCGGTCTAGATAGGTGCCCTGAAGGTGGCGAGCACCGCTATTGGGATCGAACTCCCGGCGGCCGTGAAGCACGCGACGGTTATCGAACGCCACCATCTGGCCCGGTTTTAAGGTGAACTCCAGCTGGTGGGCGTCGCTGTGGAAGAGCTGCCACAGCACTTTATAAGCGCGGTACCAGGCCGCCATTTTTTCGGCGGGTAGATGAAGGGTGTCGCGAATCCAGTTATTGAGGCGTATCTCCACCAGCTCGCCTTGGCTATCTAGGGTGATCACTGGGGCTTTGATGGCGATATCGTGGGTGTCGTCCTGAAAGCGAAAATCGATGGGTGTCTCACTAAGAATAACGAGCGCTTCCGGGTCCTGTTCGCGCAGGGCATTGATCACCCGGGCACCGTCAGCAAACAGCGACTCGCCACCGCTGGCGTCGTTTTGCAGGCAGTAGAGCAGTTGAATATCCGGCGGCTGCTGCCAGTTGGGCAAGTCGATATGCAGCGGTAGCCCGACAGCGGTATAGGCCGCGTTGTTGGGGTTGGGCTTGGAGCGAACATTAAAGCGCCCGCCGAAGTTGGTGGCGCGCTGTGGGCCAATCCGCTCGGCAAGGCGGCTGACTTCCTCTTCCACCAGCGGTGCGTCGGTGATCAGCGCTAAGCCGTCTCGTAGCAGGGCGGTCAGCCAGGTTTTCTCGCCTTCTGGGGTCAAAAAGTCGGCGTGGCGAACGCCTTCGGGGAAGAAGTCGTCGCGCCACGGCTGCGGGTCGGGCAGTGCAGAAAAGCGCGTCGCCTCAGGGCGGCGCTGGTAAAGCCAGCCGCTATGAAAGGCGCTCACATGACCATCCTGCCACTGTAAATAGAGGTGGCCATCTGCCAGGGTAACGCTGGGTGCCTGTTCGATATCGTCTAGCGGTAGGTAGAGGCGCTCGCGGGTTTGCGGATGGCGACACTCGGCGCAGGCGCAGTGGTCGCGCAGCCATAGCTGTGGCAGCGTTGTTCGCGTACCGTCTTCCCAGGTCAGCGCAAGGCTGCTGTCGGTGAGCGTGGCATCGCTGAGTGCCGGGCCGTGTTCATAAGGCGTGAGTTCACTCATTTGAGGGGCTGAACGCTTTTCCGTGGCTGCTAGTGCGCTGGTCATAAGGGCCTCGCTGTGGGTTGATGACATTAGGATGAGGAGTCCTCTTTGTAGTGACAAACGATTAATCTGGCCCCAAAGACCCTGTTTAATTTATAGGTAGCTTTTTCATGAGCCAATTACCCCCACTGTTATGGCTACAAGCCTTTGAGTCGGCCGCCCGAACGTTGAGCTTTACCGCGGCGGGGCACGAGTTAGGTGTGACCCAAGCCGCCATCAGCCAGCGTATTCGGCTGCTAGAGGACCGCTTGGGCCAAAAGCTGTTCGTTCGCCACGCGCGGAGCCTGACCCTGACGCCTGCCGGGCAGGCGTGGTTGCCCAGCATTCACGATGCGTTTTCCCGGATTAGTGAAGGCACTTCCGAGGTGTTTGGTGTGACCAGCGAACAGCCGGTGACGCTGCGGGCAACGCCGGTGATTCAGCAATCCTGGCTAGCACCACGGCTGGTGGCGCTGCATCGGCAAAAGCCGCATATCCTGCTGCGTATGGTGAGCGCTATTTGGCCCGACGATTTCGGCCCGGAAGGGGCCGATATTGAAATTCGCTATGGCCGAGGCGAGTGGAGCGGCCTTGAGATGCTGCCGCTGGGCGATGAGCAGCTGCTGCCGGTATGCTCCCCGGCTTTGGCCCGTACCTTAACCACACCTGAAGATCTGACAGGGCATACGCTGCTGCACGCGGTGGGCTTTGGCGTCGGCTGGCCCGGCTGGCTGCAGGCGGCAGGGATTGCCCATTTGGAGGCAGAGTGCCTGTCACTGACCTGCGATAATCAGGTAATGACGTTGGCCTTAGCCAGCCAGGGCGGTGGGGTGGCGCTCACGCACCGTCGACTGTTGGAGCAGCGTGAGGATTTGGTGGCCCCCTTCGATATTGGTGTACCCAGCGACGAGCGCTTTTGGCTGGTGCGGCCCAGCAAGCGCCAAGTTAGCGATGAGGCCGCAGACGTATGGGAATGGCTGGCGGGAGCACGCTAAGCGTCATTCGATTAGCTTTGGGTATCAGTGCAGTGTTTATAACTGTAAAGCAGGAAATTTGCCCTTTTTCTTGCCATTTTGGTGCAACCGTGAAGAATGATGCGCCTTCTTTGTTTTAAAAAAGGCGTGTTTGGTATGGATTTTACTCTTCCTCCCCTGTTGACCGCGATGGTGGATCGCGGCAATGGGTTGTTATGGGGCAGCGTGCTGATTTACCTGCTCATCGGTGCTGGCCTCTATTTCACGGTCATGACCCGTGCTATTCAAATTCGTTATTTCGGTCATATGTTCAAGCTGCTGCGCAGCTCTCGGGAATCCAACGGCGGTATCTCGTCGTTTCAGGCGCTTTCGACCAGCCTTGCCGCCCGCGTCGGCACGGGCAACTTGGCCGGGGTGGCCGTCGCCATCTACTTCGGTGGCCCGGGCGCGATTTTCTGGATGTGGATGACCGCCATGGTGGGTATGGCGACCAGCTTTGTAGAATCCACGCTGGCCCAGGCGTACAAAACCGACCATGGCGACAACACCTTTCGCGGTGGCCCGGCGCGCTACATCGAACGCGGCTTGGGACTGCGCTGGCTAGCGGTGCTGTTTTCGATCTGCCTGATTATTGCGTTTGGGCTGGCGTTCAACAGCGTACAGGCCAACTCCATCGCCCAGGCCATGGAGCAGGCATTTGCCATTCCCACCTGGGCCATGGGGTTAGCCTTGATGGCCATCGTCGCGCCGATTATTTTCGGCGGCTTGAAGTCGATTGCGAAAGTCGCTGAGCTGGTGGTGCCGCTGATGGCGCTGCTGTACCTGATCTTGGCGCTGGTCGTTGTGGCGCTCAATATCAGCGATCTGCCCGCTGCCATCATGACGATCGTGCAGAGCGCTTTTGGTATCGAGCAGGCGGCCGGCGGTGCGATGGGCTATGCCATTTCCCAAGCAATCATGAACGGTATTCAGCGCGGCTTGTTCTCTAACGAAGCAGGCATGGGCTCTGCGCCTAACGCAGCAGCGACCGCTAGCACCCGCCCGGATCACCCGGCGGCCCAGGGCTTCATTCAAATGCTGGGCGTTTTTCTAGATACCCTGGTGATTTGTACCGCGACGGCGGCCATCATCATCATGGCGGGCCCTGAACTGCTGGCGGGTGAAGAGAATAATGGCATTCAGCTAACGCAAATGGCGCTCTCAAGCCATGTGGGCGATTGGGGCGGCATGTTTATCGCCATTGCCATCCTGCTGTTTGCGTTCACCTCGGTGATTGCTAACTACTCCTACGGCGAATCCAACATTGAGTACTTGGCAGGCCGCCGTGCGCCGCTGGCGGTAATGATTTACCGCTTTGCCGTGCTGGGCATGATCATGGTGGGTTCCGTGGCCAGCCTGGGGGCGATCTGGAATTTTGCGGACCTCTCTATGGGCATGATGGCGATCATTAACCTGGTGGCGATTCTGCTGCTATCGCCGATTGCCTTTGCGCTATTCAAAGATTACGACACCCAGCTCAAAGCGGGTAAAGAGCCAGTCTTCGATCCCAGCCAGTTCCCGAAACTGGCCAAAAAGGTCGACCCCAAGGCGTGGCCCAAGCAGAAGTAAAAGACGCGGGTTAAAAGTGCTAAACGCCCCGCTCGACGTTGCCAAAGTGCAGCGTGGCGCGGGGCTTTTTCGTGGGGCGGATAATTCGATTTTGTCGAATGAAACTCGGAAAACGTTGCGCTTTTGCTTCGCCAAAAGCGCCGTAGAATAGCGCCTAACCTTCTCTCTGATTTTTAAGGATTTTTCATGACCACTCGTGCCCTCTTAGTGACCTCTTCTATTCTCGGCGACAACGGCCAGTCCAATGCGCTGGCGAGCCATTTTCAACAGCAAGCCGCTGCACACGATGGCGTCGCCGTTACCCACCGCGACGTGGTCGCTAACACGCTGCCGCACCTCGATATTGAAGAGCTAGGCGCTTGGCAGACCCCTGCTGAAGAGCGCACGGCAGAGCAGCAGGCACTGGCCGCTCACTCTGATGAGCTGCTGGCGGAGCTGCGCGCTAACGACGTGCTGGTACTGGCGGTGCCGATGTACAACCTGGGCATTCCCTCCCAGTTGAAAGCGTGGTTCGACCGCGTGCTGCGCGCCGGTGAAACCTTCCGCTACACTGAAAACGGCCCGCAGGGGCTGATCGAAGGCAAGCGAGCGATTATTCTGGCTGCTCGCGGCGGTCAATACGCGGGCACTGAGTTCGATAGCCAAACGCCGCACCTGAAAACCATGCTGGGCCTGATGGGTATCAGCGATGTTGAAGTGGTGTTTGCCGAAGGCCTGAACATGGGCGATGCCCACCGCGATGCCGCGATGAAAGAAGCTTTCCAAGCCATTGATCAACTGGTCGAAGCGCTCTAAACCAACGCCATAAGCCAAATGAGGTTGCCATGCCACGCCCGGAACTGCTCGAACAGATTTACACTATTGTGGATCAGATTCCGGCGGGGCGAGTCACCACCTATGGGCGCATTGCCAAGATGACCGAAGGAGCTACGGCGCGCATGGTGGGGTCCGCTATGCGTCGTTTGCCCGATGGCCACCAGTTGCCTTGGCATCGTGTCATTGCGTCGACGTTAAAGCTGGCTGACCACGGCGGGGCGGTACGCCAGCATGAAAAGCTGCGCGCCGAGGGCGTAGCGTTTGATGCCAAAGGCAGAGTACCGCGCCACCTTGTTTGGCCGGATGAGTAGCTTTGTGGTGAGTGGTGATTTGTAAGTGGTGAATGTAGAGGTGTGAATAGAAAGCTGTGAATGGCAAAACGCCGCCCGGTGGGCGGCGTTTTTTATGCGCGGTGATGTTGGTCGACTGGCTTTTAGTCTTCCTGCTTGCTGCCAGACTTCCACGACCAGTCGCGCCAGCGCAGATCGAACAGATCTTTACGGCGGTCTTTTAGGTTGGTGACCGAGCCTTCGGCACGCACTACGGTTAGGCGGGTCAGGTCCAAGTCGGAGAAGAAGATCATCTCCGTATTGGGCGTGGTTTCAGCCAGCACCGCATCGTGGGGGAACGCGAAGTCTGACGGCGTGAACACTGCTGATTGAGCGTACTGGATATCCAGATTCTCGATGGAGGGGAGGTTGCCGACGCTGCCACAAATGACCACGTAGCACTCGTTCTCGATGGCGCGTGCCTGGGCACAGTGGCGCACTCGCAGGTAGCCGTTTTTGGTGTCGACCCAGAACGGTACGAAGAGAATATCCATATCCTGGTCGGCCAGCAGGCGGCCCAGCTCCGGGAATTCCACGTCGTAACAGATCAAAATGCCCACGCGGCCTGCGTCGGTATCGAAGACCTGCAGGTTATCGCCGCCTTCAATCACCCAGTCGCGGCGCTCTTGGGGGGTGATGTGTAGCTTCAGCTGCTTTTCTACTTCGCCATCCCGGTGGAACAGATACGCCACGTTGTAGAGGCGATCATCGTCACCCACCTCAATCATCGAGCCGCCGATGATGTTGATGTTGTAAGAGACCGCCATCCGCGACAGCTCGCTCTTGAAGCGGTCGGTAAAGCCCGCCAAAAAGCGAATGGCGGCCGTTTGGTCTTTCTGCGCGGCGCGGTCTTGCAGGCCCATCAGCGGGGTGGTGAACAGCTCCGGGAAAACGGCGAAGTCGCTTTGGTAATCCGACAGCGCGTCGACGAAGTATTCGATTTGCTGCAACGCCGCTTCGACAGAGGCAAATTCACGCATCTGCCACTGAACGGCACCGACACGCACCTGCGTCGGGCGAGTATCCAGTACGCTTTCAGCGGGTTCGAACAGGATGTTGTTCCACTCCAGCAGCGTGGCGTAGCCACGGGACTGCTCATCTTCCGGCAGGTACTTGCGCAGCAGACGCTTGACCTGAAAGTCGTTGGCGAGCTGGAACGACAGAATCGGATCGTAAATCTCTTTACGAGACACTTTGTCGATATATTGCGCCGGGTTTAATTCATGGGCGTGCTGATGGTACTCAGGGATTCGCCCACCCGCCAGAATGGCACGGAAGTTAAGCGAGCGGCACAGCTCTTTACGGGCTTCGTAAAGGCGGCGACCCAGGCGGTAGCCACGGTAGTCTGGGTGGATCAACACATCCAGCCCGTACATGGCGTCGCCATCCTGATCGTTCAGGATGATTTCACGATGGCCAATCAGGTCGTCGTACTTGTGCGGGTTGGAGAACTCGTCGTAATCCACCTGTACAGTGAGGGCAACACCGACCAGTACGCCATCGTCTTCAATGGCGATTTGGCCTTCAGGAAACTCCTGGATCAGCTTATCGATGGTGTGCTTAGGCCAAGCGCCACCAATATCGTGATACACCGCGTCCATCAGCGATTTCAGCTGGCCGTAGTCGTCGCTGGTAAGGTTACGCAGATTAAGGTGCAGTTCTTCTAGGGACATAGGTCAGGGGTTCCCATTCATTGAATGAAGTTGGCCTATTGTATCACTGCTGTACGCTTTGCGTTTTACGGGCGGCTGCCGCGCGTACCAACGGGCGTGTCAGCGTTTGCGCCATGATCACCCCGGCAAGGATTAACAGCCCACCCATAAAGTGGAACCCCGATACCTGTTCGCCCAGCAGCGCCATGGCAATCAGCGCGCTAAATAGCGGCATCAGGTTAATAAAAATACTCGCCTGGTTAGCGCCAATTTGGCGAACCGCCCGCATCCATAAAAATGTGGTGATTACCGAGGCAGGAATGCCTGCGTACAAGATTAGCCAGACGTTTTGCCCATCCACCGGCGTCATGGGGCCCATCAAGTAGGGCGGCAGCAGGAACAGTACGGCAAAGCAGACCTGGGCATAGAGCATCACCCATGGCGGCAGGTTCATCGACCAGCGCTTGAGCATCACGCCATAAAGCGCGTAGCAGGTAGCAGCAACGACCATCAGCGCATCGCCCTGGGCTACCTGTAATTGCAGCAGTGAAAGCGGGTTGCCGCGGCCCAATAGTACCGTCACACCGATAAACGCCAGCACGCCGCCCATGACGCCCCCTAGTGTTGGTGGCTCTTTTAAGATTAGCGCGCTTAACAGCACCGTTAGCAGCGGCACCATGGCCGCTAAAATGCCCATGTTGGTGGCGGTGGTGGTTTCAGCGGCGACATACGCCAGCCCCTGCCATAGGCCCATCCCTAACAGCCCGAGCAGAGCGAGCTTTGGCCAGTTACGCACGATCTCATCTTTGTGACGCAGTACGGCCGGCAGAACAAAAGGCGTCATTACGACGAGGGCGAGCAGCCAGCGTAAAAACGCGATACTGCTAGGAGCGATGGCATCTACCGAAAGCTGGTTGATGGTCATATTGCCGGACCATATCAGTACGGTGGCTAGCGGCGGTAAAAAGTAAATCAATGGCATAGCACATTCCCTAGATTCAATCCCTTATCGTTAGCCGGTTAATGTGACGCGCTTTGCCGCCAGGGGCAAGGGGGAAAGTAGTCGATATAGCGACCATCGTCTGGATAAAAAGGCGATACCGTTGCGTGGTAAAAGTCTGTACGTAGCCAGTGCTATGTCATACGCTTGTTTGAATGTGAGGGGCAAGCCATTGACCGCCCGCCGTACTAATAACAGTGAAGGAGCGCCGTGATGCACCAAGCGCCAGCTTATCCGCACCTATTTCGTCCAATAACCGTGGGGCATTTAACGCTGCCTAACCGCGTATTGATGGGGTCCATGCACACCAATTTAGAAGAAGCGCCGAATGGCTTTGAGCGCTTGGCAGCGTTCTATGCAGAGCGCGCGCGTGCAGGGGTAAGCCTGATTGTGACGGGTGGCATTGCGCCGAATGCCGAAGGAGCGGTATTTCAAGGTGCTAACGCGCTAACAGAGGCCTCACAAGTGGCGGAGCACCGCCATGTTGTCGACGCGGTACATGCCGCCGGTGGGCACCTATGCATGCAGATTTTGCACGCCGGGCGCTACGCTTACTCACCGGAGCTGGTGGCCCCTTCAGCGCTGCAAGCCCCCATCAACCCGTTCACGCCTCGGGCGCTTTCCAGTGAAGAGGTAGAGCAGCAAATTGCCGACTACGTGCGCTGTGCCACGCTCGCCCAGCAGGCGGGCTACGACGGCGTTGAGGTAATGGGCTCGGAAGGCTACTTGATCAACCAGTTTATCTGCCGCCGTACCAATCAGCGTGACGACGACTGGGGCGGCGATTTTGAGCGGCGTATGCGCTTCCCCGTTGAGATCGTCAAGCGTATTCGCCAAGCGGTTGGCGAGCGCTTCCTGCTGATCTTCCGCCTGTCGATGATTGATCTGGTGGAAGAGGGCAGCTCCTGGGGAGAAGTCGTACAGCTGGGCCAGGCCATTGAAGCCGCTGGCGCGAACGTCATCAATACCGGCATTGGCTGGCACGAGGCACGGGTGCCCACTATTGTTACCAGCGTGCCACGGGCGGCGTTTACCGAAGTCACCCGCCGCATTCGCGCGGCGCTATCGATTCCGCTGATTACCACCAACCGCATCAATATGCCGGAGGTGGCCGAGCGCGTACTGGCAGACGGCCATGCGGATATGGTGTCGATGGCGAGGCCGTTTTTGGCTGACCCGGAATGGGTGCGTAAAGCTGAGGCGGGTTTGTCGGATGAAATTAATACCTGCATCGCCTGTAACCAAGCCTGCTTGGATCACACCTTCATGGGCAAACTGACCTCTTGCTTGGTCAACCCCCGTGCCTGCCACGAAACCGAGATCACCCTGGTGCCTGCGCAAACGCCTAAGCGGGTAGCGGTGGTAGGCGGCGGCCCGGCGGGGCTTGCCACGGCGGTAGCGGCGGCCAGCCGTGGGCACGCTGTGGTGCTCTTTGAGCGGCGCAGCGAGCTGGGTGGGCAGTTTAACTACGCTCGCAAAATCCCCGGTAAGGAAGAGTTTAACGAAACTCTGCGCTACTTCCGCGTCATGCTCGAAAAGCACGCGGTGGACGTGCGCTTAAACACCGAAGCCACTGTAGACGCCCTAGCAGACTTTGACGAAATCGTGATTGCCACAGGGGTGGTGCCCCGTGAACTGGCGCTACCCGGGGCCGACCACCCCAGCGTGCTGAGCTATGCAGACGCCATTGAACAGCCTGAACGAGTAGGCAAGCGCGTGGCGGTGATTGGAGCGGGCGGCATTGGTTTTGATGTTTCGGAGCTGCTTTCTCACGAGGGGCACCCCGCCATGGAAGTGGCCGCATGGTGCGATGAGTGGGGCGTGGATTTAGCCGTGGGCGAGCGGGGCGGTTTGAAAGCACCGCAGCCACCTCGTTCACCGCGCAACATTGTGATGCTGCAGCGAAAAAGCTCTAAGCCGGGCAAAAACCTGGGCAAAACCACGGGTTGGGTGCATCGCGCTTCGTTAAAGCAGCGCGGCGTAGAAACGCTGACCGGCTGCGAGTATGTGCGCATCGACGATGCAGGCTTACACATTCGCCGCGAAGGGCAAGAGCAGGTGATTGAGGTGGACACCATCGTGGTGTGTGCAGGCCAAGAGTCGGTGCGCGACTTGATTGCTCCGCTGAGCCAAGCTCGCGGGAGTGTTCATGTGATTGGTGGCGCAGATGAAGCGGCCGAGCTGGATGCAAAGCGCGCTATTGATCAGGGCACTCGATTAGCGGCCTCGCTGTAACGCGCATAGGGGGCGTGACGTTAGCGCTAAAATGGCGATAGACTGATGGATCACCCTAACCACTAAGCCACGTTAGGGATTTAAGGCGCGGGTGGCACCCAGCCTGCGCCGCACGACCGCCAGACAAAAGGATTATCGTCATGCCCTCGGAGTGTACCCCACGATTTTTAGCCAGTGATAACACCTCCGGTATCTGCCCGGAGGCGATGCAGTACTTACTCGAAGCCAATCAGGCCGATGACTTAGCCTACGGCAATGACCGCTGGACCGCCCGCGCCGCTGACCGTTTTCGGGAAATGTTCGACTACGATTGCGACGTGTTTTTCGTGTTCAACGGCACTGCAGCCAACTCACTGGCGCTCTCCGCGATGGGGCGCAGCTACCATAGCGTGATTTGCCATGAGCTGGCGCATATTGAAACCGATGAGTGCGGCGGGCCGGAGTTTTTCTCCAACGGCGCCAAGCTGCTGACTTCACCAGGGGCGAACGGCAAACTCACGCCGCAAGGAATTGAAGCGCTGGTGACCAAGCGCAGCGATATCCACTACCCGAAACCGAAGGTGGTATCGCTTACTCAAGCCACCGAAGTGGGCACCGTTTACTCCCGCGAAGAGCTGCTGGCCATTCGCGCTATGGCGGATAAACACGACCTGCGCCTGCATATGGACGGTGCGCGGTTTGCTAATGCCTGCGCTAGTCTCAAAGCCTCGCCTGCTGAGTTGACCTGGCAAGTGGGCGTCGATGCACTGTGTTTCTCAGGCACTAAAAACGGCCTAGCATTTGGCGAAGCGATACTGTTTTTCAACCGTGAGCTGGCGGAAGACTTCTCCTACCGCTGCAAGCAGGCAGGGCAGCTGGCGTCGAAAATGCGCTATGTGTCAGCGCCGTGGCTGGGCCTCTTGGAAAGCGGTGCTTGGTTAACGAATGCCGAACATGCCAACGCCATGGCGCGCTACTTATCAGAAGGGCTACAAGCGCTGCCCGGCGTTTCGCTGATGTTCCCCACTCAAGCCAACAGCGTGTTCGTTGAATTACCCCCGCATGCGATCGAAGCGTTGAAAGCCAAAGGATGGACCTTCTATACCTTTATCGGTGCTGGAGGGGCGCGTTTTGTCTGCGCTTGGAACACAACCGTTGAATTGCTGGATCAGCTTTTGGCAGATGTGAAAACGGTGCTTGAGTAGCCGCACCGCTGCCTGCGCAGATGCTGCTTTTATGATTGTGAAACGCCACCGCTAAGGTGGCGTTTTGCGTTGTAGGAACGCCATAAATTCAACGCAACTAAACCTCTCCTCCTGTGCTCATAGGAGTATCTCAGCGGTTAGCTACGCTGCGTTGAAGGTTTAGTCATCACTTTTTGCTAATGCTGACTACGCTGATAGAGCGACACCTCAAATGGCACGCCGCATTGATGATTTCACTGGGCGGTCGCTGCTGGGGGATGGGCCACAGGAGAGTTCCATGAGCATCTTTGATCACGTTCAAGACCGTTTTGCCCGCGTTCAGCAAGAGGACATGAGCCTTGAGGAGTACTTGGCGCTTTGTCGCCGCGACCCTAAGGTGTATGCCAGCGCCGCCGAGCGCATGCTGGAAGCGATTGGCGAGCCTGAAGTGATCGACACGGCGAAAGACCCGCGTCTATCACGCATTTTTTCGAATAAGGTGATTCGCCGCTATCCCGCTTTCGCCGAGTTTCATGGGATGGAAGAGGCCATTGAGCAAATTGTGGCGTACTTCCGTCATGCCGCCCAGGGGCTTGAAGAGCGCAAGCAGATCCTTTACCTGCTTGGGCCGGTCGGTGGCGGTAAGTCATCGCTAGCCGAGCGTTTGAAGCTGTTAATGGAACGCATCCCGTTCTACGCCATTAAAGGCTCGCCAGTGTATGAGTCTCCGTTGGGGCTTTTCTCGCCGGAAGAGGACGGCGAGCTGCTGGAGCAAGAGTACGGCATTCCTGGCCGCTACCTGCGCAGCGTGATGTCACCCTGGGCGGCTAAGCGCTTAAAAGAGTACGGCGGCGATATTTCCCAGTTTCGCGTGGTGCGCCTCTACCCATCGCGGTTGAATCAAATTGCTATCTCCAAAACCGAGCCGGGGGATGAGAACAACCAGGATATCTCCTCATTAGTGGGTAAGGTGGATATTCGTCAGTTGGAGCTTTACTCCCAGGACGACCCGGATGCCTATAGCTTCTCAGGCGGGCTCTGCCGTGCCAACCAGGGGCTGATGGAGTTTGTGGAGATGTTTAAAGCACCCATCAAGGTGCTCCATCCGCTGCTAACGGCCACCCAAGAGGGTAACTACAACCCCACGGAAGGCATGGGCGCGATTCCCTTTGACGGCGTCATTCTGGCTCACTCCAACGAATCCGAATGGCAGGCGTTTCGCAATAACCGTAACAACGAGGCGTTTCTAGACCGCGTCTATATCGTCAAGGTGCCTTACTGCCTGCGGGTGTCGGAAGAGATCAAAATCTATCAAAAGTTGTTGGAAGACTCCTCGCTAAATGCAGCGCCCTGCGCGCCGGATACGCTGCGCATGCTGGCGCAGTTCTCGGTGCTGTCGCGGCTTAAAGTGCCGGAAAACTCCAGCATCTACTCCAAGATGCGGGTGTATGACGGCGAGAATTTAAAAGACACCGATCCACGCGCCAAATCGATTCAAGAGTATCGCGATGCGGCAGGGGTAGATGAAGGCATGCAAGGGCTTTCCACCCGCTTCGCGTTCAAAATTCTCTCCAAAGTGTTCAACTTCGACGGTACGGAAGTCGCGGCGAATCCGGTGCACCTGCTGTACGTGCTAGAGCAGGCGCTAGAGCGCGAGCAGCTGCCCTCGGAAGTGTTCGAGCGCTATTTAGGCTTTATCAAAGAGTTTATGGCTCCGCGCTATGTGGACTTTATCGGCAAGGAGATTCAGACCGCTTACCTGGAGTCCTACAGCGAGTACGGTCAGAATATTTTCGACCGCTATGTGACCTACGCCGACTTCTGGATTCAGGATCAAGAGTACCGCGACCCTGAAACCGGCGAGCTGCTTAACCGCCAGTCGCTGAATGAGGAGCTTGAGAAGATCGAGAAACCGGCGGGGATCTCCAACCCGAAAGACTTCCGCCATGAGGTGGTGAACTTTGTGCTGCGGGCGCGGGCACAAAACAACGGTATGAACCCCAGCTGGCAGTCTTACGAGAAGTTGAAAGGCGTTATTGAGCACAAGATGTTTGCCAATACCGAAGAGCTGTTGCCGGTGATCTCCTTTAACGCCAAAGCGTCGAAGTCGGATCAGAAAAAGCACGAGGACTTCGTGGCACGCATGGTGGACCGAGGCTATACCGAGAAACAGGTGCGGCTGCTGTCTGAATGGTACCTGCGCGTGCGTAAGTCACAGTAGCGGGCCGCCGTTAGGCCCGCACATTATAGCGCTGCGGCCAGGCGCTTAAGATCGAGGTGTTAAGGAGGTCGAATGACCTACTTTATTGATCGCAGACCTAACGCTAAGCATAAAAGCGCGGTCAATCGGCAGCGCTTTCTAGAGCGTTATCGCAAGCATATCAAGCGCTCGGTGGAGGAGGCGGTGAACCGCCGCTCTATCACCGATATGGAGCGCGGCGAGAAGATATCGATCCCCGCCAAAGATATCTCTGAGCCGGTGTTTCAACACGGCCCGGGCGGGGCGCGCAATATTGTCTCGCCGGGGAATAAGGAGTTTCTCCAGGGCGATAAAATTCGCCGCCCCGGCGGTCAAGGCGGTGGCGGTGGTGCCGGGGAGGGCGGCGCGTCGAATCAGGGCGAAGGCAGCGATGAGTTCGCGTTTACCCTCAGCCGCGAAGAGTTTTTGGAGTTTGTGTTTGACGGTTTGGAGTTGCCCCATTTGCAGCGCAAGCCACTCAAGTCACTAGAAGAAGTAAAAATGGTGCGGGCTGGGCTTGCGCGAGATGGCGTCCCATCGCGCATCAGTATTACCCGCTCAATGCGCGAAGCCTACGCACGGCGTATCGCCATGCGTGCGCCGATTAAGCGGGCCCTGAAGGAGGCCCAGGAAGCGTTAGCGGCAGAAGAGCGCAAAGACTCGGTGCTGCGCAACCCGGCGCGCATCGTGGAGCTAAAAGCGGAGATTGAGCGGCTGGAGAAGCGCATCGAGGCGGTTCCGTTTATCGATACCTACGACCTGCGCTACCACCAGTTGGCCGCTCAACCGCAGCCGTCTAGCCAGGCAGTGATGTTCTGTGTCATGGATGTGTCAGGCTCTATGACACAGAACCATAAAGATATCGCCAAGCGCTTCTTCTTGCTGCTTTACCTCTTTTTAGAAAAGCATTACGAGAAAGTGGAGCTGGTGTTTGTGCGTCACCATACCGCCGCCAGAGAGGTGAACGAGGAGGAGTTTTTCTACTCCCGAGAAACCGGGGGCACGATCGTTTCCAGCGCGCTGAATTTGGTCAATAAGATCATTGAAAAACGCTACCCCGCCGGGCAGTGGAATCTTTACGTGGCTCAGGCATCCGATGGCGATAATTGGGATGACGACTCCAATATCTGCCGCGATCTGCTGGTGAAGCAATTGATGCCTCAATTGCAATATTACGCCTACGTGGAAATCACGCCCCACGACCATCAGTCGCTATGGCATGAGTATGAAACCGTGGCTGCGCAGTTTCCAGAGCGGTTTGCCATGCGTCAGATTGTCGATGCTGGAGATATCTATCCTGTTTTTCGTGAGCTATTTAAGCGCCGCTTGAGCCAAGAGCGGTAGTGCGAGTTGAGGAGTGCGCCATGAGTGTAACCCGCAAGCCCATCGCCACTGGGTCGGACTGGAATTTCAGCGTGCTGGAGCGCTTCGATGAAGAGCTCGCTAGGCTCGCCGATGAGTATCGGCTGGATACCTACCCCAATCAAATCGAGGTTATCACCACCGAGCAGATGATGGATGCCTACGCGAGCGTTGGCATGCCGGTGGGCTATCATCACTGGTCGTTTGGCAAGCAGTTTTTAGCGGTGGAGCAGGCGTATAAGCGTGGGCAAATGGGGCTCGCTTACGAGTTGGTGATCAACTCCAACCCCTGCATCGCCTACCTGATGGAAGAGAACACCTTAATGATGCAGGTGTTGGTGATTGCCCACGCCTGCTATGGCCATAACTCCTTTTTCAAAGGCAATTACTTATTTCGTGCCTGGACCGACGCCGAATCGATTGTCGATTATCTGGTGTTTGCCCGTAAATATATTGCCCAGTGCGAAGAGCGCCACGGCGTGCACGCCGTTGAGCAACTGCTAGATGCGTGCCACGCGCTGCAGAACTACGGCGTTGACCGCTACAAGCGGCCCTCGCCTATCTCAGCGGAAGAGGAAGTTAAGCGCCAGGATGAGCGGGAAGCCTACCTGCAAACACAGGTGAACATGCTGTGGCGAACCATTCCTGAGGCACCTGCGGGCCTTGCCCCTTTGCCGGGCAGCCTGCGCAGCGAGGATGACCCGCTTGGCCTCCACAATGGCGGATGCTACCCCTCCGAACCGCAGGAAAATCTACTCTATTTCATCGAAAAAAATGCACCGCTACTGGCCCCTTGGCAGCGGGAGATTGTGCGTATCGTGCGTAAGCTGGCGCAGTATTTCTACCCTCAGCGGCAAACCCAGGTCATGAACGAAGGGTGGGCGTGCTTTTGGCACTACACGCTGATGAACCGGCTTTACGATGACGGCAAAGTCGATGAAGGCCTGATGCTGGAGTTTCTTCAGTCGCACGCGGCGGTGATTAATCAGCCGGGGTTCGATAGCCCTTATTACAGTGGCCTTAACCCCTACGCGTTGGGATTTGCCATCTTTAGGGATATTCAACGAATCTGCGAAGCACCCACGCAGGAGGACCGTGAATGGTTTCCGGATATTGCAGGCAGCCCTTGGCGCGAAACGCTTGAGTTTGCGATGCGTAACTTTAAGGATGAGTCCTTCATCCAGCAGTTTTTATCACCCAAGGTGATCCGGGACTTAAAGCTATTTTTAATTCTTGATGATGATCAGGCAGAGATGTTGGAAGTGGCCGCTATTCATGATGAGCGCGGGTACAAGCGGGTGCGTGAGGCGCTTTCAAGCCAGTATGCGTTATCAGTGCGCGAACCCAATATTCAGGTGGTAGAAGCCGCTATTCGTGGCGACCGTTCATTAACGCTGCATCATATTCAGGACCATCGTCGGCCGTTGGGCAGAAGTGTCTACCCCGTGATTCGCCATCTTCAGCAGCTATGGGGTTTTCCCGTGCATTTGGTGTCTATGGAGGAGGGTAAGGTCACTCGCCGCTACCACTGGCCGGTGGAGGATGAGAACAAAGAGGCCAGTTAGCGCATCATGCTAAAACAGAAACCCCGCGCAGTGCGCGGGGTTTCTGTTTCATGGGATTGACCAAGCGCTTGGTTACGCTTTGGCTGTCCACGACTGGCACCAGCCTTCGGGGGCAACACTGTTTTCCGGGAAGAGCTGGCAGCCTTCTGTGTCTGCATTGAAGAACATGCAGTTAGAGCAGAGTTCGCCCTCTTCATAGGCGGGGTGGTCGCTGGCTTCGCTGGCCACTTCAACATAGTTGAGCGCCTGGGCGGTGGGCGAAGAGGGATCCAGACGCGGCAGTTCCTGGGCAAAAGCAGTCTTCGACAGGATACCAGCACCAAACGGCAGGGCGGCGAGGCCTAGCACGCTGTTACGCATGAACTTACGACGGCTCTGATTAGCCATGGTGTCTCCTTATCGTCACGGTCTGACGTTTTGCTACGGTTGTCGGGTGGTGGTCCACCTCTTAATACTCCGACAAGTCTTATAAATCGGAGGTCTCTGGTACATGCTAGCGCATGCTCAAAATTAGTGCGAATAACCTTATAAATAGCGCGACAATTAGCCACGCTGACCAGCAGCGCTTGGCCGCACCAAGCAGGCTGCTATACTCGCTGCGTAGTGATTTCCACTAGAACGTTCTCAAAGAGGGTGCCATGCAAAACGCAGTGATCTTGATTAATACTGAAAAAGGCCAAGTGAAAGCCGTCGCTGAACGCTTAGCGGATGTCGAAGGCATTAGCGAAGTGTACTCCACCTGCGGCCGTTACGATTTAGTCGCGATTGCCCGCACGCGTGACTTCGAGAGCCTCGCTGAGCTGGTGACCGAGCGCCTCAACGCGGTGGAAGGTATCAGTGACACTGAAACGTTGAACGCCATGCAGGTCCACTCCCGCCACGACCTGGAAACTATGTTTTCAGTGGGTTGGTAATGCTCGCCGTCTCTTAAAAAGCGAGTGATTGAATAACGTTTGTAGGGGAGTGACTTCGTTGGGGAAATCGTTTGTGCGCTGGCGTCATCAGGGGCGACGCCTGGGCATCGCTGTGCTGTTTGTTATTGTGGGCACCGGGTTGTGGGAGTTCCAAGGTCGCCAGCATCAAGATGCCTATACCTGGCAAGGCGTACCCACCTGGGAGGAGTTTCGCCCCACCACGTTTCATCGCGTTTTGCGTAATGAGGGGTTTTTAGCCGGTTGGTCCGATGTTCGCGTTGGCGCGCTGTGGGTGAGCTATCAGCTTCAGGCCGTGCCAGACGATACTCGTATTGGTGGACGGCCTAACTTCCAGGCTGACTGGCGCACACTTTGGCCTGTTGGTACCGATAGCTACTCAAGAAGCGGTTATGATCGAGGGCACTTGGCTCCCAACTATGCCATTGCCGCCGTTCATGGGCGTAGTGCGCAAATCGACACCTTTTTGATGAGCAATATGGCCCCGCAGCGGCCTAACTTAAATCGTCAGCTGTGGCAGCGGTTGGAAGAGTCGGTGATGGACCACTTTGCTCCCCGCTTTGAGCGATTGCAGGTCATTACAGGGCCTATTTATCCCGAACGCTTTATGGATAACGTGTTTAACCGCGTGGGCTTTGTGGAAGTGCCTGTAGCATTTTATAAAATTATCGTGGCACCTCATGACGACGCCCCTTTAGCGCTGGCGTTTATCATGCCTCAAGACGTGAGAGGCAACGAGCCGCTGGATGACTATCTCGTCACTATCGATGAGGTTGAAGCGCAAACGGGCCTGGATTTCTTTCCCGACTTAACGCCCGCGATGGAATCCGTACTCGAGGGCGAGCTGCGCACGCAAGGCTGGGCGCTTGAGGAGATTGCTCGACGTCCAGGGCGCTATCAATAGGCAGGCCCTATTATCACAGTGTAGGAATCACGGGGCTGGCAGCGGGGGAGCGAGCATATGTCGTCCGCTGCTTTTAGTAGGTGTCTTCGGGAATAGCCTGCTGATGATAGAGGCGCAGGTAAAGTAGCACTCAGCAGTAGAAGGCTAGCTTAAAAGCCGCAGTGCGAATACGGGAAGTAAAAGCGGAAAGGAGACAAACGAAAAAAACTGCCTTACAGACAGACGTCTCGGCAATAGATAGATATCGAAATATAAATAAAGTACATCGGAAGAATAAAGAATGATGCGGACGGGACCAAAAATGGTGCCCAGGAGAGGACTTGAACCTCCACGTCCATACGGACACTAGCACCTGAAGCTAGCGCGTCTACCAATTCCGCCACCTGGGCGCATCATCTTGTAAAGCTCTCTTGCACAGTACGCTGTTTGTATTCGTATGGTGCCCAGGAGAGGACTTGAACCTCCACGACCATACGGTCACTAGCACCTGAAGCTAGCGCGTCTACCAATTCCGCCACCTGGGCGAATACAAACGACTGTTACAATGTTTACTCACTACAGCCTTCGCTGCTTGCTTGCCGCTGCACCTTATAACGTCATGAAAAGGGGATAACATGATGTTATTTGGTGCCCAGAAGAGGACTTGAACCTCCACGTCCATACGGACACTAGCACCTGAAGCTAGCGCGTCTACCAATTCCGCCATCTGGGCAAGTGGCGCGTATGATACCGAGGTCGTGGTTAAATACAAGCCCTGAGGCGCTTTTTTTAACACGGAATTCATATTAATGCGGTGTTAGGTGGTTGGGTGATTGAACGGGCAGCGCTATACTGCGCCCATGACCAAACAAAATATGACACGCTTCAGCTTATTAGCAGCTGACACCGACGCTAGCGCCGTCGACATTGACACCTGCCCGCAGCGCAAAGCGCTTGCGCTAACTGTCCGCCTCCCGCAAACGCAATCAAGGATGTTGATCGCATGAAGTATTGGACGTTGAGTGATGATCCGCACGCCGAGCGCGAGGCGCAAAAGTACGATAATCCTGCGCCCAGCCGCGAATATTTATTGGCTGCCCTAGAAAGCTACGGCAAGCCGATTACCCATGAAAACATGAGCCGGATGCTGGGCATTGAAGATGAAGATCATCTTGAGGCCGTGCGTCGTCGCATGGCGGCGATGGAGCGTGATGGTCAAGTGTTGCGCGACCGCCGCGGTGCTTACGCCCTGATCGACAAGCTCGACCTGATCAAAGGTAAAGTGTTGGGGCATCGGGATGGTTTTGGTTTTGTACTCCGTGATGACGGTAAAAAGCCGGATTTAGTGCTCCCACCGCGCCAAATGCGCCGTGTGTTCCATGGCGATCACGTGCTGGTGCGTGTGAGTGGGCGTGACCGTCGTGGCCGCGATGAAGCGACTATTGCCGATGTGATTGCCCGCAACACGCAAACGATTGTGGGCGTTTACCGCAGCAATACGCCCGAGTTTGGGGTGTTAATTCCTGAGAATCCGCGTATTACGCAAGAAGTGATCATTCCTCACACCGCCAGCGCTGGCGCGAAAGATGGCCAGGTGATTTCTGCCAAAGTAGTGCAGCAGCCAGCAACCCGTGTGCAGCCGGTGGGCGAGGTGATTGAAGTGCTGGGCGAGCGTATGGACCCCGGTATGGAAATCGATATCGCCATCCGCAGCTACGATATCCCAGCAGAATTCCCGCCGGAGGTGTTTGACCAAACCAGCGAAATTTCCGCTGAGGTATTGGAAGAGGATAAAAAGCACCGCGTTGACCTGCGTGATGTACCGCTGGTCACCATTGACGATGAGTCTGCCAAAGACTTTGACGATGCGGTGTGCGCTTGGAAGACCAAATCTGGCAGTTGGAAGCTCCTAGTCGCGATTGCAGACGTGTCTCACTATGTACGCCCCGGCACTGCGCTGGATGATGAGGCGCGCACGCGGGGTAACTCTGTCTATTTCCCCGGCCAAGTGGTGCCGATGCTGCCTGAGCTGCTTTCCAACGGTCTGTGCTCATTGAATCCGCACGTTGATCGTTTGGTGATGGTATGCGAGATGAATATCTCAAAGACCGGTGCCATCAGCCGCTACTCGTTCTATGAAGCCGTCATGAATTCTCACGCCCGCCTAACGTATAACAAGGTAGCAGCGATGCTGGATGGCGAGAGTGAAGAGGGTGAAGCACTGCGTCGTGAGCATGCGGAGCTGGTCAAGCCGCTGACAAATTTACACGAGCTTTATGGCCTGCTGCGCGCGGCCCGTGAAGAGCGTGGGGCGATTGATTTCGATACCACCGAAACGGCGATCATCTTTAACGATGAGCGTAAAATCGAAAAAATCGTACCGCGTACGCGCAACGATGCCCACAAGCTGATTGAAGAGTGCATGCTGGCGGCGAACGTGGCCACAGCACGCTTCTTGGACAAGCACGATTTGCCTGCGCTATACCGCATTCACGAGCGGCCTACACCGGAACGCCTCGACAAGCTGCGCCTGTTCCTTAGCGAGCTGGGACTTTCTGTGGGCGGGGGCGATATGCCAACGCCGCAGGACTATCAGGCCTTACGTGAAGCCATCATCGACCGTCCCGATGCGGATATTATCCAGACCGTCATGCTGCGTTCGATGAATCAGGCGGTTTACTCGCCCCAGAACGAAGGCCACTTTGGCCTAGCTTATCAGGCGTATGCGCACTTCACCTCGCCCATTCGTCGCTACCCCGATTTGCTTGTACACCGCGCGATTCGTTCCGTTATCCGAGGCCCTCGCCAGACCAATACGGTTGTGCGGGTAGAGGGTGCGCCGGTTGAGCCGCCAAGCAAATGGTGTCCATACACCTTCGAGCAAATGCTGGAGCTGGGTGAGCACTGCTCAATGACCGAGCGCCGGGCCGATGAAGCGACGCGTGATGTCGAGAGCTGGCTCAAGTGTGAGTTTATGTCTGACAAGCTGGGCGAAACCTTCGACGGTACTATTGCCTCAGTGACTCAGTTTGGCCTGTTTGTGCGTCTCGACGACTTTTATGTGGAAGGCTTGGTTCACGTTACTTCGCTGCCGTCGGACTACTACCACTATGAAGCCGAGAAGCACCGCCTGAAAGGGGAGCGCACGGGTGCAACGTATCGCCTGGGTGATGGCCTCACGGTTCAAGTGGCACGGGTAGATATGGATGACCGTAAAATCGACTTTGGCTTAACCGATGATAAGCCGCGCCCTCGTCGCCAGCCGCGCAAGCGCCGTGGTGAGAGCGGTGGTCCGAAGGCTGCAGTAGCAACGGATAACGCGCCGACGCGTCGCGGTCCGCGCCGCACGCGTAACGGCCCGCGCAAACCATCAGCGAAAAAGGGTTAAGCATGAAATCGTCGTCGTCTCGACGTCAGCCACGTACGGCTATTCGCACACCGGATGGCCTGGATCAGGTATACGGTATCCACGCCTTAGAGAGCCTGCTTGAGCGTGGTGAAGCCCCGCGTGAGCTATGGGTTCAGCAAGGAGCGGGCAGCCGCTTAAAAGAGGTGGTGGCAAGCGCCCAAGCCAGCGGCGCACGCGTGAAAGAGCAGTCTCGTGATGTGCTGGATCAGCTCACTCAGGGAGCTGCCCACCAGGGCGTGGTGGCGTTTTGCCTGCCGCTAACGCCGGAAGGTGAAGAGTCGCTGTGGCTGAAACTGCGCGCCTGGCAGGCCTCCACACCGCCGCTATTGCTGGTGCTTGACGGTGTGACCGATGTGCACAACTTCGGTGCCTGCCTGCGAAGTGCCGATGCGGCGGGTGCCCATGGTGTGATTGTGGCAAAAGACAAAGCAGCACCTTTGAATGCCACGGTCAGAAAAGTCGCCTGTGGGGCGGCCGAGGTGGTGCCGGTGTATCAGGTGACCAATCTGGCACGCACCTTGGCGAAACTCAAAGATGCGGGTGTTTGGATTACCGGTACCGCCGGTGAGGCAGAAGCCAGCGTGTTTGAAATTGATATGACTGGCCCTACCGCGCTGGTGATGGGGGCAGAAGGGAAGGGCATGCGCCGTTTGACCCGCGAAGCCTGCGATAATCTGGCTAAGCTGCCGATGGCCGGGCAGGTGTCGAGTCTTAACGTATCGGTGGCTACTGGTATTTGTCTGTTTGAGGCCGTTCGGCAGCGACAGCTTGCAAGTTAGCCGCCAGCCCACTAGAATGCTTGCGCCCGTTTATTCATAAGCGGGCGTTCGTATTGGTACGTAACTTGTACGATCAACAGTTCTGCTTGATGCGCTATCTCAGCTGTTCGCGGCCAAGAAAGGGCATTTCAGTTAACTCCTTGCTTCCCTGTCGTAGTTAAGGCATTTGCCTCAACGCACACCGGAAGCTGTCAAACCGCAAGGAGATTCCATGCGTCATTATGAAATCGTGTTTATGGTCCACCCGGATCAGAGCGAGCAAGTGCCGGCAATGGTCGAGCGCTACACCAGCATCGTTACTGAGAACGCTGGCACTGTGCATCGCCTTGAAGATTGGGGCCGTCGTCACCTGGCTTACCCGATCAACAAGATCCACAAAGCCCACTACGTGCTGATGAACGTTGAGTGCACCGGCGAGACTCTCGAAGAAATCGAGAACATCTTCCGTTTCAACGACGCCATCATCCGCAGCCTGGTTGTTCGCTGCAAAGAAGCGATCACTGAAGCTTCTCCGATGATGAAGCCGGCAGAAGAAAAGCGTCCGCGTCGCGAAGAAAAGCCGCGCGAAGCTGAAGAAACTGCCTGATTTTATCCACTGCACGTTTTAAGGAGCTAGTCCATGGCACGTTTTTTCCGTCGCCGTAAGTTTTGCCGCTTCACCGCTGAAGGCGTCAAGCAGATCGACTATAAAGATCTCGACACGCTGAAGGCTTACATCACCGAAACCGGCAAGATCGTTCCGAGCCGCATCACCGGCACCAAAGCACGCTATCAGCGTCAGCTGGCGACCGCTATCAAGCGTTCACGCTACCTGGCACTGCTGCCCTACTCCGATAGCCACCAGTAAGCGTTTAACGTGATGCTGGCACTAGCAAGATGGCTGATGCGCGGTACGCCTTATGCCGCAGGCGGGGCAGCGCTAGCAGCGTTAGTGCCCTGGCTGTTTTGGTTGGGCGCGGCCATCGCGGCATTAGTAACCCTGCGCAAAGGCTTTGCCCCCGCGCTACCGGTTATTATCGCCGCCGCACTACCAGCAGGTTTTTGGTGGGCGCAGGGTGATGTGATTCCGCTAACGAGCGTGCTGCTCGTGACGCTGATGGCAGTTATCTTGCGTGAGAGGATGCGTTGGGGCGAAGCCTTAATTGTGGGCACTTTAGCGGCCGCGGTTATGGTACAGCTTGGCATCTTCAGCCCGCCGGGTGGAACCGAACTTATGCTGGAGCAACTGCGGGAGAGCTCAGAAGAGATCGACCGCATGCTCACTGAGTTTGCCAACCAAGGAATCGACACGCCTACCTTGGCGGCCACTGTGATTGGTGGCGTAACGGGGTTAGTGGTGCTGTTAGCGGCTATCGTATGTTTAGCGCTAGCACGCAGCTGGCAGGCTGGGCTTTATAACCCAGGCGGCTTTCGTGACGAATTCCATGCCCTGCGTTTAACACCTAAGGAGCTCGCTATTTTAGTGGTGCTTGGGGTGGCAGGTATGGCATTGGGTGCGCAGGCGCTGGCCATGCTGAGTTGGATTCCGCTGCTGATAGCCGGTATTGCGTTAGTGCACGGGTTTATTGGAATTAAGGGGATGAACGGGCTGTGGTTGGTGGCATTTTATGTGCTGCTGATCACGACCTGGCCCACGATTCTCATTGTGCTGCTGTTGGGGCTGATTGATACATTCGCGAACGTTCGCGCACGCCTTGCCCGCAGCAATTGACAAGAGGTTTACGAGATGGAAGTCATTCTGCTCGACAACATTGGTAAGCTGGGCGGCCTGGGTGACAAGGTCACTGTTAAGCCCGGTTATGGTCGTAACTACTTGGTGCCTTACGGTCTAGCCGTACCGGCCACCAAAGAGAACGTTGAAGCGTTTGAAGTGCAGCGTGCCGAGCTTGAAGCTCAAGCCGCTGAGCGTAAAGCAGAAGCCCAAGCACGCGCTGAGCAGCTTAACGACATCGAACTGTCGTTGGTTTCTAAAGCGGGCGACGAAGGCAAGCTGTTTGGTTCTATCGGTCCGCGTGATCTGGCCGACGCGATCTCCTCTGCTGGCATCGAAGTTGCCAAGAGCGAAGTCCGTATGCCGAATGGACCGATTCGTCAAACTGGCGAATACGACATCGACCTCCACCTGCATGCAGAAGTGGACGCCGTTGTACGCGTGGTTGTTGTCGCAGAGTAATTTCTCTCGTCAATGCTAACGCCTCAAAGGGCGCGGGATCTCCCGCGCCCTTTGTCTTTTTAAGCCGCTGGGTCTTTTTAAGCCGCTGTGGATTCGCCAGTGGTACGTAGGAAGCTGCCCGGCTAAGATAAGCGCCGTTGGCAATGCGTTATTTTAAGGAGCTCGCTATGCAGGACCAGCCTTCTGCTGATCAGGAAACGGCAGCGCTTAAGCTGCCGCCGCACTCGTTAGAGGCGGAGCAGTCGGTGTTAGGCGGGCTTATGTTGGACAATCAGGCGTGGGATAACGTTTCTGAACGCCTGGTAGCCGACGATTTTTATCGATATGAGCACCGGTTGGTGTTCAACGTGATGATTCATCTGGCGGAGTCTGGTAAGCCGTTAGACGTGGTCACGCTTTCCGAAGCGCTTGAGGCGCGGGATCAGCTAGATACCGTGGGCGGTTTGGGTTTTCTGGCAGAGCTGGCTCGTAATACGCCCTCGGCTAGCAATATTCGCGCCTATGCTGACATTGTGCGCGAGCGTGCGACGCTGCGTAAGCTTATCCGGGCGGCGAATCAAATTGCTGATGGAGCGTTTTCTCCTCAGGGGCGTCCTGCTGATGAGCTTTTAAACGAAGCCGAGCGGCTGGTTTTTCAGATTGCTGAAGAGCGACCAAAAACTGGTGGCCCTATCGGTATGAGCGAGCTGCTTACCAAAGCCGTTGACCGCATCGATGAGCTGTTCAATCTCAAAGGCGAAATGACCGGGCTTTCTACCGGTTTTCGCGATCTAGATGAAATGACCTCAGGCCTGCAGCCTTCCGATTTGGTGATTATTGCCGGCCGCCCCTCCATGGGTAAGACCACCTTTGCCATGAACCTGGTAGAACATGCGGTGATTGCCAGCGACAAGCCCGTCATGGTGTTCTCCATGGAGATGCCTGCCGAGTCGCTGATGCTGCGTATGCTCTCTTCACTGGGTCGCATTGACCAGACCCGGGTGCGTTCAGGGCAGCTGGAAGATGAGGACTGGCCGCGCCTTACCTCGGCCGTCAACCTGCTTAAAGATAAGCAACTGTTTATTGATGACACCGCCGCGCTCTCACCCAATGAGATGCGCTCGCGCTTGCGCCGTGTTGTGCGCGAGCACGGTAATATGGCGCTGGTCATGATCGATTACCTTCAGCTGATGCAGATCCCCGGCTTCTCTGAAAACCGCACGGGGGAGATCTCTGAGATCTCCCGCTCACTGAAAGGGTTAGCCAAAGAGTTTCAGTGCCCGGTAGTGGCGCTTTCGCAGCTTAACCGCTCGCTAGAGCAGCGCCCCAATAAGCGGCCTGTGATGTCGGATTTGAGGGAGTGTGTCACGGGAGACACGCTAGTGATGCTGGCCACCGGGGAGCGATTGCCTATTGGTGAGTTGGTAGGGCAAACGCCGAACGTTATATCGCTAGGAGAAGATGGGAAGCTTAATCGCTCGGCGACGGATTTAGTGTGGTCAGTGGGTACTAAGCCCGTATTTGAGGTTTCTCTCGCCAGTGGACGGCGCATACGTGCGACAGGCAAGCATCGCTTAAAAGCGTTGTGGGATTGGAAAACGGTCGCCGACCTGAAGGTGGGTGATCGTATTGCACTAGCCAGGCAGATAGCTGAGCCTGAATGCCCGATAACGTGGGAGGAGCATGCGCTTATCCTGTTGGCCCATTTGTTAGGTGACGGCAGCTATGTCAAGGGCCAGCCGCTACGCTACACCACCGCTAGTGAAGCGAATAGCGATGCCGTGAAGTGCTCCGCCGAACAGTTTGGTTCGACGGTGACGCGCCATGCTGGGCGCGGTAACTGGCATCAACTCGTTATTTCTGGCAATGGTAATCGTTGGCATGCGCAAGGGGTGGGGCGTTGGTTGAAGTCGCTGGGTATTTTTGGGCAGCGTTCTGCTGAAAAATATATTCCAAGCGATATCTTTAAGCTGTCCAATCAGCAGCTCGCTTTGTTTATGCGTCACTTGTGGGCCACCGACGGTAGTATTACGACCGATAAAAATGGCCGCACACGTCTCTACTTCTCTACGGTTAGCCGACGTCTTATTGATGATGTCAGCGCACTGCTGCTGCGTTTCGGGATTGTGACACGAATTCGTCATGTAATATCGGGAGAAGGGGGAGGATGGTATACCGCAGATGTATCTGGAAGTGATCAACAGCAGCGCTTTGCACAGCGAATTGGAGCGTTTGGGCATCAGGAGGCAGCGCTAGAGCCGCTTAAAGTGGCGGCTGTCGTGGCTAACACTAATATCGACACTTTGCCTCAAGAGGTGTTTGATCATGTTAAGCAGGTAATGATTGCCAAAGGCGTCAGTCAGCGGCAAATGGCGGCAATGCGTGGTACTGCTTATGGCGGCTCGTCCCATTTTAGCTTTGCGCCTTCACGTGCCACCCTTAGTAGCTATGCGGATGTACTAGGCGATGCTGCGTTGTCTCAGATAGCTTCCAGCGATCTCTTTTGGGATCAGGTCGTTGATATACGCCCTTGCGGTGAAGAAGAAGTCTTTGATTTAACTGTTCCAGGAGATGCCTGTTGGTTGGCGGATGGTATTGTTAGCCATAACTCGGGAGCGATTGAGCAGGATGCAGACGTGATCGCCTTCGTTTACCGGGATGAGGTGTATAACCCGGATAACCCAGATAACCAAGGTATCGCTGAATTGATTATCGGTAAGCAGCGTAACGGCCCCATTGGTACGGTGCACATGGCCTTTATTGGTAAATACACGCGGTTTGAAGATCTAGCGCCTGACAGCTACGGCGAAGCGTTTGGTGATTAACTTGAGCGTCATGGGGGAGAACGTATAATGCGCACCCTCATGAGCAGTTCGCCTCGAGCAGATAGAGAGACAGGAGTAACAAATGGCAGGTGGTTTTAGGCGCGGTAACCGCAAACGTCTTCCGAAATTGGAAGGCCGTGGTGAACTCCAGTCGCTAGAGCGCGAGGGGCCTTTTAAAGAGTGGCTGGGCATGCCCGATCTCTACCGCTATTTCCTAGTAGTGGAAGGGGAGAAGTACAGCTACCAGACAGAAGACGCAGAGCTTCCCGTTGCCGTGGGCGACAAAGTAGTCTTTCGTTACAAAGAGACAAAAGGCGGTAACTGGATTGACCGCAACTCGCTGGGTAAGGCGATTGACCCGTCGGAATATCAGTAAAACGACCATAAGTTGACGAATTGGTCAGGAACTCTTTTCGGTTATTGCCCTCTTAGGCAGTTAGTGCCAAGGTAATATTATTGTCATGGGGCCGCGTCATGCTGTGCTCCATGATGATGACCAATAACAGGAGGGAACCATGGAACTGAAAGAGCTAAAACAGTTCGTCGCAAGCCACGACAACTTTGAAATTCGGGTGATTACTCATTCAGGCAGCCGTTTCTATCAGGTAGAGCTTGAGGATGTAGAAGGCGAGCGCCATATGCTGATGCAACGTAACAAGCCGATGCTGTTTCGTTCATTAGATGACGTCTACCTGGAGCTGAAGCGAGCGGGTATTCATCGCGCCTACTTGGTGCAGCATGTTCCGCACGATGAAGTCATTGGCCGCGACGCCCATTACAGCGCGCCGCTGACCTCGCGTATGCCGCTAGTATTTTAATTAATTCGCTATCTTAATTGATCAGCTAGCAGATTTATCCTGACGTTTTTCCCACCACTGCCCCAGCCGGATACGGCGGCGGGCAAAAAAACGGTAGCCTGCATCCATGACGCTTCGCAGGCCCGGTAAGCAAGAAAGTCTTACCAGCCGCCGGTAGCCCAACACCGCATAGAGGGCCCGGCTGGCATCCATACCCACATACCAATATCCCTGACGATCCTGTAAGTGCAGCTGCCCCATCATGGCGTCAAAGCTGCGGCCGATCGCTTCTGCGTCAAACTCTCTGCTTTGAATATCCACCAGCTTAACGCGCTCGTGATGACGGTGCTTGGCAAGCCAGGCAACTTCGACCCGACAAAACGGGCAGTGGCCATCGTGATAAAGCGTGACGGGGGCCTGTGCGTTTAGCGTCGCGAATCGGCTCATGAGCGGGTCTCCTGATGAGAATAGCCTTGTGTGTGGGCTGGCTGGCCGTAGCCTTCACTGGTGGGTAGCTTGGCGAGAAACTGCTCTGCCTGCTGGCGAATCGCCTCGCGTTTCTCCTCTTTCATGCGCGAAAGCGAACCGTAGATGAGCTTCATACGCGGGTTGCGGTTGAGCTGTTCGGCATTGGTTTCTAGAAAGTGCCAATATAGGCTATTAAACGGGCAGGCCTTGGGGCCAGTGATCTCTTTGGGAGAGTAGCGGCAGTGCTGGCAATGGTCGGACATCTTATCGATGTACTTACCCGACGCGCAGTAGGGCTTGGAGCCCATCAGCCCTCCATCTGCATGTAACACCATACCCAGTGTATTCGGCAGTTCCACCCATTCGCTGGCATCTGCATAAACGGCTAAATACCAGTCACACAGCGCCTCGGGCTTTACGCCGCACAGCAGCGCAAAATTGCCGGTCACCATGAGCCGTTGGATATGATGGGCGTAGCTGTTATCAATCGTCATCTGGATAGCGCGCTGGAGGCAGCGCATATCGGTCTTCGCATCCCAATAAAAAGCGGGGAGCTCTCGGGTAAAGCCAAGTTGATTCTCTTGTTTGTAAGTGGGCATCTGCGTCCAGTAGAGCCCGCGTACGTATTCGCGCCAGCCTAAAATTTGGCGGATAAAGCCCTCTACCGCATTAATAGGCGCTTTGCCCGCATGATAGTGAGCTTCAGCGGCTTCGCAGACCTCAAACGGGGAGAGCAGGCCAATATTCATCGCTGCAGAGAGCCGCGAGTGGTAAAGAAATGGCTCACGGTCGCTGATGGCATCTTGGTAGCGGCCAAAGTCAGCTAGCCCGTGCTCTATAAAGTGGTTCAAGTCTACTAGGGCCTGACGGCGAGTCACGGGGAGGTTGAACGTCTCTATCGACCCCATATGGCTCTCAAAGTAGTGCGCTGCATCCTTAAGGGCTTGCTGCGTAAGGCTATCCTGACCGTGTTGAGGCAAAGTGGGGAAGCTTAAAGCGGCTTTAATGGGCTCGCGGTTGTCATGGTCGTAGTTCCACTGCCCGCCAACCGGCGTGTCACCTTCCATGAGTAG
The DNA here is from genome assembly GCF_046536035.1 of Halomonas sp. SIMBA_159. Classification (NCBI taxonomy): domain Bacteria; kingdom Pseudomonadati; phylum Pseudomonadota; class Gammaproteobacteria; order Oceanospirillales; family Halomonadaceae; genus Halomonas; species Halomonas sp. SIMBA_159. The sequence goes on from NZ_JAWJBT010000014.1 coordinate 66,763, forward strand.
CCCTGTACGTTTACGCTGCTCCCGGTAGAAGTACTCTAAACGCAGCTGCTTGCGGCCCTCTGCCCAGTGGGTAAAGTCATCAGGCGTGGTGAAAAAACGGTCATCCTCAAGCAGCTGCCAGGGAAGAGCCGCCTGCTGGCGCTGTTGCATGCTGTTCCACAGCCGCCACTCACCCGGGCGAGTGACGCGAATTTCATCACAGCCATACTGCTTGGCGAGTCGCTCGGCTTCTTCTATCAACGAGTGGGTATTGTCAGCATCGTCAATGCGGCTGTAATGCACCGTGTGGCCTTTATCTCGCAAGGTTTGCGCGAAGTGGCGCATGGCGGCCATAAACAGGCCGATTTTATGCAGATGATGCGGCACGTAGCGCGCTTCTTCTGCCACTTCGCACAGTGCAACCACCGCATTAGGAGGCGCATCGCGAAGCGTAGGTAGTGTCAGCGTGAGCTGATCACCTAGTACGAGCAGTAACGGCTTGGACATGAGTTAGCCTGCAGTTATACAAATAATGCTGATAGTATAACTTTATGCCGCGGCTTTGCCGAAAAGTGTTAAGATTTTGCCCATTATGTACTGCACCTGAGGAGTGAGCGAGATGGCCGATAGCGTTGTAAAGGATCAACCCGGTGAAGGGCGTTTGACCCATGCGCCCAGCAACCACCCTGCCGTTCCCCGTGCCAAGGTCGGCGTTGTGTTAGCCAACCTGGGAACGCCTGATGCCACCGACTACTGGTCCATGCGCCGCTATCTCAGCGAATTTTTATCTGACAAGCGGGTGGTGGATTACGCAGGTTGGAAATGGCAGCCCTTGCTGCAGCTGATTATTCTGACTAAGCGTCCTTTTTCATCTGGCCATGCGTACAAAAGCATTTGGAATAATGAAAAGAATGAAAGCCCGCTGTTAACCACCACGCGTGCTCAAACGGAAAAAATGACCGAGCGTTTAAAAGCGCTCTATGGCGATGATGTAGAAGTGGATTTCTGCATGCGCTACGGCAACCCTTCGACCGACAGCGTGTTAAAGCGCATGAAAGAGAAGGGCTGCGAGCGGATCGTGTTCTTTCCGCTCTACCCGCAATACGGTTCGCCCACGACGGCAACCGCCAATGATCAGGCCTTCCGCACGCTGATGAAAATGAAGTGGCAGCCGTACATCCGCACTGTGCCTGCTTATTTTGAACATCCTGCGTATGTCCAGGCGCTGGCAAATTCAGTGAAAGAGGCGTACGACGGTTTTGAAAGCCGTCCGACCAAGCTGGTCGCGAGCTACCACGGCGTGCCCGAGCGCTATTTGATGGAAGGCGACCCCTACCACTGCCAATGCCAGAAGACCACGCGGTTAATGCGTGAGGCATTAGGCTTTACGAAAGAGGAAGTGGATACGGCGTTTCAGTCGCAGTTTGGGCCTGAAAAGTGGGTAGGGCCGCAAACTGTCGATCACGTGGCTGAGCTGGCAAAGCAGGGGCATAAGCATATTGCCATTCTCTCGCCTGCATTCTCTTCCGACTGTGTGGAAACCCTTGAAGAGATTAAAGAGGAGATTCACGACAGCTTTATGGAAGCTGGCGGCGAAACCTTTAGCTATATCCCCTGTTTGAATGATCGTGATGACCATATCGACGCGCTGTTAGCGGTGGTCAATAACGAACTCTCTGGTTGGCTATCCACGCCTTAGTACTGCGCATTTGTTAAAAAAGCCGCCTAGCGTTGTACGCTAGGCGGCTTTTTATTGGTACCGACTTTTCTAGAAATTTTGGAAAGGCTGGTATAAGGTCTGTGCATATAAAATCACACTTATTCAACGTTTAAGCGGCCTATGCACCTGTATAAGCCGCTTATTGGGATGGATTAACGTTACTAGGGAGAGAGCGCCGGATGCAATTTGCCGTGTTGATGGGCTTCGTGTTGGCAGCGTCGTCACCGCTGCTCAACCGTTGGTTTGGGGAGCGAGCAAGCCTGCTGCTTGCGCTGTTTCCGGCGTCAATCGCTGCTTGGCTGTTTAGCCAAGCACCGCTAGTGCTGAGCAATGGGCCTCAGCTACTGGAATGGGCATGGGTGCCTTCGCTCGGGATTAGTCTCAGCTTTTTACTCGATGGCCTTTCTCTGCTATTTGGCTTGCTGATTACGGTCATTGGCACCTGTGTCCTGGTGTATACGGGGGGCTACTTAAAAGGCCACCAGGATATAGCCCGTTTTCACCTTGCCCTCGTTGCCTTTATGGTCTCTATGCTGGGGCTTGTGTTAGCCGATGGACTGCTGACGCTGTTTATTTTTTGGGAACTGACCAGCATCACCTCATACCTGCTGATTGGCTTTAACCATACCGATATTGAAGCACGCAAATCTGCTCGTCAGGGGCTTTTTGTGACGGTTGCTGGCGGCTTGGCGCTAATGGCAGGTTTGGTGCTATTGGGTATTGCCAGCGGCAGCTGGTCTTTGAGTGAGATTCTGCAGTCAGACGATGACCTGCGCCAGCATGCGCTTTATACCCCTATGCTGATCTGCTTATTGCTCGGGGCCTTTACCAAGTCTGCGCAGTTCCCGTTCCATTTCTGGCTTCCCAATGCCATGGCAGCACCAACCCCCGTCTCGGCCTACCTGCATTCTGCAACTATGGTCAAGGCGGGTATTTACCTGCTGGCACGCCTGCAGCCAGAGCTGGGTGGAACAGGAATGTGGGTCACCGTGCTCTCCGTAGTGGGGGCGACCACTATGCTCACCGGTGCCTTCTTAGCCATTCACCATACCAATATCAAGAAGCTCTTAGCGTATTCGACCATTATGGCGCTGGGTACGCTGACGATGCTGCTTGGCATTGGTTCTGACTATGCGATGACGGCCTTCGTCACCTTTTTGCTTGCGCACTCCATGTATAAAGGAGCGCTGTTTATGGTGGCGGGTATCCTCGATCATGAAACCGGCACAAAAGATGTTACCGCGATGGGCGGCTTACGGCGTGTGATGCCGGTGACTGCGGTAATTGCCTTGGTGGCAGCGCTGTCGCTGTCTGGCGTGCCGCCGCTGTTTGGCTTTATTGGTAAAGAGTTAATGCTTGAAGCGGCGTTAGGCGCTGAACGTGTTCAGCTGCTACTGGTGCTGTTTGCGTTTCTGTCAGCCATTCTGACCATTGCGGTGGCGGCGGTGATTGCGCTGCGGCCATTCTATGGTGCACGCCACGACACACCCAAAACGCCCCATGAGGCGCCATTCAGTATGCTGATCGGCCCAGGTCTATTGGCATTTGGCTCGCTCGCACTTGGCTTGGCACCCGCTATGTTGGGGGCCGATGCGCTGCTCACCTCTGCAGCAACAGCGGTGGCGGGTGAGGCACTGCCGATCTCGCTATCACTCTGGTACGGCGTCAATGTCGCGCTGATCATGTCGGTAGTAAGTTTGATCCTTGGCTTTCTCCTGTTTAAGCGCTGGGACAGCGTTCGCGGCCAGTTAGCGAGATTGGCTCCGATAATGCGCTACGGCCCGGAAGCGGGTTACGAAGGCTTGATGAATGGCATTGTGCGCTTCTCTGAATGGCAAACGCGGCTGCTGCAAAATGGCTATATGCGTAACTACATTCTGGTCATGCTGGTGGTGTTGATTGCGCTCATCGGTAACTCCATTTTGCTGCGTCATTCACCACAGCTGGCGCTCTCTCTAGACGTGCGTTTCCATGAAGTCATCGTGGTGGGCACCATGGCGATGGGGGCGCTGTTTGCCACGATTTCACGCTCGCGCTTGGGCGCTGTGGTCTCGGTAGGCATCATGGGCTTCTCTATCGCGCTGATCTTTATCCTGTTCAGCGCGCCAGATTTGGGGATTACCCAACTGCTGGTAGAAACCATGACCGTGATTCTGCTGGTGCTTGTGCTCTTTAGGCTGCCGCGTTTTTCGAACCTCTCCACCAACCTTGAACGCATTCGCGATGGTGCCGTTGCGGCCACTATGGGGGTGTTGATCTTTTTGCTGATCATGACCGCCTGGAGTATCGACCAGTTTGAGACGATCTCTACCTATATGGTGGAAAACAGTGCACCGCTCGCCTACGGCCGCAATATCGTCAACGTTATTCTGGTGGATTACCGTGCCCTCGATACGCTCGGCGAAATGTTTGTGTTGGCGTTAGCCGCGATTGGTGTGATTGCGATGCTCAAGCTGCGCCACGGGGAGACGGAAGGCAAAGCGACGGATAGCGACAAAGCCAGCATGAAGGAGCCCTACGATGGTTAAATCAGGCACGATTATTCTTAACACGGCGGCGCGTTTTCTAATGCCGCTGCAGCTGATGTTCTCTGTTTTTCTGCTGCTGCGTGGCCACGATGAGCCGGGTGGTGGCTTTATTGCCGGGCTGGTGGCGGCCGGGGCGTTCACGCTTTACCTGTTTGCTTTTGGCGTTAGCGCCACCAAAGAAGTACTGCGTATGGTCGACCCACGAGACTTGATTGGCGCAGGACTCTTTTTTGGAATGATCTCGGTGGTGCCCGCTTGGTTTATGGGGCAGCCGTTTCTTACCGCCCAGTGGTGGACCATTCCGGTGATTGATTTTAAAGCGTCGACGCCGTTGATTTTCGATATTGGGGTGTATTTGGCGGTATTGGGCTCGGTGATGGGCATGGTCATGGCGTTAATGGAGGTGGACAAGGATGAGCCTTAAGTTACCTAATCCAGTTTTAACAGGAGGGCGCCCATGGAACCGTTAATGGCACTGGCGATTGGCCTGTTATATGCCACCGCTATTTTTATGATGCTGCGCCGCTCCATCGTCAAGCTAGTCATTGGACTGCTGCTGCTGTCTAACGCTGCCAACCTACTGATTTTCACCACCGCAGGTATGACCCGTGGCGCACCGCCGTTAATTCCTGAGGGATTGATGCAGCCCTTGGGCGACGTCGCTGACCCGCTGCCTCAGGCGGTAGTGCTGACCGCCATCGTGATTGCCTTTGGCGTGTTGGCGTTTGCAGTGGTACTGATTCGCCGGGCCTACGAAATCGTTAAGGCAGATGATTTAGACAAGATGAAGGATACCGACACGTGAGGCCTGAAGTCGCACTTCCCGTTCTGTTGCCGCTGCTTTCTGGGGCTATTTCGCTGATATTTTGGCGTTCACGGCCCATGCAGCGTTTTATTGCCGTTGCCGGTAACGTTGCGCTATTTGTGGTTAGCCTGTGGCTGTTTATCGCTGTATTGGCGGATGGCTACATCACTATGCAAATGGGCGGCTGGCCCGCGCCTTTTGGTATTACGCTGGTGGCCGACATGCTCAGCGCCGTGATGATTCTGCTCACCGGGATCATCGGACTTGCGATGGGCATCTACTCCCTGGCCACCACCGGCCGTGGGCATGAGAAGTTTGGCTACTATCCGCTGATGCACCTGCTGTTGGCGGGTGTAGCGGGTGCCTTCTTAACGGGTGATATTTTCAACCTCTATGTGTGGTTTGAGGTGATGCTGGTGGCATCGTTTGCGCTGCTGATTTTGGGAGGCGAGCGGGCGCAGATGGAAGGGGCCATCAAGTATGTGACGCTGAATCTGCTGGCATCGGTGATTTTTCTCACCGCGGTAGGCCTGCTTTACGGCACGGTAGGCACGCTCAATATGGCCGATATCGCGCTGCGCATGGATGAAGCCGAACACAGCGGCATGGTCGAAGTGCTGGCGGTGATGTTTATGGTGGCCTTTGGTATCAAGGCCGCCGCGTTTCCGCTGTTTTTCTGGCTGCCTGCTTCCTACCACACGCCACCGGTGGCGGTGTCTGCGCTGTTTGCTGGGCTGTTGACCAAGGTGGGCGTGTACTCCCTGTTCCGGGTGTTTACGCTGATCTTTGACCAGACGATGGGCTATCTTCAAGACATCATGCTGTGGGGGGCTGTCTTCACGATGGTTACCGGGGTGCTGGGTGCTGCCGCGCAGTATGAATTCCGCCGTATTCTCTCGTTCCACATCGTGAGCCAGATTGGCTACATGATTTTGGGGTTGGCGCTCTACACACCGCTGGCCATTGCCGGCGGTGTGTTTGCCATCATGCACAACATCATTGTGAAGACGAACCTGTTCCTAATTAGCGGGATTACCCATCGCCTGCAGGGCACTTATCAGCTGAAAAAAATGGGCGGGTTGTATCGTGAGCGCCCGTGGCTGGCCGTAGCGTTCTTTATTAGTGCTTTCTCGCTGGCGGGTATTCCGCCGTTGTCGGGGTTCTTTGCCAAGTTTGTGCTGGTCCGCGCAGGCTTAGAGGCAGAAGCGTATGTGGCCACCGGTATTGCGCTGGCGGTTGGCTTGATGACGCTCTACTCCATGGTGAAGATCTGGAATGAGGTGTTTTGGAAGGCGCTGCCCGAGGAGAATCAGGTTCCCCAAGCGCACACACCGGCTGGGGATGATGGGCGTTTACTGAAACCCAGCCTGTGGATGATGTACTTGCCGGTTGTGGTGCTTGCCATGATGTCGCTGCTGATTGGCGTGTTTGCGGAGCCCATCATGCTGGTAATGAACCAAATTGGAGAGCAGCTAATGACGCCGTCTGGCTATATCGAGGCGGTGCTGGGTGCGTCTGCTAGCGCAGAGGCCGCTTTGCTAGACCCCATCGACATACAGGCAGAGCGCGTCGATAACAGCCTGGAGGAGAGCCCATGACCGGTGCCATTTGGAATCTGCTATTAGGATTGGCGTGGGTGCTGCTCAGCGGTGACTTCACAGGGCTAAACCTGCTGGTCGGCATGATTTTTGGCTACATTGCCCTGCTGCTTATCGAACCCCAGGTTAATGCGCTAAAAGGCTACCCCGCCCGTGTGCCGCGTATTATCGGTTTTCTCGGTTTCTTTATTAAAGAGCTGGTGCAGGCCAACCTGCGGGTGGCCTTCGATATTTTAACGCCGCCTTGGCATATGCAGCCTGGGGTGATTGCGCTGCCTCTGTCGGCACGTACCGAAATGGAAATCACTATGGTGGCGAATTTGATTTCGCTAACACCGGGAACCCTTAGCTTAGATGTCTCTGACGACCGCAAGGTGCTGTATATCCATGCGATGTTCTTAGATGATGAAGAAGAACTGCGGCGCAACTTAAAAGAGATGGAACACCGGGCACTGGAGTTATTTCGTTAATGGATACTGTGATTTTAATTAGCCAGGTGATTATGGGGTTAGCGCTGGTGCTGACGTTTGTACGTGTGGTGCGTGGCCCCAGCCTGCCAGATCGTGTTGTTGCTCTAGAGCTGTTTTCTACCACCGTCGTAGGCCTAGTGGGCGTCTATGCGATTCAGTCCGGGGTTTCCAGCTTTTTGGACGCCGCTATCGTGATTGCGCTGATGGGTTTCTTAGCCGCGATTGGTTTTGCCCGCTTTCTTGAACGAGGAGGCCCGCGGGATGATTGATGTCATTAAAGGTGCCATGCTGCTAACGGGGTCGAGCTTTATGCTATTGGCCGCCGTTGGCTTACTGCGGTTACCGGACCTGCTGACGCGTATGCATGCGACTACCAAAGCGGCGGCGCTTGGGGTGATTCTCATCATGCTGGCCTCGGCCATGCATTTTGCCGAAGTGGGCGTTGTGGCACGCTCGTTTGCCATCATCGTGTTTATTTTAATCACCGCGCCGATTGCCGCCCACGTGATTGGGCGGGCAGGCTACTTTGTAGGCTCCAGGCTTTGGAGCGGTACGGTAAAAGATGAATTACGCCCTAATTACGACCCGCTGACCCACGAGCTGAAAAGTGGCATGGAGACACAAGAAAACGCTAAGCGGCACCCGCGTAATACTGACCCCGATTAATATTAGTTATATACGTTAGTTAGTGAAAACCACCCCTAGAGGTGGTTTTTTTTATGCGCGCTGCGGCAAAATAGCGGTGTCAATTTATATACAATAATTGTACTGTATAAGATATTATGTCCATGTATTACGGCGTAGCGTGGCATGACCCGCACGTAGCGAGATTGAATAGATGAGACGTAAACAGGATTTACCGCAAAAAGACTGCGTTCAATGCCAGCGCCCATTTACTTGGCGGAAAAAATGGGCGCGCTGCTGGGACGAGGTGCGCTTCTGCAGCGAACGTTGCCGTCGCGAGGCCAAGCAGCACAGCACGCCGAGGAGGCAAGAGCATGAACAGCACGACTGATATTGTCTGGCTACAGGATAACTTGCGCGTAGCCGACAACCCTCTACTACATTTTGAGACTCCCCCCGACCAGCTACTTTGCCTCTATGTACTGGATCAGCGTTGGCTAAAAGAAGCCGTGCCTGGTGATAGCACACCCCGGCTTGGTCCGGCGCGCCTGCGCTTCTTGTGGCAAAGCCTCATGGAGCTGCGCGGCGAGCTGTTGCAGCGGGGTAGCGATCTATTGGTACGTATTGGCGACCCGGCGGACGTAGTGGTAGAAGTTGCCGCGACGCTACGCGCCCGCGAAGTGCGCGTTGCCGAGCACTCGGGGTGCGAAGAGTCGACACACATTGCCCGTGTCGCGGCGCAGCTTCCCGCTAGCTGCCAACTACACCGTGCAGATAGCGGTTACTTACTTGACGCTAGCGCGCTACCGTTTGAGCTGAGCGACCTTCCCGCAAGCTTTTCAGCGTTTCGCCGCTGTGTGGAAAAAGAGTGCGCTATTGGTGCACCTCAGCCCGCACCGGTCACTTTGCCGGGTTGGCCAGAAGGGGCCGCACGCGGATTTCCGCCGCTGAAAGCCGTATGCGAAGTGAGCGCTGCCTGGCAGCCAGACAAGCGTCAAGGATTTGTCTTTGTAGGCGGCGAGTCTGCAGCCAATGACCGCTTGCAGCACTATCTATGGCGGCAAAACGGTGCAGAGTCTTACAAGAAAACTCGTAACGGGCTGCTGGGTGCTAACTTTTCGACCCGTTTTTCACCTTGGTTAGCCCGTGGCTGTCTATCCGCTCGCCAGATTCACCAAGAAGTCAAAGCGTGGGAAGCTATCAACGGTAGCTGTGAATCCAGTTACTGGATTATTTTTGAGCTACTGTGGCGCGATTACTTCCATCGCGCCGCCCAATTAGAAGGCGTCACGCTGTTTGGTCGCGAGGAGCTGCCTCCGGCTAACGATGCATTTAATCTTTGGCGTAATGCCGAAACAGGCGTGCCGTTTATTGATGCTGCTATGCTGGAGCTTAAACGAACGGGCTGGATTTCAAACCGTGCACGACAGAACGTAGCCAGCTTTTTGGTCAAAGACCTGCAGGTGGATTGGCGTCTGGGCGCTTGGTGGTTTGAGCATTGCCTGATTGATTATGATGTGGCTAGCAATTGGGGCAACTGGCGCTATATTGCAGGCGTTGGTCGGGACCCTCGCCAGGACCGTTATTTTAACGTGCTCAAGCAGGCGGGGCATTACGACCCGAAAGGGCTGTATGTGGCGTATTGGCTGCCTGCCCTAGATTCGTTGCCTTTTGGTTTAGAACGTCACCAGCCTTGGCGCGTAGCGCCTTCTCAGTTCAAGCCTCCGTGCGTACTGCCTAGTGAATGGCAGCGCTGGTTGATTGCCGCAACAGAGTTTGAAGAAACGGACGAGTAAGGATGGTATCAACAGTCAGTCACCGTCGGTTAGCTTGGGGCCTTGGCCTTGCGGGTCTATTGCCTTTCCTGGGCGGCAGCCTTGCCGCTTGGGTGGCTCCCACCGTTTGGCAGGTCAGTGCGATTTACGGTTTTACTTATTATAGCGCCGTTATTTTGTCATTTTTGGGCGGCATTCACTGGGGGAGTGCCCTTCAGGTGCCACGTGACAACAATGCCCGGCGGCTTATCCTCGCCATGGTGCCTAGCTTAATTGCATGGCCTGCGCTGCTGTTTAGCCCGGTAACCGGGCTTTGGGTGCTGCTAGCGGGCTTTGTGCTCATGGGGGGGTACGATATTAGCCGTGAAGGTCGAGAGGGCTTTGCTACTTGGTACCTTAAGCTGCGCTGTGTGCTGACGGCTGTCGTTGCTGTTTGCCATTTGGGCGTTTTATGGCGCTTGTCCGCCTAGGGGTGGTATCTCTCCCGTTTCTAAGCCATCATCCAGCTCACGCCAAGGACTGCCGAGAGAAGATAGCTTATGTCATTCCCCCCTGTGTCATTACCCCCTATGTCATTCCCCCTTTTGTCGTTGAAGCCTAAAGCCACGTGGAGTTCGCGCTGTGGCGCTGCGTTGCCGTTTTTGTTTTTTGCCGCCACCGCGGTGGCGCTCCATAGCCCTGCTGCCTACGCCAGCCCGCAGCTAATGACTGAGGTAGACGCCCGCGCGGCTGAAGAGGTGCGTTACGCCAACTTTAACCAGTGGCTCAGTGAGTTTCGGCGCTATGCAGCGAGTCAGGGGATTAGCGAGGCGACATTAGCCGCCGCTTTTGATGGTCTGCGCTATCGTGAGCGGGTGATTGAACTCGACCGCTACCAGCCTGAGTTTGTGCGAGCGATTTGGCAGTATTTAGACAGCGCTGTGTCTTCTACGCGTATCCACAATGGCCGAGAAAAGTACGCTCAGCACCGTGAGACAGCCCAACAGATGGAGCAGCGCTACGGCGTGCCAGCAGAAGTCGTGGTGGCCATTTGGGGAGTAGAGAGTAATTACGGCAGCAATTTTGGTGACTTCTCGACGCTAGAGTCGCTTGCCACACTGGCCTATGACGGCCGTCGGCGAGATTTTGCCCGTGGTGAGCTGTTAGCCGCGCTGCGTATTATCGACCAGGGCGATATTGCCGCAGAGCAAATGAAAGGCTCTTGGGCAGGGGCGATGGGGCATACGCAATTTATTCCCAGCAGTTTTGAAGCTTATGCTGTTGATGGCGATGACGATGGGCGTCGTGACATCTGGGGCAGTATTCCCGATGTCATGGCATCGACCGCGAATTACTTGGCGAGGGCTGGGTGGCAGGCAGGTCAGCCGTGGGGAGCAGAAGTGGTGCTTCCCGCCTCGTTTGATTATGCCCAAACGGATCGTCGCAGCAGTGCTGAGTGGGCTGCCCAAGGCGTGCGCGCCGTACGTGGCGAACTGCCCTCTTTCGATAGCGCCGCGGTGATTGTACCGGCAGGCGCCAATGGCCCTGCGTTTATTGTCGGCCCGAATTTTCGCGCTATTTTGCGCTACAACAATGCCACGAGCTACGCACTGGCGGTGGCCACGCTTGCCGACGCCATCGCCGGTCGTGAGGGCATTTCGCAGTCATGGCCCAGAGATGAGGCACCTTTAACACGTGACGATGTCAGAACGCTCCAGCAGCGTTTGAACAACGCCGGTTATGCGGTAGGCACTGCCGACGGCATCATGGGGCCTAACACCCAAACTGGCCTACGCGCTTTTCAGCGAGACCAAGGGCTGGTGCCGGATGGCTTTGCCACCCAATCGTTGCTAGAACGGCTTCGTTAGCGCAGCGCTTGTTGCGCTAACTTCTCTGATCGCTACGTCAATTTCTCACCAAGGATGAGTCGCAATGGGAAAAACATTTCTAGGGGTGTTGGGTGCCAGCGTGTTATCAGGCTCCATGTTGGTCAGTGCTGCTTTAGTAAGTGATCAAGCGCACGCTGAAGATAATGTGTTTGGCTGGGTAGAAAATGCCTATATCGAGCCGTGGGGTATCGCGGTCAAAGCCAAGCTGGATAGCGGCGCGCTCACGTCGTCACTGGATGCTCGTGATATTGAGATGTTTGAAAAAGATGGCGAAGAGTGGGTGCGCTTTCGTCTAAAACTTGAAGACCAAGAGAGTGGTGAAACGTTTAGTGATCGCATTGAGCGTCCACTCTACCGCGAACAAACCGTTCGTGGTGCGGGTGGTCGTGATGAGCGCCCGGTGGTGCTGATGGATGTTTGCATGGGCGACACCGTTTACGAAGAGCAGTTTAGCCTGCGAGATCGTGAAGAGATGATTTATCCGCTGCTGCTAGGTCGGCGCACGATTAGCCACCTGGGCTTATTGGACGTGCGCAATACCTTTTTGCAAGAGCCTGGGTGCGCAGAGAACGCCTCTTACGTTCCCCACGACCCGGAAGATGATCAGTCGTAACTTTTGTTATGAATCTTTTGTTATGAACCTTTTGATAAACTTTTTTATGTACAGCCTAAAACAGTCGTGACAGCAGCGCTGTAACGGCGGTTTCGACCCGCAGGATGCGAGGGCCTAAGTGCATTCCCTCGCAGCCTGCCGCCAGTAGCTGCTCCACTTCCCATGGGATAAACCCGCCTTCAGGCCCCACTAATAATAGCGTCGGCTCATCAATTCCGCGTGGGCAAGCGTTCTCCATGCCGGGGTGTGCAACTAATCCTCTTCGCTCTGCTAGAAGTGCCGGCAGCTGTTCTTCCATAAAGGGGCGGAACCCTTTGCAGAGAGTGACGTTGGGCAACTGTGTATCTCGCGCTTGCTCTAACCCAAGCACTAGGTGTTGATGGATTTTTTCAGCTCGAAGTTCGGGTGACTGCCAGTAACTTTTTTCAACTCGCTTGGTGTGTAGCAGCGTTATCTCTTTCACCCCTAAAGCAGTGACGTGCTCTAGGGTGCGTGCCAGCATGCGTGGGCGTGGCAGCGCCAACACCAGATGCACAGGAAGGGCTGGCGGCGGCGGTTCGTTGATATCTTCCAACGTAAACAGGGCCTGTGTGCTGTTGAGCTCCGTTAGCGTGGCCTTGCCCATGGCACTGCCTTGAATACCCACCGTTAAGCGATCGCCTTCGTTGGCCCGGTGCACCTCATGCAGGTGAGTCAACCGGCGCTGGTCCGTAATACGGGCTTGGTGACCGTCAATCTCGCTCGGATCTAACAGAATCAAATTCATATTCGTCGTCTATTGGTCATAGGAAAGGCGTGTTTAACGTCACTAATCCGTTAAGCTGGCTTGCATGGGCGCGTGTTGCAGGCACAATAGCAGCAACGGCGACAAAAGCCTCTATCGCGTTTAAGGAGATGCGCTGTGCGCGTAATTCGTAAATATGCCAACCGCAGGTTGTACGACACTCAACAGAGTCGCTATGTCACTCTTGAGGATTTGCGGTGTTTAATCATTGAAGAAGAGCCCTTTCGCGTTGAAGACGCCAAAAGCGGCGAAGACCTGACGCGCACCATTTTGCTGTCGATTATTATTGAACAAGAGCAGGCGGATAGTGAAGCCGAAGTGTTCTCGAACGACCTGCTGGCTCAGTTGATCCGTGTGTACGATATGTCCTCACCACTGCCGCTGGCGCGCTACTTAGAGCAAGGCACCCAGCTCATGTTAGAGCAGCAAAAGCGGATGCAGTCTCAATGGCAGCAGGCGATACGTCACTCGCCCATGGAGTTTATGCGCGAGCTGGCCGAGGAGAATATGCGCTTTTGGCAAAATGCCCTCAATCAGCCTACTCAATCGGATGACGAGGATAAGACGGATAAAAGCTCCTAACGCCACGTTGTGACATGTGTTGTGGCATAATGCCGCCCATCGACGCTCTCCCGTTTGAGAAGGAAACCCATGAAAGTTTTGATGATCGGTGGCGGTGGCCGCGAACATGCGCTTGCTTGGAAGCTGGCGCAATCTAATGACGTACAACAGGTGTTTGTGGCGCCAGGTAACGCGGGTACGGCCACAGAGCCTAAGCTGACTAACGTCGCAATTAATGCGACCGACTTGGATGCCTTGGTGGCGTTTGCCCAGCAAGAGCAGATTGCGCTAACCGTAGTGGGCCCCGAAGCGCCGCTGGTGGAAGGCGTGGTTGATCAATTCCAAGCGGCAGGCCTCACCATTTTTGGCCCTAGCCAGCGCGCGGCGCAGCTAGAAGGCTCGAAATCGTTCACCAAAGACTTTCTGGCGCGTCATCGCATCCCTACCGCCGATTACCAAACCTTTACGGAGGTCGCGCCAGCGCTGGCCTATTTAGCCGATATGGGCGCGCCCATTGTGATTAAAGCCGATGGCTTAGCGGCAGGTAAGGGCGTGATTGTGGCCATGAGTGAAGCAGAAGCCGAAGCGGCGATTCGCGATATGCTGGAAGCCAACGCCTTCGGCGATGCAGGCGCTCGAGTGGTCATCGAAGAGTTCTTGGAAGGCGAAGAAGCCAGCTTCATCGTTATGGTGGATGGCGAAAATGTCGTTCCCATGGCGACCAGCCAGGATCATAAACGCGCCTACGATGGCGATACTGGCCCGAATACCGGTGGCATGGGGGCATACTCCCCAGCGCCTGTCGTGACGCCAGAAGTAGATGCTCGCATTATGGAGCAGGTGATTCTGCCAACAGTGCGCGGTATGGCGGCAGAGGGCAACGACTACACCGGCTTCCTGTATGCCGGGCTAATGATTGACCCGCAAGGCAACCCCAAAGTGATTGAGTACAACTGCCGCTTTGGTGACCCGGAAACCCAGCCGATTATGATGCGCCTTACCTCTGATTTAGCGGCACTGTGTTTAGCGGGTGCTAAGGGAGAGTTGGCCGGTAAACAGTGCGAGTGGGATAGTCGTGCGGCAGTGGGTGTCGTGTTGGCCGCCGGCGGTTATCCAGGCAGCTATCGCAAGGGTGATGTGATTCACGGCTTGGTGGATGCCGAGCATGCGCAGTGCAAAGTCTTCCATGCGGGAACGGCACTCAACGCTGAAGGTGATATCACCACCGCCGGTGGGCGCGTGCTATGTGTCACAGCGTTGGGCGATACCGTTTCCGCTGCACAGCAGCAGGCGTATCAAGGGGTCAAAGCCATTCATTGGGACGGCGTCGAGTTCCGTCGCGATATCGCGTTCCGCGCGATGGCGCGGGAGCAGTAGTCGCTAACCGCCTATCTAGGCGATACCGTCACCCGACAAGGAGTTGAAGTATGGAGCGTATTGCGTTGGAGTTTCCCTCTTCGGCGGTGATCCATCGACATCCGTTAACGGTTCGGGTGACGGATATGAACTACGGTCGCCATTTGGGGCACGATGCACTGGTCTCATTGCTCCATGAGGCCAGGTCGCATGCGCTTTCCTCCCTGGGCCTGCCGGAGTGGGACATGCAGGGTTACCCTAGCGTTGTTGTGGATCTGGCAGTCCAGTACCAGCAGGAAGCACGTTTCCCCGATGCGTTGGTGATTGAAACCGCCGTACCGACACCCGAAGGTAAGGCGTTGACGGTATATCAGCGGATTACAAAAGCGAAATCGGGGCAGGTCGTGGCGACTGCTAGGGTGAATAAGCTGCTGTTAGATTTATCCTCCGGCCGACCCGTGGCCATTCCCGATGCATTGAAACAAACGCTTGCTGATGCAAGGGAGGGGTAATGTCCCGAGAATATCCCATCATTGCCGTGACAGGCTCGTCAGGTGCGGGTACCACTACCGTGCGGCGCAGCTTCGAGCGTATGTTTCTGCGTGAAGATGTGCATGCAGCGATGGTCGATGGCGATGCCTTCCACCGCTACACGCGTGATGATTTAAAGCGGATGTTCCGTGAAGAGCCTGAGCGCAAGGATGAGCTATCTCATTTTGCCGTTGAGGCGAACCTGCTTGATCGCTTGGAAGGGCTGTTTATCGAGTATGGCGAGCATGGCACCGGTACTTTTCGCCACTATATTCACGCGGAAGATAAGCAAAAAATTGAAGCTGGTTATCGGGTGGGGACGTTCACCGAATGGCAGTCGCTGCCTTGCGGCACCGACCTGCTATTTTACGAAGGGCTGCATGGTGGGCTAGTCACTCAGGAGTATGATATTGCACGCCATGTTGATCTGCTGGTAGGCGTTGCGCCGACGATGAATCTGGAGTGGATTCAAAAGATCGACAGGGACACCAAGCTGCGCGGCTACTCTCAGGAAGCGGTCATCGACACCATTTTGGGGCGAATGGATGACTATGTGCGCTATATCCAGCCACAGTTCTCCAGAACCCATATCAACTTCCAGCGGGTGCCTACGGTCGATACATCTAACCCCTTTGAAGTGCAGGATATCCCGACCGATGCTGAGTCGTTTGTAGTGATTCGTTTCCGGGACCCGTCAACGGTAGATTTCCCTTGGCTGCTGGCGATGATTAAAGACTCTTTTATGACACGCCCGCATACCTTGGTGGTACCAGGGGCGCGTATGTCGCTAGCCATGGAGCTTATTTTGGCTCCGCTGGTTCGTCATTTGCTGTCGCAGCGCCGTTTTCGCTAACGGGTAAGCGGGCTATCTTATTTAATAATAAACGTGCTGAATGATAAATGCGCCAACCTAGGAGGCTGTCATGGAGTGTCTGTTCTGCAAAATTATTAACCGCGAGATTCCTGCGGATATCGTCTTTGAAGATGAACATGTACTGGCGTTTAACGACATTAGCCCTCAAGCGCCGACGCATCAGCTTATTATTCCCAAAAAGCACATCCCAACGTTGAACGATATTGCTGCCGACGATTTAGCCCTGGTGGGCCGCTTGCAGCATACCGCCGCACAGCTAGCTAAACAGCAAGGCTTTGCAGAAGACGGCTATCGGGTGGTGATGAACTGTAACGAAATGGGCGGGCAGACCGTTTACCATATCCATATGCATCTGCTGGGTGGGCGTGAATTTACCTGGCCTGCTGGCTAAGCAATTTTTTAGTACACAAAAAAGCCCTGCGACGGCAACGTCAGCAGGGCTTTTCGCTGTATAGCGCCTACTAATTTAGGCGTCGATACGTTTGTACTTCATGCGCTTCGGCGTGTCGTTACCGACGCGTTTCTTGTGATCTTCTTCGTATTCGGTGTAGTTGCCGTCGAAGAATACCACTTCTGAATCGCCCTCAAACGCCAGAATATGGGTCGCAATACGATCCAGGAACCAGCGGTCGTGTGAGATCACCATGGCACAGCCGGGGAAGGCAAGTAGGGCTTCTTCCAGGGCGCGCAGGGTTTCGATATCCAGGTCGTTGGAAGGTTCGTCCAACAGCAACACGTTAGCCCCTTGTTTTAGGGTTTGTGCAAGCTGTAGGCGACCACGCTCACCACCGGAAAGCTCATCCAGACGCTTTTGCTGGTCGTTGCCTTTGAAGTTGAAGCGACCAACGTAAGCGCGCGAGGAGACTTCATAGCCGTTGATATTGAGAATGTCTTTGCCGTCTGACACGGCTTCCCAGACCGTTTGCTTATCGTCTAGTGCGTCACGCAGCTGTTCAACGTAGGCGATATCAACGGTTTCGCCAATCACCACCTCACCGGCATCCGGCTGCTCTTTGCCCGTTACCAGCTTAAACAGCGTTGATTTACCGGCACCGTTACCGCCCACAATACCTACAATTGCCCCTTGGGGAATGGTAAAGGAGAGGTCCTGATAGAGCAGCTTGTCATCAAAGCGCTTAGTAACGTTATGGAACTCAATCACTTTATCGCCAAGGCGCGGGCCAGGCGGAATGTAGATCTCGTTGGTCTCGTTACGCTTCTGGAAGTCGCCAGACTGCATCTCTTCAAAGCGGTTAAGGCGCGCTTTGCTTTTCGCTTGACGGCCTTTTGCGTTGCTGCGCACCCACTCAAGCTCTTGCTTGATGGCTTTCTGACGGGTCGCTTCTTGCTTCGCTTCCTGGTTCAGGCGCTGCTCTTTTTGTTCCAACCACTGGGAGTAGTTGCCTTCAAACGGAATGCCCTGGCCACGGTCCAGCTCAAGAATCCAGCCAGCAACGTTATCCAAGAAGTAACGGTCGTGGGTAATCGCAACCACGGTGCCGTTGTAGTCGTGCAGGAAGCGTTCTAGCCACGCGACCGATTCAGCGTCCAAGTGGTTGGTCGGCTCGTCAAGCAGCAGCATGTCAGGGCTTGAGAGCAGCAGGCGGCAAAGCGCCACACGGCGGCGTTCGCCACCTGAAAGATTACCTACTTTGGCATCCCAGGCTGGAAGTCGCAGCGCCTCAGCAGCGACTTCCAGCTTACGCTCAATGTTGTGGGCGTCGGCGGCTTCGATAATGTTCTCAAGCCGCGCTTGCTCGCTGGCCAGGGCGTCAAAATCAGCATCAGGTTCGGCATAGGCGGCGTATACTCCGTCCAGCTTCTCCTGCGCTTCTTTAATGGCTCCTAGTGCCTCTTCCACGGTATCTCGGACGTTTTTTTCGTCGTCCAGCTGTGGCTCTTGGGGCAGGTAGCCCACATTGATGCCGGGCATCGGACGAGCTTCACCTTCAAACTCTTTATCGACACCGGCCATAATGCGCAGCAGCGTGGATTTACCAGCACCGTTTAAACCCAGTACGCCAATCTTGGCGCCAGGAAAGAACGATAGCGAGATATCCTTGAGAATTTGCTTTTTGGGAGGCACTACTTTGCCAACCCGATTCATGGTGAATACGTAAGATCCTGTTGAACCTGTTTTGTTACCTTTTGACAATTTTCATA
Source organism: Halomonas sp. SIMBA_159 (assembly GCF_046536035.1). Lineage (NCBI taxonomy): Bacteria > Pseudomonadati > Pseudomonadota > Gammaproteobacteria > Oceanospirillales > Halomonadaceae > Halomonas > Halomonas sp. SIMBA_159. The sequence goes on from NZ_JAWJBT010000014.1 coordinate 85,012, forward strand.
CCTCTATGTGGCTGTTATCTATAAGATAGTTAGCGGGAATTTTTTAAAAGAAAAGTAACGTTCTTCTTTGTAGAGAACCAATAAAGTGCTAATCTGTAGATTGTAACCTTTTTTGGTGTCCGTATGGCTTTGTCGATTAAAGAAATTCGGTTGAGCAATGAGAGCAGAGTAAAGCTGTTGCTTCAAGACTCTGTGCCGGTTTATTGGCCCTGTCTCTACATACTCAAAAACATGCGTGTTCGTTCACCGAACACACAACAACGATTTCTGAGTGACCTGCTCGTTTTTTTTGCGTGGTTAAAAGCTGAAAGGATCGAGCTCGAAGTGCGCTTGCAGCAGCGACCTAACCCCCAATACCTTACCGAATCAGAGCTTGCAAGGTTTGCCAATCAAGCGCATTGGACGAAAGAAACACTGGATAAATTGAATAACAGCACTCGTCTGCATCCTACCGCCTTTCGACAAGTGGGTGCCTCGCAAGCTGAATCACGCATGATAACGGCCAAGAATTACCTCTGCTTCCTCTACGAGGCCTTGGGCCATCCTGATGATCGCCTCGCTCGAACCACGCAGCTGATAAAACGTATTGATCTCAGTATTAAAGAGTCACGACCTGCTTGGAAGCGTAGGCCAATAGAGCCAAAAGGGTTATCTCCTGAGCAAGAAACAGTACTTCTAAATAATTTTTACCCTGAGTCAGAGAGTAACCCATGGCCAAAATCTGAAGAAATTAGGGTGCGCAATTATTTAATTTTATTTCTTCTCTATAATCTAGGTATTCGTAGAAGTGAAATGCTAGGAATTAAGTTGAAAGATATTGATTACCGTAAAAACCGCATTCAAATTATTCATCGGCCTAATGACTTGGATGATACTCGACTGTCTGAACCAAATATTAAGACAAATGAACGGTCTCTTCCTGCTAAAGAAGAGCTTATTGCATTGATTATTCGTTATACCGCATTGCGTAGAAAGTGTAAAAATGCAAAAAGACATCCTTATCTATTAGTGGCACACGGAAAATCTGAGGGTGTTCCTCTCTCGATTAAGTCTGTTGATGCTGTGTTTAATAAAGCTAAGAAGGCATTTCCGGTTCTTAAAGGCGTAACTCCTCACACACTTCGTCATCATGATGTATATCGGACTATTAAAGCAATTGCGGAAAAAATAGAGCATCTTCCCTTTGAAGATAAAGTAGAGAGGGTTCGTAGAATCCTTAATCTTAAGTTTGGTTGGTCAGAGAAATCGAATATGGGTGATTATTATGCCCGTAAGTATTATCAAGAAGAAGTTGATAAAGCATTGGGAGAGCGAAATAATAAACTCCTTGGCGAATGCATGATAGATAAAAAAAGGATTTGAGATGATATCAACATCTCCCACAAAACTTGATATTGAAGCTTGGCTAAGCCAAGAGATGATCGCCAAGGGGGGTGGGGTTTTCACGCCTGCAGATGATTGGTGGCGGCCTGATCGAACCGCTGTGGCAGCTAATGTGGGAGAGGCAAAATATGCAGTACAAGAGGCTGCAAGACCATGGCTTATTGCAGCATTAGCATATTATGCCAAAGAAAAGGCAGCAAGATCTTTAAAGCTTCTTACATACGTACTTACTATTTGTGCTGGTGCGGGCCTTGATGTGCTAAATGATACCCATGCCCTTGCGATTAGAAACAGGCTTAGTAAAAGTGATTTCTCTTCTTTACGTGCATTTTTAAAATACTGGCGGGAAGAATATTTACTTGCTGTATGTCCGAGTGAACAAGTGATCATGGCTCTTTATGACTTAAAGCCAAGTGGCATAAGCAGGCCCTGTCCAGTTGAGAGCATGGATCCAACAAGGGGGCCATTCACGACACTAGAAACACAAGCTTTATTCGATTGGGTAAACGATGCGTACAGTAATGATCGATTGACGATCGAACGTTTTATTTATATTAGGCTACTGATTGCTACTGGGTGTCGAATTAGGCAGATACAACAACTTGTATTTGGGGATATAGATTATTATAGCAATCCTCCAGTTATAAATATGCCGAAAGCTAAGCAGAATGAGTTTGAATATAGAAGTAGTTTTCAATCATTTGCGTTGGCTCCAGATCTTTATAATATTTTACGTGTGTTCCAGAGAGTTACTTTGCAGTCTTTGAACGATGAGCGCTTGGGAGTAAACTGGAATAAGGCATTACCAAACGTGCCCCTTTTTCGAACTAAAGGAGGCGATAAAAGTGTTGTGATTGTTGATGATTCTGATTTATATCTTCTTGAAAAAGGCCCAATTGAAAAATTTCACAAGCATGATGGTTCGATGAAAGCTTTACTTTGGGGGCTGCATAATGACCCTGGTTTTCCGGTTTCTGAACGAACTGGCGAGAAAATTCACTTAGGTTCACACCGGTTTCGACATACCCTTGCAACAGATATGAGCAGGATGGGGTACGGGCCACATGCCATTGCTTATGCTTTAACGCACAAGGGAGTAGGTACAGTCGGTCGATATATAAAAACCTCGCCTGAGTTGGCTAAAAGAATTGATGATAAAATGAAGTCTCAACTTTCTCTAGTTATAAATGCGTTTCAAGGCCGGTTAATCTATGACCCAGCTGAAGCTATTAATAGTGATAATGTAAACAAACGTATTCGTAGTCAATCAGGTGTTATTGCCACCTGTGGTGCATCAGGTGGTTGTCATTTAGATGCCCCAGTGTCTTGCTACACCTGCTCAAAATTTCAACCGTGGCGTGAAGGACCCCACGAAGAAGTTCTTGAGCGTTTAAAACTTCGGCAACAACGAGCAATTGAAGCAACTGGAAAAAATAGTGATGCTGCAGTCAGTTTTGATCGGCCTATTCTTGCTGTCATGCATGTAATTAATAAAATAAATGAGGCCGTTGTGGATGAGTAATGTTACCCCTTTCGTTCCTAAAAAAAACTTAGCGGCAAAATCCGCTCTGAGCGAGTTTGTTGGGTGGGCGAAATCACAAATTCATCTCTATGATAGACCTTTAGATCCTGTTCAGTGGTCAGCAGAAAGCTGGTTTCGTTGGGGTCTGAAAAATTCTGTTTTTTTTAAATATGGTAGTAAGTCTGAGGTGCTTCATTCAGATTTTATTGATTATGCTAAAGCAATTGTATTTTATGAACGCGCAGTAAAATTAATTATTGACAATTATTTATTGAACGCACTGCGTTGCCTTGAAGTAGCCCTTTTAGAAGTTACTAAGCAAGGCAGTATAACAGCGGTAACCGCTGCTGTATTTGATAGGGCGTGTATTGTTGCGCAAGATTATTACTCTACTAGTTCTGCTTATCGGATTTCTAGAAAACTAAAGTATATTGTTGATCATATTCATATGTCTGGTGTCGTGGTTAAGCCTTTTATATGGGAGCCTCAGTTAAAGATACCAAGAGAAACTCTTAAAAAGAGTGAAGAAGATGCTCGGAAAAAAATGCCAAGTGAAGAGTCTTTGATAGCGCTTGGCGAGATTTTTAGTAATAAGCCTGAGCTTCCTTTAGATATTTTAACTACTTCAGCTGTAGCAATCATGCTTTCTCAGCCTTCTCGTGTTGGAGAGCTTATCTATATTAAAAAAGATTGTTTTTTTACTGAGTCTGATGAAAAAGGGAATGAGCAACTCTATATGCTATGGCATTCACTCAAAGGGTTTGGAGCAAATAAGAAAGTTATCCCTGATGCTATGGCAGGTATCTGTAAAGAAGCAGTAAGTCGGATCATTGAAGTCACACAGGATTCTCGTGAATATGCTAAATGGCTAGAGGATAATCCTGATTTATTCCCCCCACACTCAGCTGTTCCTGAAAAAGATCTGGATGCAACGTTAACTTTAAATGAAGTGTGCGATGCACTGATGCTTTCAACGGAAAACTATACTCCCAGGAGTGCTTTTAATGTTTTTTTGAAAAAGATAATAAAAAAGAAAATGTCATCTGTTAATGCGCGTAATATCGCAAAAAAAATTCTTGATGGCTATGATACTAGTAAGGGTACTCGATGTTACGTAAGTGGAAGGCTGGCTGGGTTTGATTTTAATGATAATTTTAGTGTTACGCTTAGATTGCTTAATGTTTTAGTGCGAGAAAAATATCTTCCTCGCCACTTTCCTTATACAGATGATAAGCAGAATGTTAAGTGGAAAGATGCATTGTTTTGTTTCAAAACAGGTTCGTTGTTTGCCGCCGATGGCTACAAAGGGCAGCAAAAGCCATTTGGTCTTACTAGCTGTGAGGGCTCTCGGCTCGGCTTACAACTAACCGGCAGTCACAAACAAACAAAGTCTATTTTTGAGCGACACGGATATTCGAATCTGAGAGTCAATAGTCATGCTTTTCGTCATTTTCTTAATACAGGTGCCCAGCGTTCGGGCATGTCACAAGAAATGATTGCACGGTGGTCAGGACGTGTTGATGTAAATGAGAATAGAGTTTACAACCACATGTCTACAGAGGAAAAAGTCGCTGAGTTAGAGGCATTTATACCCCAACTGCCAGCTATGAGTGATAATCTTTTAGCTTCTTTAAAGACAAATGATACGATCAGATTGCGAGACCTTGGCGATGAAAGTGATCGCATCGTGCATCGTACAGAATTTGGGATCTGCATACATGACTACGCGCAAGAACCCTGCGCTAAGTTTAATAATTGTCTGACGTGTGGTGAGCATGTGTGTGTGAAGGGTGATGAGACGAAACTGGCGAATCTCAAAGAGGAGAGAGAGTATCTGCGGAGCAGTTTAGAAACTTTTCAAAGAGAAGCCGATGAGGGCGCTTATGGTGCCAACACCTGGCTTCAAACCACAATGGAGAAAATGGAACGATGTGACCAATTGATTCAAATGTTGGAGAATCCCGATATCGAAGATGGTGCTCTTATTAAAGGAATAGAAAATGGTTGGACGGCTGGCCGCAATGCATTAGCAATGCGTGGAGAGCTGGTTGAAGAAGATACCAACTATATCGCAACTGATTTGCGGGAAGAAAAGGTGGCTGAACTAGAGCGACTGTTGGACTTTGGAGGTTAAACGTGGCACGACTTTCTGAATCAGACGTCAAGCGCATCGAGGCGATGATCTGTGATTGGCGAGTTAGTAAGCTGACGTGGGAGCTAGTTGTCATAGCATGCTTGAACGAGCTGGGAATAGAGACTACTCGTAAAACGCTTTTAACCCGTGAAAGCATCAAGACGGCGATGCGGCTACGCAAAGCTGAACTAAAAGCCCCCTCACGAGCTTCACGCCTGTTTACAGACATTGATCGCGCAAATGATCGAATTGCCCGACTTACACAACGGGTAGCAGAGTTAGAGAAAGCGCAGGAAACTCTGATCGATCAGTTTACGCGCTGGGCATACAATGCTGATGCGCATGGGCTAAACGAAACTATTCTTAACCAACCAGTTCCAAAGTCTTACCGATAGCAGTTTTAGGTAGCAAAGAACGAGCCAAAACCCACCTTTACAGTAGGTTAATGCGGTTTTGGCTTTTATTCCTTGATTCAGATATTTGGTGCGAGTGTTGCTTCAACCAAAATCACCTCCGCCTGCCCATCCAACCGCTCCTTCACAGACCGCCATTCGGGCATAAACCTATCCAGCAGTGCATAGAAGCGCGGGCTGTGATTGTGTTCTACCAGGTGGCACAGCTCATGAAGCAGCACGTAGTCTATGGCTCGCGTGTTGGCTTTAATCAGGTGCGGGTTTAGGAGTACCGCACCTTCGGGTGAGCAGCTGCCCCATTGGGTTTGCATGTCGATCATGCGCCAATCGGGTATCGTTTTTGCCCATGGCAACGTCTCAACCATCATATTCAGGCGGCGCTGAAACACATCCACTGCTCTGTCGCGGTACCACTGGCGGACTGCCTTTTGTATACGCTCAGTACTCAGGGCTTTACCTTGCACCCGCAGCTGGCCGCCTATGAGCTTGCAGGTGACCTTCCGCTGGCTTGGGTCATCGATTACCTTGAGTACGTACCTGCGCCCTAGATAGAGCATGCTTTCGCCGCTTACCCACGCTCTTGGCTGCACGTAGCGGTGGCGTTCTTCAATGTCATCCAGGTGCTTGAGTATCCATCTCGCCCGACGCTGCACTGCTGCTTTAATCTCGGTCAGCTGTGCCGATTCGGGTGCATCCACCTGCACCATGCCGTTGGGGTGAACATGCACCCGTATCGTGGCTTTTTTATGTTCGGGCAGATAACACAGGTGGTAGCTGAACGTTCGTTCACCGTAGCGCGTTTGATACACGCGTGGTGGTTCATCCTGCGTGGCATCCACAGCGGTCATCACTTTGTTACTCCGTTACGTAGAATCTGCACCACTTCATCCAGAATCGCTTTGGCTTTATCCAAGCCTACCAGTGAGAACAGCTTCGGGAGCAAGTGTTTCCGTACATCTTGCTCAATGCCCACGGGGTTCAGTGAGTTTTCTGCCACGGCGCGGTTCACCACCGTATCGATCTCAAAGGCCTCGTCGATCAATTGCTCGCCTTTGTTTTTTTCCAACACAGCGAAGTCGTCACCCAGCACGAGTTTAAACGTGCCGTAGTAGGCCTGGGCATGCTTGTTTCCGCTAAACGCCTCTAGCGGTAGGTCAGGCACTTCTCGCTCTTCAACCTTGGCTTCCAGGTCGCTAAACAGCTTGAACTGCGCCTTGTAGTCGAACATGGATTCAGCTTTTTCGATGGCTTCCTTCAGCAGCGCTGAGAACACCTTCTTGGCGTAGGGGTCGTCGCCTAGCTTCTCCTCGATGGTCTTCTTGGTACGCGTCTTGATCTTGTCGGTTTCGTTTTTGGTCTTCTCGTCGCTCCAGTTATCCGGGTTGCTCTCTACGGGGTCGATAAGCACGGGCTCATCGCCGGGGGCAACATGGACACCGGTGACATAACGATCAATCAGATCTCGAATCTGCCCTTCGTAGGCGGAGTAATCGACTGTTTCCTGGGCATCCATCCGCACGGTCTTACGCAGGTCTGAAAACCACTTCAAATCAGATTTGTACCGACGGATATCCGCCTCGGTGAACGCCTTGTCATCAAAGAAGCTCTGCGTGGAAAGCGCCGTTTTCAAACACATCCCGAAGTGAGTGACGGCCTCATAGAAATCCTCCCGCAGGGCCTGACGAACATCCACCTCGACACCGTCCTCATCGGCTTCATAGTGAGGCATGAACACCTGACGATAGGGTTCAGGGTCTAGGCGATTATCAATATGCCCGAAGAAGCTCAGAAGCCGGTCGTGCAACCTTGGCAGCTTCTTGTACTCGGTGTCGACGTTGGCATACAGGCCTTCAATATCCTCAATTGCAAAGCCGCCCTGAGTCTGTTCCTCAAAGTTCTGGTAATCCTTAATGGCGGTATCCAACTCTCTGAGGATGCCTCGGTAATCAATCAGGTAACCAAAGGGCTTCTGAGGATGCAGCCGGTTGACGCGAGCAATGGCCTGGATCAGGTTGTGGCCTTTCAGCTGCTTGTCGATGTAGAGAACGGTGTTACGAGGCTCATCAAAGCCTGTTAGGAGCTTATCAACAACAATCAGGATATCCGGTGGGCCATCGGTGCCGAAATCCTCTATTGTGGCTTTCTCGTAGTCCTGTGGGTCGCCTGTGACGTTCTTCTTCCACCACTCCTGCACTAACGGCAGGTTGGTTTCATCCACATCGGTATGGCCTTCGCGTGTATCCGGCGGAGAAATCACAATGGCACTGGTCACCATGCCTGCGCTATCGAGTTCCTGTTTATAGCGAATCGCGCTGAGCTTACTGTCCGTGGCCAATTGGCCTTTGAGCTCCAACCCTGCCTTTTTGAAGTTCTCGCTGAAATGCACGCTGATATCGAACGCGTTGAGCTTAATGCGATCCTGCGCGGTATAAATTTGGCCTTGCTTGGCGTACTTGCGTTTGAGATCGGCTTTCTGGTCGTCTGATAGGGCGGCGGTCACCTTATCAAACCAGCTGTCGACCGCCTTCTGATTGACATCTAGCTGGGGTTTTCGCTCTTCGTACAGCAGCGGCGTCACGGTGCCGTCTTCCACCGCCCGCTTCATGGTGTAGGCGTGAATGATGGACCCGAATTTCTCGGCAGTTTCGCTTTTCTCGTTTTTCAGTAGCGGCGTGCCGGTAAACGCAATGAACGAGGCATTGGGCAGGGCTTGGCGCATCCGCTGGTGGTTTTCCCCCCCCTGGCTGCGGTGGCCTTCATCCACAACGACAATGATATTTTCCGAGGGGTTATAGCACTCTGGTTGCTTAGCGGCGGAAGCGAATTTGTTAATGATGGTGAATATAATCCGCTCATTACCTTGGCCAATACGTTTGGCCAGGTCCTTGCCCGAGCGTGTTTTGGCGAGAGCGTCACCGCTTTTCTTACCGGCGATGTCACTGCCAAACGCCCCGCCGGTTAGGAAGGTCTTGGAGAGCTGTTTCTCCAGATCCACTCGATCCGTGACGACGATGACCCGGCAATTCTTTAGCGCGTCACTAAGCAGTAGAGCGCGACAGAGGTACACCATGGTGAACGATTTACCTGAGCCGGTGGTGTGCCACAGCACGCCGCCCCGGCGCTCACCGTTGGGCTTAAAGCCCGAGATGCGTTCCAACAAAGCCTTGATGCCGAATGCCTGGGGGTAACGGGCCGCGATCTTGCCTACTTTGCGGTCGAACAGGATGAATAACCGGAGAAATTCCAGAAACCGGCGCCTATCCAGCAAGCCGACGAGAAGCCGGTCTTGTTCGGTCGGCGTGACGTGTTTTGACCATAGCTGTTCAAAGTAAGCCCGGATCTTCGGAGGCTTGCCCTGGAACAGCGCGTCCTTAATGGAGGCAGACAAGGGCTGGTTCTTGATGCCCTGAACGTAGTGATCATCGAACTGTTCATCTTGCCACTTTGACCAGAACTTAGCCGGGGTGTGGGTCGTACCGTACCGGCCATCGTTACTGCTGATGGCGAGCAGCAACTGAGCGAACGCGTACAGGTAAGGGATTTCATCGTTTTTCTGGTTGCGGAGGTTTTGGCTGATGCCTTCCTCCACCATGTTCTTGTTGGGGTTGCCGGAGGCGGCACGCTTGGCCTCTATCACCGCCAAAGGAATACCGTTAACGAACGCCACCACATCGGGTCGGCGGGTATGGGTGCCCTGGGTGGAGAGCACCTCCATCTCCTCGGTGATGTGGAATTCGTTGTTATCCAGGTGCTCCCAATCGATCAAGTGAACCGTTGGCTGAGCTTTTTTGCCGCCCACGAACTCGGTCACGGTAATGCCCAGCGTCAACAGGTCGTACACGGACTGGTTGGCGTCCATTAGGCCCTGAGCCATGGAGGGCGTCGTGATTTCGCGGATGACCTGATCAATCGCCTGATCAGACAGCGGGTACGATTCGCCCTTAAACGTGAACCGGCGCTGGCGTAATACGCGCTCTAGCACCGGCTTCATCACCACATCCCGCTGGCTGCCTCGTAGCGCCTGACACTCGGTGGCGGGTAGAAACGTCCAGCCCAGGTTGATCAGTGTCGCCAGAGCGGGAATGTGGCTGGCATGCTGCTCGTTCCCTTGCGGGGTGGTGTTCATGCGACCTCCGTACCGACCAGCGTCTCAGGCCAGATACGCTCGCAGATCATGCGATACAGTTCCTGCCGCGCTTCAATATCCGCTTTTTTGAAGGTGTCGTGCGGCTGGAACGGCAGATTCAAAGCCGTTTTCAGCTTGAGAAAATTCGGATTATTCTCGTAGGCGAGCGGGCAAAGCGACTTCACCAACAGATTCTCTTTGATGTAGTGCGCCTTTTTTTGCTCATAAGGCTGGTCACCATACGATTGGTTCGTGCCTCTGGGCAGCAGAACAAGATCCCCTAGCCGATTGCGGTAGTGGTGGAACTCGTGTTCTTGTTCAAACTCATCTTGATGACGGGAAAACTTATCAGCCCATATATGTTCGACTTCAAAGGGCTTACCGCTGGCAGGCTGGTAGTAGGTCACAAAGCTGCTGCTCATGCCTGCCTGCTGTTCACACCAAGCGGTCATACGGGCCAGCAAGAATTTTACAAACCGCCGGTTCTGGCCGTGCCAGCGAAAATGCTTCATGCCCTCGAACGACTCGTGCATGCCCTCAAGTTTCTGACCTAGCAACCGCTGAAGTTCCGGCAGATCTTTGCCGCGAATCTCTTTGACCAGGCTATACATGGTGTAGCGAATGGAGTTGGCGGAAAAATTTCGGAAATTCACCGACCGGCGCACCACAAAGGTTTCGATATAGGCGGCCACGGTATTGATTTTAAGGGCCACGGTGGCGTGGCTGTCGTGCGAATTAAGCGCCGCCAGCATCAGCGGCAAACTCAGCGTGGGGGCAATTCCCCAGCGGGAGATATAAAACACATGCTCCAACCCCGGCACCAGGGTTTTCTCCGCATCCAAAATACGCAGGTACGCTTTGTAGTAGAAGCGGAATTCATGCTGAACAAACTGTTCAAATGAGTCACCGCTGTCCGCATCCAACCCTACCTTGGAAAGGTTATCGCGTACCCAACTGTGAAAACGGGTACCAATTTTCTCGAAATCCTCGTTCTTGGAGCCTGCCTTACCGGGGCGGATGCTTTCGGCATAGCGCGCCCGTAGCCACGACTGGAAGAATCGTTGATCTTCATCCTTGTCATAGGCTTTCAGCTCCAGCATGGCTTGCTTCCAGAAGTTGTTGGCTTGCTTACGCTTTTCGGTGCTATCGAAACGCGACAACACAAACCCCTTCAGCATTTCTGAAGGCGTCAGGTTTAGGCCACGGTCGTTCATGGTTTCGAAGATGGTGTAGGCGTTTTCATCGGAGTAGGCGATGATTTCCACCATGATCACGTTGTACCGTAGCCAATCAATAAAGAAGGGAAACGCGTCGTTTTTCAGCTCTTCAGGGAACGCTTTATCAATATCCTGATACCGCTCCGCCATATTGCGGGTAGATTCATCAACACTGTCATCGGGCACGTACTCGCCCTGGCTGAAAAGGCCTTCCAGGCACGGAATACGCTCCTCAACCGTGATATTGAACGACTTACTGCCGCGCAGCTCCGAGAAAATCATGGGCTCGATTTTCTCCTGAAATGGCAGTTCCTTCTGAAGATTGTTCAAATAGATCAAAAACAGCGTCAGTGAGGTTAAGCGCTGCTGGCCGTCGATAATGCTGCGTTTGCCATCCTTACTGCTGACCACAAAGGGGCCCAGGTAGTAATTATTGTAGTCCTCCCCCTGCTCACGCTTATCGCCAGGGGTGTACTCACTCAGAAAGGCCGAGGTTAAATCCGTCACCAGCGCTTCAATGTGTTTCTCGCCCCAACTGTATTCCCTTTGGAAATAGTCGACGGTGTATTTCTGCTCATTCAACACATCGAACAAGTTCCGGTGCCGAGCTTCAATTTTGTTTTCTAGCTTGCTCATGCGGCCTCCGTGTCCACGTTTACCCGACGTTTACCGGTCAGTAGCTGCTGCATCAGGGCTCGTTTTTCGCTTCTCAACTGCTCAAGACTGGCTTTCTGAGCGACTATTTCGCTATCAGCAGTACAAAGCACATTAGCGATCGCCTTTTGTTCGCTGATATTGGGTTTGTGAAGCGTCAGGGAGAAGAAGTCTGAAGGCTTTACGTTTAGAAGCCCATGAGCTCGGCCGCCTTCATGTGCCACTTGCATCAAGCCCTGATTAAGGAGTCCTGATTCAAAATACTGCTCATAGAAGTCACTATCTGCCTCATGCTCATCTGTAAGCGTGAAGCAGATATAAAGCGTCGTAACCACTCCATCGTCGTAGCGATTTAAGCGTTTGATAGCCCCCATCGGGTAGCCATTCGAGTAACTCTTGTTATATGCAAACTGCCCTTTTTTGAGTAAGAAGTAGTTGTCGAGGGTTTCAGAGGCGACGCTTTTCTTGAAAAACTCCTGTTGCCGGATCAGGCCCTGTTGACCAGAAATCGTTACTACATTTGTGCTCTGGCCTTCATTTCGACTCGTTACACGGCTGAATAGCGAACCGAGCCTGACTCTTTTCCACTCATCCTCAAACCCCGGCAACCGCTTCTTCCCGGTCAGTAACTGTTGCATCAATCCCTTTCTTCGCTGCTGGCTGTTCTCAAGCAGGCGCTCGGTGGCGGTGATGGCCTGATCCCAGGTGGAGAGGATCTGGGCGATCTTTTTTTGTTCGGAGATATCAGGTAGCGCTAAAGGCAGCGACCGAATAGTGGTGAGATTGAGGCCAGCCTTTGCCCCGGCATCATTTAACGCATTGATCCGACGATGATAGGGTTTCGAAGCAAGGAGATATGCCACAAATTTAGGTTCAGCCTCTGTTGGCAACACTCTGACTAGCGCGGTGTGCTGATTGATATAAGCATCACCTAACCCAGGTGGAACCCAACCAATTTTACCAAGCTCTGCTGTGATAGAGATGAGAATATCACCTGCTTGCAGAGAGGTTCTTTTTCCATCAGCTGAGCCTGACTCGATATTGACGAATTTCAGATCATCCAGCTTCAGATGAATTCCGTCCCTCCGAAGGTTCGTCATACGGATAAACTTGCTTCCAGTATCTGAATAGAACTTTGCCCAATCACGGGAACCGCTTGTTATTAGCGAAGATATATGCCCAAGCTTTGTAGGTGTCCATCCTTCATGCACCATAACCCAACTCCTTTAGATAACCGTCCATCTGCTCGTTCAGCTTCGCAATCTCAGCCTCGATCTCCTTGCGCTCCGCTTGCACAGCCATCAGGTCGATCTCTTCCTCTTCCTCAAATGTGTCCACGTAGCGGGGGATGTTGAGATTGAAGTCGTTTTCCTGAATTTCCTCTAGGCTGGCGACGTAGGAATACTTGTCCCGGGTGTCGCGCTGCTGGTAGGTATTGACCACCTTGGCGATGTTGTCGTCAGAGAGCTGGTTCTGGTTCTTGCCGGCCTTGAACTCGCGGCTGGCATCGATGAACAGCACGTTGTTGTCGGTTTTGTCCTTACGGAACACCAGAATCGCCGCCGGGATGCCAGTGCCGTAAAACAGTTTTTCGGGCAGGCCAATGACCGCATCCAGCAGGTTTTCCTCGATCAGCTTCTGGCGAATTTTGCCTTCACTAGACCCACGAAACAGAACGCCGTGGGGTACGACTACCGCCATGCGGCCGGTCTTTGGCTTCATCGTTTCGATCATGTGCAGGATGAAGGCGTAATCACCCTTGGTCTTGGGCGGCAAGCCACGGCGGAATCGGGCATAGGGGTCGCTTTCGGCGCCTTCTACACCCCACTTCTCCAGTGAGAATGGAGGATTGGCCACCACGATATCGAAGTGCTTCAGGCCACCGTTTTCATCCAGCAGCTTGGGGTTACGGATGGTGTCGCCCCACTCCAGCTTATGGTTGTCGATGCCGTGCAGAAACATGTTCATCTTCGCCAAGGCCCAGGTGCTGCCGATGGCTTCCTGACCGAACAGTGCGAAGTTCTTGGAGCCATCGGCACCTTTACGGATCTGGTTCGCACATTTCAGCAACAGCGATGCAGAACCACAGGCCGGATCGCAAATTTCATCGCCTTCTTTCGGCTCAACGATTTCAGCCATCAGCTCGGAGACTTCCGGCGGGGTATAGAACTCACCAGCTTTCTTGCCGGAGGTGGCCGCGAAGTTTTTGATCAGGTACTCGTAGGCGTTACCGATGACATCCAGCTTACCAATACGACTCGGGCTCAGATTGAGCTCCGGGCGGGCAAAGTCTTCCAGGATGTGGCGCAGAAGCTCGTTCTTTTGCTTCTCATCGCCCAGCTTGTTGGAGTTGAAGCTGATGTCTTGGAACACATCGGCTAGCTTAACGATGTTGGCTTCTTCAATGGCGTGCAGGGCCTTGTCGATACGCTCGCCGTTGCCTGGCTCATGCCGCTGGTCATACAGGGCGTAAAAACCGGAACCATTAGGCAGTACGAAGCGCTCATTCTTCATCAGCTCTTCGATCAGCTCTGGGGTGTCGCCATATTCGGCCACGTAGTTGTTGTAGTGATCCTGATACACATCGGACAGGTACTTCACGAACAACATCGTCAGCACGTAATCTTTGTAGATGCTGGGGTCTACGGTGCCCCTGAAGGTGTCGCAGGCGTTCCAAACCGCCTTATTGATTTGTTCCTGCTTAACGGAATCGTTACTCATATCATTTCCCTGCCGTCGTATTAGGACGAAGTAGTTGGTGGCCAGCGGCATCAACCATGCGCTGCCGATTTTCGATTAACTGGTTAAAAAGCTGTTGTTCGCGGGTGGCGGCATCGGCCAGTTTGACCATCAGTGCTTGCTGCTCAATAGACGGCACCACAATAGGCAGGTTGCCCAGCTGTGACTTGGTAATGCTGGGTGCCGCCGAACCCTGCGAACACATGGCGAAATAGCGCTGGGCATCCACATGGTTGAGCTGCCAAGCCAAAAATTCAGGCATGACGTTACATGCACTTGGGGTAAGCCGGATGTGATAGAAATTCGGCGTGCAGACGGTATTGCGTGGAAGCTCCCGAACCACCGCTGCATCGTTGCGCGTGCCCTTGGCCATAAACAGGATGTCGCCTGAACAGAGATATTCTGGGCGTTTTCGGCCTGGCAACGTCACCCGATCCAGCGTTTTGCCTTGTGGGTCATAAAGGGCTTCACCCACGACAAGGTGGCGGTACTGCACAACAAAAGCATCGCCATTACCGTCCAGCTCTAGCTTTCCACGAAAGGGATAGCCAGGCTGAATGGTGGCAATACTCTGTAGCAAACACCTTTCTTTGGGCAGATGATTCATATGTGGTGCCAATGTGGCGATTAGGTTGACTTAACTCTAATCACATTTGCATCATGTGACAAGATGCAATTTTAAAAATAAAAGTGATACCTCCCAAGGAGGCCGTGATGTCAGGTGAAAAGCAAAAACCGGTGGAGACTCCACAGAATAACCCACTGCAAAAGCTCAAAGGCTCCGTGCAACGCTACAACCAGCCGTTTGAACCCGTTGGTGTCGAGGACTGGGGAGCAGCCCTGCTTGATGGGCTAACGCCTGAGACTGCCCATGCTGATGAGCTTGCGTCACCATCCTTCAAAGAACTCGGGGAAGACCCTGACAGGAAGCGATAAATCTCTACTCAGAGCTTGTTGATGCGGCGCCCCTCCGTATACTGTATGAAACAACAGTTATTTGAGAGGCTCGGCGTATGACTACAACCGCTTCGTTCATAGGCACTGCTGCCCTATGCCCCGTACCCCAACCGTTACCCATGTTCGCCAGTGCTGTGCGGGCAGGATTTCCAAGTCCCGCTGATGACCACCTGGATGCGGAGATGGATCTGCATCGCCATGTCGTTAAGCGACCTGCGGCCACTTTCTTTGTGCGTGCTGAAGGCGACTCAATGTTAGGTGATGGCATCCATCATGGTGACCTGCTGGTGGTGGATCGCAGCCTAGAGCCGCTGCCTGGGCGTGTGATTGTTATTGCGGTCGATGGCGAACTCACTGTTAAACGGCTAGAGCATGTCGGGCAACGTGCCTACCTGAGAGCAAGTAACCCTGCCTATAAGCCAATCCCATTGGAGGGCCGCGAATCGCATGTGTGGGGTGTCGTAACACATGTCCTGCACAGCCTGCCAGGTGCTACACCGCTATGATAGCCTTGGTCGATTGCAATAATTTCTACGTCAGCTGTGAGCGGGTGTTTAATCCCACGCTAGAGGGGCGACCTGTTGGTGTGCTCTCTAACAATGACGGTTGTGTGGTGGCCCGCTCCAATGAGCTAAAAGCGCTGGGTGTCGAGATGGGGACGGCCATGCATTTGCTGCCGCCGTTTATCCGCCGCCAAGCTATTCTCTTGTCGAGTAATTATGCGCTTTACGGGGATATGAGCCGTCGCGTGACAGAGGCACTAACAGAGTTTTCGCCGGACGTAGAGGTGTACTCCATCGACGAAAGCTTTGTGGGGTTTCACGGCTTTGAACCTGCGACCCTAGAAGCCTATGGGCAAAACTTACGCCAGACAGTACGGCAATGGACGGGAATTCCGGTTTCGGTCGGTTTTGCGCCGACACGGGTATTGGCCAAAGTAGCCAACCACGCCGCAAAGAAACACCCAGGCTACCAGGAACAAGGTGTTTGCCTGTTAACGGCGGATAGCCATGCCACTCAAGCGCTACTCAAACAGCTACCGGTGACCGAACTATGGGGCATTGCCCGACGTACCGGCGAACGGTTACGTGTGATGGGGATAGACACCGCCTGGCAGCTGCGCGAGGCCGATCCTAAGCACATTCGGCGTCACTTCAGCGTGGTGCAGGAACGCATTGTCTGGGAATTACGCGGACAGCCTGCGATTCAACTCGACGATATGAGCCAACCCAAACAACAAATCATGGTATCCCGCTCGTTTGGGCGCCTCACCTCTAGCCCACACGATCTACGTGAAGCACTTCGCCAACACACCGCCCGAGCAGGCGAAAAGCTACGCAAGCAGCACAGCGTGACCAGTGCCGTTATGGTGTTTGTGCGCACGAACGCGTTTCGACCTGACTTGCCGCAGTACCGTAATCGCGTGGTGGTGACACTAGAACGACCGACGGACGATAGCCGCGAGTTGATCCACGCCGCTATCCAAGGGCTTAGACAGCTTTGGCGTAAGGGCTATGCCTACCACAAAGCTGGCGTCATGCTTCTTGACCTCTCCCCCAAAGCCAGCCGCCAACTAACACTGACGGAAACACCACAAACAGAGGTTGAAGCAAAACGCAGCGAACGACTGATGGCCACCGTCGACAAACTCAATCGAGAATTAGGCCGAGGGACGATACAACTAGGGCTGCCTCGGGCAGGAAATGTCTGGACATTACGCGCTGAGCATCGCACGCCGCGCTATACCACTCGCTGGGAAGAGCTAGTGAACGTTAAGCTTTAAGCGGCAGCGATGCTAATGGAAAAAGCTCAGAATGGTGAGCAAATCTAATAATCTGGTGCTAAGGTGGTTTAGAAAATAGCAGTGCGTATTCTATTGGAGAGCAGGATGCCCCCAGCCAAGCCGTCTACTAACGACCCTTTACAAAGTGTATTTGCTTTTCGCGCTTTTGATTTACGGGACAGATTCCCCCAGCCACTAGAAACGTTTCGCCAAGCACTGGAGTGCTTACAAAGCGGTGATGCTTACCTGCCCGATATGAGCGGTGAGATTTTGGCTTACCTCCGTGATGGTCGCGCACTGCCTATCCCCGAATATTTTTTCATCATTCAAAGCGGCAACACTAGCGCTGTGGTGCCACCGCAAGAAAATGATTATGTCTGCGCAGCTGTTGAAGCTTGGTTACGAGACGCGTTGCTGAAGACATCGACACTGCTAGAGAAAGCATCAGCAGTCAGACCTGCTCGGCTCAACATCCTACTTGATCAATGCGATCCAAATGCCCCGGAACCTGACGACATTCAAGGATGGCAGAATATGCGCGATGTCGGCAGAGAAATCATCGACACCCCCAGCAGAGAAGATGTCTGGGAAGCAGCAGTTCAGGTAATGGGGGAAGTATTGGCAAGGCGTTGGATGAAAACAGCGCATCCGCAGCTGGATGGGAAAAGCCCCAATTTATGCATTGAGGACGATCCTGCGCGGGTTTATGAGCTTGTGTTGCAGATGAACACAGGAACGAGCTAATGGCTGATATCGACCCTGAGCGGACATTCCAGAAAATGCAGCAAGCGCGCGAATTTTGATTATACAGCCTAATTTAAATTAATTACCATAAGGATCATTGACTTAGGAGAATCTGGCAGGCTGCATTTGCCAGGAAAAAGTGCCAGCACGTTCATTCAATCATAGAACGCGCCGTCTAATACTCTGTTAGAGAATAGTAAGTCAGTCACCACAGAATGAAATCAATCGGAGATAAGGTATGCCTTACCTACACAATTACAGGCTTTTCGTAAGCCATGCCTGGCGTTACAGCGAACGGTATGACCGAGCGATCAAATTTTTAAACGCAGCTCCTAACTTTTCGTGGACAAACTACTCGGTGCCCGTTGACAAGAGATTTGGGCAAATGTCAGTCCGTGCACTTGAAGAAGAGCTTCGTCAGCAGATTCGTCCCGCCCAGTGCGTAGTTGTGCTCGCGGGAATGTATGCAGCCCATAGTGATTGGATCCAGTTTGAAATTGACTTTGCTCAATCGCTCGGTAAGCCCATTCTTGGAATTATTCCATGGGGTGCAGAACGGACACCGATAAGTGTGTCATTGGCAGCAAATAAGATGGTTGGCTGGAACGCTAATACCATCGTTTCGGGTATCAGGGAGATAACCCCTTGAAATCTCTGAATTTGGATTATCCGGCACTATATAAAGCTGCAAGTGATCTGTCCGAGAAATCTCAGAATTGGTATCACCGACTCCTGAAATCGGAATACTGCCTTTTGATCTTAGCCGCAGTTATTTCGATGGTGGCTGATCCTAGTAGAGAAGTTCAGTCAATACATACAATAGTATTCATTGCACTTGCTGCGTTGTTGATTTATCGCTTCAAGACTAAACCGGAGCAAGATTGGTATAAGGGGCGGGCACTTGCAGAGTCAATTAAAACCTCAACTTGGCGTTACTGTATCAGATCGGCTCCGTTTGAGAATGTAACTGATGTTCGAATAATTCGAGCTGAGTTCAGAAATCATTTACGCGAAATCTTACGAGCCAACCGATACATCGGAGACCGTATCCCTCCAGATTCGGCCGCAGATGATCAGATCACTGGTTCGATGGATGACATTAGAGCGCTATCGATTGAGGAACGTAAGCAGTTTTACATGGAAAACCGCATTAAGGAGCAGCGAGGTTGGTACACAAAGAAGGCGAGAGACAACAAAAAAGCTGCAACACGTTGGGTCGTCGCGTGTACGGCAACCTATGGAGCTGCGATTGTCCTGCTAGTGCTCCGTCCCTCATTCCCAGAATGGCAGTTTTGGCCATTCGAGCCACTAATAGTCTTAGCGTCGTCAATTATCGGCTGGATGCAAATAAAGAAGTTCAATGAATTGGCCTCGGCCTATACGCTGACCGCACATGAAATCGGGATAATCCAAGGGCGCCTCGAAGAAATAGAATCTGAAGAAGATCTATCAGAATTTATTAATGAAGCAGAGCTCGCTTTCTCTCGTGAGCATACACAATGGGTCGCACGGCAAAATGCATTCTAACCAGTGCAGGCACGGCGACGCCCACTACATTGCGCCTTCGGCTCCATTCCGTGGGCGCGCATGCTGCAAGCGTTATCTATAGGGAGTAACATGAAAGTAATCCGAATTTTTCCTTTTCTGGTGCTGATCTTCCTCCAGGCTTGTGCGAATCCATCTATCGTAAATGTGCGAGAGGAATTGGCCTCTGGGATTCCGTCAAATGCTGTAATCTTCGTTCCTAGATTCGAAGGTAATCCAGATTTTGTTGAAGAGAGCACTGATTATTTTGTGTCCATTCTTGAGGGCTCCGTGGATAACCGAATTGTGCAAGGTAGTGTCCTGAGGCAAGAGTCCACTGACATCGCATCTGGCGGAAATTTAGCTCCTGTTGAAATGGCACTGAATCTGTCCCGCGAGCGTGGATATGGCGTTTTAGTGATGGGGAAGGTTACAAGTCATAAAACAGCAGGAGCTCTAAACGGATTTTCCACAGTCAGAGTTTACAATGTTGAGACTGGTGCCCGTATAGCGAACTTTCATCGTCCAAGCGGTTTGTTAATCGCCTATAGTGAACACCAATGTGTCATGGCGGCCGTTGAGAGAACTGCGGGTGACGCCGCAAAAGTGTTCGCCCAGTAGTCAAAGATAACAAGGCCAGGCACGGCGACGCCTTTTCCGTTGCGGCTTCGCCTCCACTACAAAGGCGCGCATGCTGGCGGCGTTATGCACAGGTTGTTCGAAATGAAAGGGGTTAGCTGATGGAGATGGTAGTTTCGGTGGGTGCCTTTCTGGTCTCTTTAATAGCGCTGTACCTTTCCCACTGGCATAAATCTTCAAAAGCTATTCTTTGTTTGAATAGCCGATTTTTTGATTGCCTCAGTGAAAAAACGAATAGAGAGCTGAACTACACCTTCAGTAATACTGGTAATCAGGAGCTTTACATCAAGGATATCGCTTTGTTGATGGGGCCATCTCCACTTGGGCATTTGAAGCATGATGCCCCATATCTTGAAGTCCCAATCAACCATCTTGATCCGTTTGTGTTAAAACCAGGGGAGATTCGGCCTTTCACTGTGGTGCATGATGCTGCCTATAGACCGCCAAAGGAATCAGATCCAAATCAGCATCGGCATACAATATTGAGTCTTGAGGTGATCTCAGCAAACGGAAAGCGTTACCAAGTTGCTCATGACATCTCAGAGCTAGGCGCAACTGGACCGGCTTTGAAACATCCAATCTGGAAAGGAGTTCCCTTGGGAAGTTCAGTATGAGCGAGCTTTGCATAACAATCGGCTGCACGGCGACCGATTTTCCGCCGCTTTCGCGGCTCCAAACCGGCGCGTGAGCCGGGCGTTAAAGGGCTATATCAGTGACACCTAAAAGACCGCTCTTGGCCGATTGAAGAACCTTGGCCCTTGCGGTTTACAGAAGTGGACGGCTAGCCAGTTCAAGCCCCAGCAATATCAAAAAGAACAAAAAACACACACGAAACCGCTTAGGGCTGATCCTCATCCGAACATATTGACCCGCCCACATTCCGATCAGTGCAGGAATAATAGCCATTGCGGACATGCCTAGTTGCGAGGCTTGGAAAGCATCATAGGCGAACAGCCCTAATGCCAGTGCGACCGTGGAAATAGTGAATGATAAGCCTAGGGCTTGTACGAATTCTTCCCGGTTCATATTCAGCGATGCAAGATATGGCACTGCCGGCATCACGAATACACCTGTCGCACCAGTAACTATACCTGTTATCACTCCGATAACCGGCGAAAGCCACCTCTCCAGGCGCGCGGGAACGGCGAAGGCGGGGGCGATAAGCGTATAACCTGCATAAACAATCAAAGCGATGCCGAGCCCAAAACCAGACCAGAGAGGATCTACGCGCACCAATAAGGCAGCACCAGCGATGGTGCCCAGGCAGATACACAGCATCATAGGCCAGAGCCGGCGCAGCAGTTGCGTGACAGATGGGCCAGAAAACAGCTGCCAGACATTGGTCACTAGGGAGGGCAAAACGAGAAGGGCGGCAGCGCTCGCCGGTGGCATAGCCATGCCAAGTAGCCCAATGGCGACGGTAGGAAGACCCATGCCGGTGATGCCTTTCACCACGCCAGCAGCCAGGAAGGTGCCTACCAGAAACAAAAGATACAACATGGAATCGTGCATAGAAGGCTCGTGTTTAGGAACGATTGAGGGCTAAATTGAAGCTCGGGATAATACCCGGCACAATGCGGGATTATCAGCTCACCCTTCGGATAATCCGAAGGGAAGCGTGAGGAACTTCAATGCGACTCGACTTAGTGGATCTTCATTTATTTCTGTGTATCGTGGATGCTGGCAGCATCACGGCCGGAGCAAATCGTGCAAATTTGGCGTTGGCGTCAGCTAGTGAGAGGATGCGCAAAATTGAGAGTGCTGCTGGCGTCGCTTTATTGGAGCGGCGGCCGAGGGGAGTGGTATCCACAGAAGCCGGTGAGGCGTTGGCACACCATGCGCGCTTGATACTCCGGCAGCAGGAAATGCTGAAAGGTGAACTGCAAGACTTCGCGGTGGGCGCACGGGGAACCCTTCACCTTTACGCTAATACTGCAGCACTCACCGAGTTTCTCCCAAGCCGGCTTGCGCCCTGGTTGGCAGAGCGTCCTCGCTTTAGAGTTGAGCTCAAGGAGCGTACCAGTACCGATATTATCCGAGCCATTGCTTCCTGCTTAGCAGAGGCGGGTATTGTTTCCGACGCCATTAAAGCAGAAGGTTTGCAGCTACAGCCCGTGATGGAGGATCACCTGGCTTTGATCGTACCTCAGACGCATTCGTTAACCCAATACCCTAAGATCAGCTTTGCTGATGTGCTTGAACAGCCTTTCGTAGGCTTGGCCCAGGGGAGTGCCCTACAGGATTATATTAACGACCAAGCACGCGCAGCAGGTAGCCTTCTTGATCTTCGCATTCGTATGAAAACATATGAAGGGCTGTGTGAGATGGTCTCTCACGGGATAGGCATCGGAATTTTGCCACAGAGCGTGGCCAGACGTTACAGGCGGCAGCATTCCTATAAAGTTATTATGCTCACCGACACTTGGGCGCGTCGGCAGCTATGCCTGTGCTTCAGAGACTGGAAAGAGCTGTCTGCGCCAATGCAAAGCTTGTTTAGGCATTTGGGAGCCAGCCACAAGGCGAGCTAAACGTCCGCTCTTGGCCGGTTTTTGCCCTTACCTTCACAGTGTGTCTTGGGCAGGCAGAAGAGATGCTGGCTCGCAGTGGAGCACGACAGCGAGCTCATATAGCTTTTCCACGGTTATTCTTACTTCACCCCGCTCGATTCTTCCCATGTAGCTGCGGTCGATGCCAACAGCCAAGGCAAAAGCCTCTTGCGAGAAACCTTTTTCCTTTCGTTTTTTCCTGATATTGCTTCCCAGCGTCTTCGCCAGCTCACCCATACCCGCCTCATTTCCTTTTGGCGGGACTATCCTTCGTTGCGGCCTATCTAGCCACGGACTATAATCCGCATTTTCGTTTTTACCTAGCCTACGGTGATGGTCATGTCGGGTACCCCTTCTTCGATTGATGAGCGCATTTTCGAGCTCCTTTTAGACACTGATAACGCTCAATTCACTATTCGCAGCCTCCGTGACCAGTACGCACATCGACATGGCATAGCCGCAGAGCATCGCGCTGATCTGCGGCGTTTTATCTATGAAAGGGTTAAAAAGCTAATCAACACTGGCTTGGTAGAGAAAGATCATGAAAAACGCAAACGCGACCAACTCTATTTTGTGTTGCCTTCAATAAGAGATGCGAGCGTGTGTCTGGAGGGGGAAAGTTTTGACACATGGCACCAGCGGCTCGTGTCGCAAACAAATGAAACATCAGACAAATCTGTTATTCCAAAAGACGACGCTAGTATTGAACACAATTCCAGCACTAAGAAGGCGTCTAGCCAATATGCTTTGGAGAAAGTATTGAAGGAAACGCAAAGTGAATTCCTTTCTACCCTGGGTGAAGTCGAGGCGTTTCGTGAGCTTATGGATGAATACCCTGATCTGAAGCCGAGTATTGTGATGGATCATCGTGATGCTTACGACCGGAGCGCACGCTTAATGGGTCGGGTACGTGCGCTAGAAAAGTCACTACATCGGCTGAGGGGTTCATGAGCACGAGGCTGCGTAAATGGCAATCAGAGTGCTTGGAACTAGCGAAGTCCCACTATTTACTTAGTAGCGACTTGTTCGTACAAGCAACCCCTGCCAGCGGTAAAACCCGTCTGGCCGCTGAAATTACGCGATGGCTCCTTGAAGAAGGACGTATAGATTTTGTTATCTGCTTTGCACCTACCAGAGAGGTGGTGGCTGGCATACAGCGCACCTTTACAGTGGTGTTGAACCAGCGGTTTGGCGATACGCTTGCGTCGGTTGGGGCCGCATATACCTACCAGTCTATGGAATATCACCCTGAGGATTTTTGGACGTTATTCACAGAATATCGCACCTTAACCATTTTTGATGAGATACATCACTGTGCAGGCCATGATCCGCTTCTCAGCAATACGTGGGGCCAGCAAATAATTCAGCGCATCCAAAGTGCAGCCACTTACACGTTAGCACTGTCAGGAACACCCTGGCGTTCGGATGACTTACCTATCGCATTAGCTCGCTACAGCGATCCAGAAGGAAAGCTCATCTGCGATTACCGTTATGACCTGAGATCCGCCATTAAAGACGGCGTATGTCGCTCGCCACGAATTACGCTTATCGATAACCCATTGATCCGCTTGATTGAAGAGAACGAGAGTACAGCATCGGTAAAAGCGTTTTCCTCATTTCAACAGTTGCTCAGTGAATCGCCAATCAGCTACGAAGACCTGTTGCGACACGACGATATCCTGAATGCGGTGCTAGACCTAAGCATTGACCGACTTAACCAAGAACGGAAAAGTGTGCCTAATGCTGGCGGTCTGGTAGTGGCTACTGACATTGAGCATGCCCATCAGATCGCCGAGCTTTTGCACCACAAAGGTCAAAGCTATGTAGTGGTGACTAGCCGAACACCGAAGGCGCATCAGCTAATTGACCAATACCGATATAACAGTACGCGCTGGATTGTCGCGGTAAGCATGATTTCCGAAGGGACTGATATTCAAAGGTTATGCGTTTGTGCGTACCTGAGCAGGATTCGCACGGAATTGCATTACCGGCAGGTTTTAGGGCGCATTTTACGCAAAATGGGCGACTCAGATGATCAAGCATGGCTCTATGTGATCGCCGAGCCACTACTACGCAAATATTCGCAGCGAATTGCTGACGATCTTCCCGAAGACCAGGCAATGCTTCAAACCCAAAAGCTAAGTCTACGATTAGAGAAAGCGCGTTTCAGTCATCTGCACGGCACTGATGAGAGTGGGTCAGCTGCAGACAATGGCCAACCGTTATCTACAAAAAACATTAATGAGCGTGAGATGCTGTCTCTTGAGCCTCCCTTGCTAACGCTTAGCTTCTCGGAATATTACCGCCAACATCTTTTATCTCTTATATAGACCCTGCCTCTGCAAGACTTATGGGTCAAAAAGTGTACCTTTTGACC
This sequence comes from Halomonas sp. SIMBA_159, assembly GCF_046536035.1. Classification (NCBI taxonomy): domain Bacteria; kingdom Pseudomonadati; phylum Pseudomonadota; class Gammaproteobacteria; order Oceanospirillales; family Halomonadaceae; genus Halomonas; species Halomonas sp. SIMBA_159. Next base: position 109,770 of record NZ_JAWJBT010000014.1, read on the forward strand.
CGCTTCTATTATCTTTGAATCTTAGTGGGTCATAAGTGTCGTTTCGGGTTATGGCCTAGGTTCAAAAGAAAACCCCACCTTATGATCCAAAATTAAGGGTACAGCTCAATGGCAACGATCGGCTATCTCCGAGTCAGCTCCAGTGATCAAAGCACTCACTCTCAACGTAGCGAGATTGCGAATCGCCATAATGTAGAACGTTGGTGGAGTGACGAGGCAACTTCGGGAGTGTTACCTGCTCTGCAGCGTGTGGGTTTCTCGGCCTTGGCAGAATATGTACGTGAAGGCGACGTGCTAGTGGTCTATGCGATTGATCGTCTCGGGCGAGATACAGTCGATGTGCTTAATACAGTTCACTTCATGCAAAGCAAGGGAGTGTCGATTGTCAGCTTGCGTGAGGGATTTGACCTTAACACACCTATTGGCAAGGCAATGCTTACGATGCTTGCTGCAATGGCTGAGATTGAACGCTCTAATATACGTGAAAGGCAAATGGCTGGCATACGTCGTGCGAAAGCAGAAGGGCGACACTTGGGCCGACCCAAGAAGACTAATCCCCTCGAGATAAAGCGCTGGAGGCAAGAGAGCGAGGCAAGCATTAGCAAGACTGCTCAATACTTCGGAGTGTCCGAATCGACGGTGAAGAGAGCTATGAGGTATTGAAGAAGGTCGGTGACTTCGCACTCATTGTCTCGTTGTTAAGTAATGGCATTTTGTAACCTTTTGGTGCCAAAAAAGACCTAAAGGTTACAGAATTAGGATGTTTTTAGTTGATTGCTTGTGAAAGGTCGTCCCATAACCCACGTGGTATATGGCACCTAGCCCGTAAACCTAAGTGAGTTACAAAATTTCATCAGTGTTTTCAAATCATTGCGCCATGGAAATCCGTTAGGTTGTGGTAAAAGCGATACCAGCAATATGCTGGCTTGGTGCATAGATGATAGTGCCCAGCGGAGCTAAAGGCCAGCGTAGCGGTGGTGGGAGCGTGGAGAGGGTAGGGCACAAAGATAAGGGGCACGCCTATGGGTGCCCCTCGGGTCGTATCCACCAGGTAAAGCGTTACTCTTCTTCGTCCCAATCGTCTTCAATTGCGCGCTGTAGGCGACGCTCTTCAAGCCATGCTTCCACTTGGCGACGAGCGCGCAGAGTATCGGCTTTGCTGGGTTTGCTTTTACCGTAATGATCGTCGTTGACTGCATCTAAGTTATCGAACTCTTCAGCATCAAGCCCATCGTTAGTATAGGTTTCACGATTTAAGGGGTCACGGCTCATGGTATGCCCTCCAACCCAAGCCGGCGCACCGGCCAACGGCCCCTTCCTCGTCGCCAGCACACCACATAAGCTGGCAGAGCAAGAGGCGCCTAACGCTCAATAAGCGCCTAGGCGCTATATAACGCTACTGGATTGGAAGTTCAAGTACTATTTGAATGTTAGGGGGTGTTTGTGGGAACCCCAGCAAAAAGCGTGAGCGTTTATTTAGAATGTTCATGCCTCACGTGTGGCTAGTTGTCGGTGCATTACTCAGCGTGTTCCTGCTGTTTCTTCAGTTCAGCAAGCGCTAACTGCGCCTCAACGCGTTCGGTCACGTCTTTTTGAACGCCGATGTAGTACATCAATTTATCGGCCTCATCGTATACCGGTGTAATGGAGAGCTCGTTCCAGAACATAGTGCCGTCTTTACGGTAATTGCGCAGTACTTCGCGAGACGGGCGGCCATCTTGCAGCGCGTCACGAATCGACGTTAATGCATCCTGATCACGGTCTTCGTTTTGTAGGAAGCGGCAGTCGCGATACAGAATTTCATCCGCACTGTAGCCCGTTAAACGCTCGAACCCTTTGTTGACGTAAATCAGGATGTTTTCGTCACCTTCCTGCTCTGCAACGACGATGCCATCTTCAGAAGCGTCAACAATACGTTCAAGTAACTCCGGGCTTATTAAAGGAGATCGTTTCATCAATGGGTTCCTGTTGCTTCTCGTCTTTCTTCGCCATGACGCTGTGCATCAGCGCGGGGCTCTCTTAGTGCAGGACGATGCAGTCTTTTACACCACCAAACAAAGGTAGAATAGCAAAAAAACAGATAGCCACCGCGATTTGCTAACCATCATGGCGAGCGTTGCAGGGCTTTGCAATGCGCAATGCTACTCTGCCTCGGGTAATCGCTGTGCGCTTAGCATGGCCCCGATGGCCGTTAACGCCAAAATGACCAGCAGCATAGCGCTCCCCAGCCACTGTGCCAATGCGCCAATTAGGCCGCCGACAACGAGCATTAACACGCCAGTGAAGGTGTTTGAGAGAGCCACATACATGGCGCGATTATCTTGGTTGGCGATATCGATCAAGTAGGTCTTGCGGCCTAAACGGACGCCATGATGCACAATCACTAACAGCGCATAAATGCCGGCGTAGGGCAGCACGCTATGTGCCCACTCCCCCGGTAACCACGTCAATAACGCACCCAGTAGGCAGCAGATGGCTGTGCCAATGGCTGCGTCGCGCATGACACGTCGGCTGGATTGGTCGGCCCGTTTGCCCCACACAGGGCTTGCCACCATGGCCGCAAGGCCAGAGACCACCACCAAAATGCCTAGCCCGCCTAACTCTGTTCCGCTTTGCTGTTGGCCGAGCAGCGCTAAATAGGGTAATGCCAGCGCGCTTGAGAGCAGTAGCGCTCTGGCCATATTAAAGTGCAGAAACGTGCGGTCTTCACGCATCAGCGAGAGCCCAAGTTTGATGCTGTCCCAGGCGTTTTCCCCTCCTTCAACGGCTCCAGGTGCTTCTTTAATGCGGGCGGCGCACAGCGCATTCAGCAACCAGCCAGCGGCAGCAACGCTTAGGAGTATCGCTAAGGCGAGATTGCCTGGCCGGTCACCAAACCACACTAACACTCCACCAGCGATCAGCGTCGCAGCGCCGGCGACGCTGCCACTCCAGCCCATCAGCGTGCCACGGCGATGTTTAGCGATGGTTTTGCCTAGCACGTCTTTGGTGGCAATGGAGGATAACCCTCTGGCGAGCGAGAGCATCACCAACGACGCCAATACCAGCAGGCCCCCCACTGCGCCACTACCCACTAAAGCCAGCAGTGCCAAGCCCATAGCGGCGACTGCCTGTAGTAGCGCACCGGCTACCCAAATCCATTTACGCTGAGGCTTTAAGCGAATAAAACCGGCCACAAACAGTTGAGGAAGTAGGGCTCCCGCTTCCCTGATAGGAACCAATAGCCCAATCATCCACACCGGAGCACCGATGATGCCCAGCAGCCAGGGCAATACAAGGCGGGCGCTTGAGAGTTCATCAGCAAGCTTATTACCCAGCGAGGCAAATAAGTGGAGAAAAAAGTTGCGTGGCTGCTCTTGGCAGGCGCTATCAGGGATGTCGTCGCACATCCGGCTATCATCATCGCCCGTTAGCCACTCATACACCTGTGTTTGTGAAACTTCCTGTTGAGCCATGGTCGGTTCCTTGGCGATTACGAATAGTAGATGACAGAATGCCTGACTAGGATGCCACATAATGCTGCAAAGAAACTGAGCTAAAGTGCTGGCGAGTCAAGGAACTGATCGATAGGGATTTACATAATGGCACGCATTCAAATTCGCTACTGCACCCAGTGTCAGTGGTTGCTGCGCAGCGCATGGTATGCGCAAGAACTTCTTTCCACGTTTGGTGAGCAGCTGGCAGAAGTGGCGTTGTCCCCCTCTCATGGCGGTACATTCGAAATCTGGTGTGATGAGTCGCTGCTGTGGGAGCGTAAGCGCGACGGTGGGTTTCCCGATATCAAATCACTTAAACAGCAGGTACGTGACCAGATCGATCCTGCCCGTGACTTGGGGCACCTCGACCGATGAGCCAAGATCAGCAGGCCGTCCTTTATGGCCTTGGAGCCGTTGCCCTATGGTCGACAGTAGCTACCGCGTTCAAAGTGGCCCTGGCGTGGATGAGCCCGCTCGAGTTGATGTGGATCGCCGCATTGGTGTCGTGGCTGTTAATGGGGGCGCTGGTCGTCCAGCAAGGGAATATGGCGCAGGCGCTTCGAAAAGGTTGGCGAACAGCGCTATGGGCGGGGTTGATGAATCCCGTCGCGTATTACTTGGTGCTGTTTGCCGCTTATGACCGGCTGCCAGGACAAGAGGCGATGGCGCTAAACTACACCTGGGCGCTTGCCATGGCGTTCTTGGCAGTGCCCTTGCTAGGGCACCGGCTAACGCGTTTAGACATAGCCGCAGGGCTGGTGGCATACAGCGGGGTGTGGGTGATCGTGACACGAGGCAATGTCTTCAATGTCGCGTTTGAAGACCCCGTGGGCGTTGTGTTTGCCCTCGCATCCACCCTGCTGTGGGCGCTTTACTGGCTGCTTAATGCGCGTGATGAGCGGCACCCGTTGGTAGGTCAATGGCAGAACTTTAGCGTTGGGTTACCTGTGTTAACGGTATTGCTACTGTTCGGCCCTGGTGTGCAGTGGCATGGTTGGCCAGCGTTAGGCGCCGGGGTGTATGTGGGGCTGTTTGAAATGGGGATTGCCTTCATTTTCTGGCAAATAGCCGTACAAAAAGTGTCGCGTACCGCTAAGGTATCGAATCTGATTTTCTTATCTCCACCGATCTCTCTATTACTGCTTTATCTCGTGGTGGGAGAGCCTATGCTGCCTTCTACGCTGCTGGGGCTGGTGCTTATTTTATGCGGGCTAGTGATACAGCAGCTTCCCCATGGAAAAATGCAGCAGCGTGTGTAGTGTGTTTTTTTGGGGTTTTATTGTAAATTTTTGTGACTTTTGTTCTTATAGCTTGTGTCTACCGCTCATGCGATTAATTTAAGGTAATATCATTTGTCTAAGGTGTTTTCATGAAGAAAACACTGGCGATGTAATGAGGCGTGATGGGGTGTCGTTAGGGCTCAACGGGTAAGCAGCCCAGGGGGTAACAATGCGTCTTGTGTTGTTGCAAAGGAAAGGCGACTTGCTCATCAGTAGCGAAAACGTTTATTAGGGATCAATGGCCATGAAAGACAACGTTACAACAAAACGCAAACCTCTCTTTTTACAGAGAGCTTTTCGACCGCTGACGCTAACAACGCTTGCCTGCTTACCGCTGTCAGCGCTGGCTCAGCAACTGCCTTCTACCCTGTATGCGCCTGGCAGTACCGACCTTAACTCCACCATCCAGCAAACCATCGTCACCAATCCGCAGGTGAATGCGGCATGGGCTAATTTTAGTGCCGCGGGTAGCGACGTAAGAGTCGCGCAGGGCAACTACCTACCTTCCATTGACGTGACCGCTGGCGTAGGTCGTCAGGATCAGCAAAATGATGGCCGTGGCAGTTACAGTAGTGACTTTGCTGAATTAACCCTTACTCAAATGGTATTCGATGGTTTTGCTACGCGCAGTGAAGTGGAGCGTTTAGATCGCACTCGCTTGATTGCTTACTTTGAATTACTGGGTGCCAGTGAAACGGTGGCACTGGAAGCATTCGAAACATATTTAGATGTGCTGCGCTTTCGTGAAATGGTGCGCTTAGCCCAAGACAACTACCGAGAGCACCAGCGCGTTTTCGCACAAATTGAAGAGCGAGCACTTTCCGGTGCCGGTCGTGGCGTTGACCTTGAACAAATCAGCGGCCGTTTGGCGCTGGCTGAATCGAACCTCATGACCGAAGCATCGAATCTGCACGATGTGACGGCTCGCTACCAGCGCATTGTCGGTGCGTTACCGCCTCAAAACATGTCACCTGCGCCGTCACTAGCCGATGAGTTGCCCAGTGATGTGAGCGAGGCTGTTCGCATGGCGTTTGAAGGCAATCCCGACTTCCATGCGGCCATTGAGAACATTGCCGTGCAGCGGGCAGAGCAGAATGCAGCCCGTGCCGCCTTTATGCCCCGCCTTGATATTCAAGGGCGAACCGGCACCAATAACCAAGATGATTCCATTGCAGGGCGTAGCGATGAGCACAGCATTCAGCTCGTCGCCAGTATGAACCTGTACCGAGGCGGTTCCGATAGCGCTGCTTTTGACGCTGCCGCCACGCGTATTGAGCAGGCCGTGAATCAACGGGAAGTGGCCTGTACCAACGTACGTCAAACAACCCAGATTGCTTACAACGACACTCAGCGTATCAATGAGCAGCTGCGCTACCTAAACGACCATCGTCAATCGATTGACCGTGTTCGTGGTGCCTACCAGCAGCAGTTTGATATTGGTCAACGTACGCTACTAGATGTTCTTGATAGCGAGAACGAATACTTTGAAGCAAGCCGTGCCTACGCCAATGCGGAATTTGATTTAACGCTGGCTCAGGCGCGTACCCTGGCGGCCATGGGGCAGCTCATGCAAACACTTGAAGTGGTTCGCGAGGATATCCCGAGCCTGTCAGAGCTTGGTTATGACGACATGGCGCAGGACCCGGAAATGGCATGTGCGATCGATGGCCCCCGCGGATTTACGCTAGAAGACTTTACACGGGGTATTTCCGCAGCGCCCATGGCTACAGATGCTCCCACTAGCGCTTATACGGCAAGTGAGCCGCTGAACGCAGCACCTGTTAATGAAACAGTGTTTATGAGTGAAACGGTCGCGCCTGCAGCAGTGGCAAGTAGTCTCTATATCCAGGTCGCATCCCTTAGTGCGATTGAGCGTGCTGAGTCGTTAAGTGCCGAGCTGAGTGAACAACTCACCAGTCAATCACGGGTGTATGCCGCTGCCGGCAATTACCGCGTTCAATTGGGTCCGGTCGCGTCGTTAAGCGATGCACAAGCGCTTCAAGAAACCTTGCAAGGAATGGGGTATGGTGATGCCTTCGTCACTAATGGCTAGGGTCGCCGTAGCGTCGAATGATAGTAACGCCTAGTGATAAATAATCACGTGAAGCCCCGCCGTATCGATCACGGCGGGCTGGCGTACTCCATAAGGCGCGGAGTTAAGCCGCTTACTGTGTACTTACTGTGTATTAGGGTAATGAGGTATCTGTGACGCAAGCAAAGCTGAATAATGCAGAGGCTGTGCACCCTGGCTCGGAAGAGCCAGCGTTCGACGAGCGTGAGATAGGGGATGAGCTTCTGGAGTGTTTGAAGACCATTGCCTCCTTTCATCAGCACGATGTGTCATCTGAGGCCTTGCGAGCAGGGCTTCCTCTAGAACAAGGCAAGCTTACCCCTTCTGTTTTTAGCAGGGCAGCTTCTCGAGCTGGTTTGTCAGCGCGGATTGTGAAAAGCAGACTCTCAGGACTCAACCCTGCGCTCTTCCCTGCCATCTTATTATTGGAGCCTGGGCGCGCTTGTGTGCTGCTGGGGTTAGATTTCAAGCAAAAAAAAGCCAGGGTTATTTTTCCTGAGCTTTCTGAATCCGATGTGGAAGTCTCTTTAGATGAGCTCTATACCGGTTACAGTGGTGAAGCCATTTATGTACGACCCAAATTTTTAGCCGATAACGCTTCCGAGCCTGGTGTCAAAAAACGCCGTGATCAGCACTGGTTTTGGGGCGTTATTCGAGAGAATCGACGGTTATACCGCGATATCGTATTAGGCTCTGTGGCGATCAACCTGTTCGCCATTGCAATGCCGCTGTTTGTACTTAACGTTTATGACCGCGTGGTGCCTAACCAAGCAACAGAAACGCTGTGGGTATTGGCGATAGGCATTTTTATCGTTCTCTGTTTTGACTTAGCTTTGCGGTTAATGCGCAGTAGCTTCGTAGACTTGGCCGCCAGCCGAGCGGACGTCAAGCTTTCATCAAGCATTATGGCGAAATCGTTAGGGTTACGTTTAGAAGAGCGGCCCGCTTCAACGGGGTCGTTCACTTCGACGCTGCAATCGTTTGAGTCGGTGCGTGCCTTTATCGGCTCTGCGACCATTTTAGGGATCGTGGATCTGCCGTTTGTGCTGATGTTTGCAGCCATTATTGCGCTGATTAACCCTTGGCTAGTGCTCCCCGTTCTGGTGGGTATTGTGGTGGTGTTGCTGTATGCCTTAGCGGCTCAAGGGAAACTGCACGAGCTTTCGCAAACCACCTGGGAAGTCGGCGCACAGCGCAACTCGCTGCTGGTCGAATCCATCTCTCAATTGGAAAACGTGAAAGCGCTGCGTGCAGAAAGCCGTATTCAGCGCCATTGGGAAAAAGCCTCAGCGTTCTTATCTAAAACCGGTGCTCAGTTGAAGATGGTGAGCACCTCGGTCTCTAACGTGGCGCAATGGGCCCAGCACAGCGTGGCCGTTTGCGTCATCATTGTCGGTGTGTACCAAATCATCGAAGGCAATCTTACCCAGGGCGGACTGATCGCAGCCTATATGCTCTCTTCGCGAGCCATGGCACCCATTAGCCAAGCCGCTGCGCTGCTGGCGCAGTACCACCAATCTTCCACCGCATTGGATTCCTTGAATGCGGTCATGGATAAAAAAGTGGAGCGTCACGAAGGCAAAGCTTACGTAGAGAAGCCCAGCTTTGCGGGTAACATTCGTTTGGAAAAAGTGACGCTGCGCTATCCCAACGAAGAGCGAGACGCTTTGAAGGATGTCTCCATTACAGTCAAGGCCGGCGAGAAAGTGGCGCTTCTTGGGCGCATCGGCTGTGGGAAGTCGTCGCTCAACAAGCTCGTGCTGGGGTTCTATCAGCCCAGTTCCGGCGCGGTGCTGGTCGACAACGTCGATATTCGCCAGCTCGACCCGTTGCAGCTACGTCGCCATATCGGCTATGTACCCCAGGATGTCAGCCTGTTTTCGGGCTCACTGCGGGATAATATCGTGGCCGGGGGCGGCAGTGACCGCGTGGACGACGATGCATTGCTTCGAGCGATTGAGTTAGCGGGTCTGGAAAACTTGGTTAATAGCCATCCTCATGGGGTCGACCTCCAAGTCGGTGAGCGTGGCCAAGCGCTGTCGGGAGGCCAGAAACAGTCGGTCGCCATCGCGCGAGCGCTGGTCCAAGACCCTCCGATTCTGCTGTTGGATGAGCCCACCAGCTCCATGGATAACGCCAGTGAAGAGGCGTTCAAAGCCAACTTGAAAAACGTCGCGGCGGGTAAAACCATTCTTGTGGTGACTCACCGTACCTCGCTGCTCTCCCTGGTAGATCGCATTATTGTGATGGATGCAGGCAAAGTGGTTGCCGATGGCCCGCGTGATACCGTGGTTGAAGCACTACGTAAAGGGCAAATCGGGAGGGCCTCATAATGGCGCGTAAATCCTCCTCTACGTCCGAGCAAAAAGGCTTTGAAGCGATTGGCCGCTTTTCAGAAAAGGGCCAAAAACCGTTTCGCCCCTTTATGGATCGCCTGTTTGCCAAGCGGGTGACATCCGCCCATCTTAACCGTGATTGGGCCAGCGACACCGATTGGGCGCGAATGCAGCAAGAACCCATTCGTGCGCGATTATTTCTGTACACCGTACTGCTGACCATCATCGCGCTGTTGGTATGGGCCTACTTTGCCGCGATCGATGAAGTGACGCGAGGGGCAGGGCGCGTGATTCCCGCCAGCCAGCTTCAGCGTATCCAGTCATTCGATGGTGGCGTCGTCGAGCAAATAATGGTGCGAGAAGGGCAGGTCGTGAGCGCGGGTGAAGTACTGATGCAGATCGACCCTACCCGGTTCGTGTCTGACTTTCGTGAAAACCGTGCCCAGCGATTCGCATTGGAAGCGCGTGCCGAGCGCCTTCGCGCGCTGGCGACCGGCACCGCCTTCGAGCCTTCCGAAGAGCTGCGTCAGGAAGTGCCCAATATCGTCATGCAAGAGCGTGAAGTCTACGAAAGTCGTCGCGAAGAGCTGCGTGAGCAAGAGAACGTGTTGGAAGACAGAATTCGCCAGCGCGTGCAGGAGCTGCGTGAAGCCGAAGCGCGGCGTGATACTGCTGGGCGTGAAGCAAGTATGGCCAGTCAGGAATTGAACCTGACTCGCCCGCTGCTCGCCTCTGGCGCGGTATCTGAAGTGGAAGTGCTTCGCCTTCAGCGTGAGGTGTCTAGGGCTACGGGTGAGCGTAATCAATCAGACGCCGCTGTCTCTCGTTTACAAGCAGCGGTGGAAGAAGCCGAAACGCAGCTTCGCGAGTTAGGCGCAGAGCGACGCAGCGAGTGGCGTAACGACTTAGCCCAAGCGCTGGGTGATCTCAACGCACTTCAGCAGTCGGGTACCGGGCTGCAAGACCGAGTGCGTTTAACCGAAATTCGCTCTCCGGTAGATGGCATTGTCCAGCGTATTCATATCAATACGATTGGTGGGGTGGCTCAGCCCGGTCAAGAAGTGGTGGAAATTGTGCCAAGCGATGACCAACTCTTAGTTGAAGCTCGTATTGCACCACAGGATATCGCGTTTCTGCACCCAGGCCAGCCAGCCACCATCAAGCTGACGGCTTACGATTACGCCATCTATGGCGGCCTCCAAGCCGAGCTTGAGCACATCAGTGCCGACACCATTACAGATGAAGAGGGAAATACCTTCTATCAAGTGCGCGTGCGCAGTCTTGAAAATGAGAGCGTGGCCGACCGGCTACAGGTAATACCGGGTATGACGGCGCAAGTTGACATCGTCACCGGCAAGCGGACAGTGATGCAGTTCATGCTGAAGCCTGTTTTAAGAGCGTGGCGAGATTCCATGGGGGAACGCTGATGAAACACTGGTTTATAACAACAGATGGTAGTTTAAAAGCCCGGTGGAAAAATGCGTTTCAAGAGGTGGAGGCTTTAACGCCCAGCACTCTTGGGCAGCAAGTCGTGCCAAAAGATCTTGTCTGGCTCTCAACGACCGTCGGCATATGGCCATCACTCATTCCAAAGCTGGTAGAGCAAGGAGCCATTGTGGTGGTGCTAAGCTACTCCCCCGACGACCGTGAAGCGCTGAGTGCACTTGATTTAGGCGCACGAGGGTATGTGCATACCCTGGCTGCGGCCGATGTGCTTAACCAAGTGGCCGTGGTCGTGAGTAATCAGGGAGTGTGGGTGGGGCAAGAGCTGCTGGCAAAAGTGCTCGGCGGTACGTTTAAAGCGCTTCAGAAGCGCGTGGAGCACGATCGGTATCAGCATAGTGAGTATTTAGAACTGCTGACTGAGCGGGAGCGGGGGGTGGCACTAGCGGTCGCACGAGGAGCCACCAACAAAGAGGTTGCCCGCCAACTGGACATCACCGAACGAACGGTGAAGGCGCATCTCAGTGCAATTTTTAAAAAACTAGCAGTGCGGGATCGTCTCCAATTGATTCTTAAGTTAGCACCAATAGCTGAGCAAGCCGACAACTAGGCATGGTGCATGGTCTAGATAAGCGACGACGCCATGTTTTTCACTACGACGAGACCTAAAACGGTCTCGTTTTTGTGTCCATCGGTACAATACTTTTTTATTCCGTACCCTCCTAATCTCGCTGTATATACCGTCAATAGGTCTAGTCATAACGTACTAGCGAGACGGTAACAAACAAAGAGTGAGGAGTGACACATGGCTACGGCAACCGTTATCGCAATTACAGGTCAGGCATGGGCACGTGACGAAGATGGCAACTTACGTGAGTTAGCCATCGGTGATGTGCTTCAAGAAGGTGAAACGCTAGTCACCTCCGCCGATGGACGTGTTGAGCTAGACTTTGCCGACGGAACGGGTGCCAACGTTGTAGAAGGCGGCCAAGAAGTAGCGGTCACTCCTGATCTTGTAAGCGACCTCATTGTTGCCACCGATGCCAGCGCACAAGACGACGATTTAGAAGCGCTCCTCGCCGCACTCGATGATGAAGAAGGCGACCTGCTTGATATTCTAGACGCTACTGCAGCCGGTGGTGGTGCCGGCGGCGGCGGTGGCGGCAGCAGCTTCGTGCGTGTTGCCCGTATCGCCGAAGAGACAGACCCCCTCAGCTTCAACACAGAAGGTGGCCTAGAAGGCGCCGAGTTTGTTGAATTTGATGGTGGCGATGTGGCGGCGGATGGAGATGCAGTGGATGTAGGTGATGATGTGGTCGACACCACGCCTCCTACGCTCACGGTTGACGCCCCCACAGGTAATGACACCACACCGACGATCACTGGTACTTCTGATGAAATCGGCGGTACGGTCGCGATTATTGTTACTGATTCTGCAGGAAACACCCAAGAGCTAGAAGCTGTAGTGAATCCAGACGGTACTTGGAGTGTTGACGTTACCACCCCCTTGGCTGAGGGCGATTACACAGTCGATGCTAGCATTACCGATCCTGCTGGAAATGGAGCGACAGCCTCTGATAGCGGCGCTATTGACACAACAGCACCCACGCTGACCGTTGATGCGCCAAACGGGAACGATACCACTCCGACCATTATTGGCACCTCTGACCAAATCGGTGGCACGGTCTCAGTCATCGTGACCGACGCGGTCGGAAACTCACAAGAGCTTGAAGCCACTGTGAACCCGGATGGCACCTGGAGCGTAGACGTCACCACGCCCTTGTCCGAGGGTGATTACACAGTCGATGCCAGCATTACTGATCCTGCTGGCAATGAAGCAACAGCGTCTGATAACGGTGCTATTGACACCACTGCACCAAATGCTCCAAGCGTTACTATCGCCAATGGCGACGACTTTATTACCGCGGATGAAATCACTAACGGCCAAGTCACTGTCACTATTGGTTTAGGAAATACCAATGCTGTGGCGGGCGACACGCTAACAGTGAATGGCACAGAGATCACTCTCACCGAAGAGCAAATTGCGGCAGGTGAAGTCGTCACTGAACTGCCAATACCTGCTGAAGGCGAGAGCCTTGTTGTTACCGCCACAATTACTGATTCAAGCGGCAACCAGTCTGATGAAGGGGTTGCTGATGCTGTGCGTGATACCGTTGTTCCGACCATCGACCTGGCGGCCATCGGCGACGGCAACCTGTCCGTGAGCGAGGCCCAAGCCACCGAACTGACCGGCACCACCACCAACGTGGAAGACGGTCAAGTGGTCACGCTGACGGTCACCGACAGCCAGAACAACACCGCCACGTTCACCGCCACGGTGACCAACGGCGCGTTCAGCACCACCGAAGACCTGACGGCCGCCGGCCTGGTCGACGGCACCATCACCGTGGTCGCCGACGTCACCGACCAAGCGGGCAACCCGGCCAGCGACACCGAAAGCGCCACGCTGGATGCCGACAATGCTGACCTGCCGACCATCGACCTGGCGGCCATCGGCGACGGCAACCTGTCCGTGAGCGAGGCCCAAGCCACCGAACTGACCGGCAC